>CALYBB010000033.1 GCA_944393715.1 uncultured Alphaproteobacteria bacterium
ACGCTGCAGATTCTTCCTTCTTCAACCGGTGAGGACATTGTTATCGACAGCGGCCTGACCGGCAACGCCAGATATATCAGCGGCGGCGTTGACAGCGCTTTGACCAAAACAACGCCGATTACCAGCACCTTCACTTATAAAGACGTTGAACAGCTCGGTGCTCAAATTCCGGCGGTTATGTTCAATTCCGATGGTACGCCGAAAGAAATTAACATCGAAGATATGGAGATCTTTTGGGCCAACGGCGCGCAAGATATGACCGGCAATATTGCCGACGGCGACGGTGTTAAAATTTCAATCAACATGGGCAGCGAGAACGTGTCGACAGGTCTGACCAATCTTTCCGGCGAGTTCACCACGGGTTATATTAATCAGGATGGCGCCACCTTCGGCAGCTATGCCGGTGTTACCGTTAGCGAAGACGGCGTCGTAACTGCGGTGTTCTCCAACGGCGAAACCAAACCGATTGCCATTATCCCGCTGGCTATGTTTACCAATGCCAACGGCATGGAGGCCTTAAACAACAATGTTTGGATTGCGACTACCGAGTCCGGCAATCCGTTGTTGACCAAAGCGACCACCGGTGGTGCGGGCGAAATCGTCTCAAGTTCTCTGGAAAGCTCAACAGTTGATCTGGCCACCGAATTTTCCAACATGATTATTGTTCAGAGAGCCTATTCGGCAGCCGGTAAGATTATTACCACATCGGATGAAATGCTCGATGAGCTGACCCGATTAATCTAGCATGAATTATTATTAAAAACTCCTGAAACTTAAGAAAGGAAGCTTTGTTTTCAAAGCTTCCTTTTTTTGAGGCTGTTAATATCTTAAATAAACAGTTAACTAAAAACGTTTTTTAAGTTAAGGATAAATAAAGGGGAAAATTTGAGCGGTTTTTTGCCGCCGGATTTATATTGTTTGTTTTTTTGTTATGTAGATTGGGGAATCTATGAATAATATTCTGCAGACGATAAAAAATATGTCGCCGTCTAAATTGGCGTCTATTGCAGCTATCATTATCTTCTTGATCAGCTTTTTTGTTTATGTCGCGGTGCAAATGAGCAGCAGCGATTATGCCGTTTTGTATACGGATTTGGATTTGGAGGATGCCAAGCAGATTGTGGCCAAGCTTGATTCTTCAAACGTTAAATACAAGTTGACCAAAAACGGCACCGAGGTTCAGGTTCCGGTTGAACAAGTCAACAAAATGCGGATTGAAACAGCCGATTTGGCTTTATCATCCAAAGGTTCAAACGTAGGCTATGAGGTTTTTGATCACACGGACGCGCTCGGTTCCACCAATTTTGTACAAAACGTTAATCTGTTGCGGGCATTGGAAGGAGAGCTGGCGCGCACCATTCGTTCGGTAGATAATATCCGTTCGGCGCGGGTGCATCTGGTTATGCCCAAGCGCGAAATATTTTCACGTGAAGAACAGGTGCCGACCGCTTCGGTGGTTATTAAGACCAAACAAGGCAGCTTAAGCCAGCAAAATATTCAGTCAATTCAAAAACTGGTTGCCGCTGCTGTGCCCAAGCTTGAGGTCAAGAATGTTTCAATTATCGATTCAAACGGCAATTTGTTGACGGAATTCAGCGAAGAGCAGAATGAAATTATCAAAAACAACAATAATGAAGCCATGCGTCTGGAACAAGAACGCAAGATTACCCAGAAAGTCCAAAATCTGCTGGAAAAGAGTCTCGGCGCCGGCAAAGCTCAGGCTCAAGTCAATATAGAGATGGATTTTGATGAAGTCGTTACCAATGAAGAAATTTATGATCCGGATAGTCAGGTTATCCGCTCGCAGGCAACTATTTCTGAAGAAGGCACTTCGGCCAGAGCCTCGCAGCCGGTAACTGTCGCGCAGAATATTCCTAACGGCGACGGAGCAACTTCCGACAGCGGCATCTACGATACGACCTCCAAAACTGAAGAAACGATTAATTACGAAATATCAAAAATCATTCGCAACAAGGTCAAAAATACCGGAACAATCAGGCGGTTGACCGCGGCAGTTTCGGTCGATGGCGTTTATGAAAGAGATGCCGATGGAAATTTGACCTACCGCCCGCGCACACCGGAAGAGATGGAACAAATAACCGATTTGGTTAAATCGGCCGTAGGATATAATGCCGACCGCGGCGATTTGGTTGAGGTTGAAAATCTCCGGTTTGCTTCCGCAATGGGCAACATGGAAGACAAGATTGAACAGTTATATTTTGGTTTCAACAAATCAGAGCTGATGCGTATGACCGAAGGGCTGGGTGTTGCAATCGTAGCGATTCTGGTTATTTTATTGGTTATTCGTCCATTGATCAACAATGCATTTGAAGTCTCGGGTTCCAATGCGGCAGACAAGCTGATCGCGCCCGGAGAAGAGGAAGACAACTTGTTGTTGTCCAGCTTTTTGAATGATAATTTTGACGAAACGGCAGAAGAGTTGGTTAACCTTAACAAGGTTGATGGTCGAATCAAAGTTTCGTCTTTGAAGAAACTGAATGCAACAGTCGAGAAAAATCCGGATGCGGCAGTCAATGTTATCCGCTCATGGCTGTACAATAACGAAGGGTAGGAATAAAAAGTATGAAACAAAACGTTATTGACGATTACAATCTTTTATCAGGGCAGCAGAAAGCGGCTATTTTGATGCTTTCTCTGGATGAAGAACGTTCGGCAACGTTGTTTTCGATGATGGATGATGAAGAAATCAAAGAATTGTCGGTAATTATGGCCTCTTTAGGCAAGATTAATTCGAACATTATTGAACAGCTGATTGCCGAGTTCAATGATAAAATATCAAGCACCGGCAGTTTGATAGGTTCCTACGAAAGCACTGAGCGTTTATTGGCTAAAGCTTTGGATAAAGATCGCGTTTCGGTAATTATGGAGGAAATCAGGGGGCCGGCTGGGCGCACGATGTGGGATAAGCTGGGCAATGTCAATGAGCATGTCCTGGCCAACTACCTGAAAAACGAGTATCCGCAAACAATCGCTGTTATTTTATCAAAGATTAAGGCCGAGCATGCAGCCAAAGTAATTGCGCTATTTCCCGAAAATTTTGCCATGGAAATCGTCATGCGTATGCTGCGGATGGATTCGGTGCAAAAAGAAGTTTTGGACAGTCTTGAAAAAACATTGCGCAAAGAATTTATGAGCAATTTGTCCAAGTCAACCAGACGCGATGCGCACGAATTGATTGCCGACATCTTTAACTCACTGGATCGCAATACCGAAACACGTTTCATGGAAGCTTTGGAGGAGCGCAATCGCGAAAGTGCCGAGCGGGTCAAATCACTGATGTTTACCTTTGAAGATTTGATTAGGGTCGATTCTCAAGGTATTCAGATTTTGCTGCGCAATGTTGACAAAGACAAGCTTGCCGTTGCCTTGAAAGGGGCGTCGGAAACGGTTAAAGAATTGTTCTTTAATAATATGTCAACCCGCGCCGGAAAAATTATTAAGGAAGATATGGACGCCATGGGGCCGGTTCGGATGCGCGACGTCGAGGAAGCGCAGCAGTATATTGTTTCAACCGCCAAAGATTTAGCCAATAGCGGCGAAATCTTTGTGTCAGAAGGTAAAGAAAGCGACGAATTGGTTTATTAAAAGGTTTGACGACAGGTGGTAGAATATCGCAAATATATGTTTGATAATTTTGTTGTCGAAGATGACAATGCCAAAACAGCGGAAGTCTCGACTGAAAATTCTATTGCCGATCAAGAGCCTGCCGCCGCACCGGAACTTGTTACAGAGACTGTGTCGGCAGAGGAAATCATAACAGCTGCAGAACAGGAACCAATTAAACCGCAGCCCGAAGAAATCCCTCCGGAAGAAGTTAAACCGGAGCCCGAAAATAAAGAACCTTCTTATTCAAAAGAAGAACTTGATGCAGCAATCCGGCTGGCAGAAGAGAAAGCTTATGAAAAAGGTTTTAACAGCGCAGCCGAAAGCGAGATGCAAAAAAGCAATATATTATTAGGAGATATTAAGGAGCAATTATCGTCAATTTTTGCCGAAGTTGACAAACGCATGATGGATGTTGAAAAAGCAGCACTGAATTTTGCGGTTGAAACCGTGCGCAAAATTTTGCCAACACTGGAACGTGAGCGGGCAGAAGCCGAGGTTAAAAATTTTCTGTCTGAAAACTTCGCCAATTTTGCCGCTCAGGATACGTTGTCTTTTGCTTTTAATCCCGAAACAGTGCCGCTGGTGGCAGACAGCATCGGTCGTTTGGCGGAACAAAATGATTTTGAAGGACGGATAGCTGTTCATAAAGACGGTGGGTTAGGTGTTTCAGACTGTCGGGTTGAATGGAAAAACGGTAGTGTTGAGCGCAGGGTCTCAAAAATATTGGATAAAGTTGACGCAATGATTAATGACAATACGCATGAGGGGGAAGATGGAAAACAATAATTTTGAACTAGATGAGATGAGCGAAGACAAAGTTTTGGACGATGAGCCGATTTTACGCAAAGATGTCGGATCAGAAGACTTTGATATCCCGACATCAACGTCAGATCTTGAGGCTGTTTATAATATTCCGGTAAAAGTCTCGGCAGTTTTGGGCAAGACGAATATGAAAGTCAGCCAATTAATGAAACTTAATAAAGGGGCTATCATAGAGCTTGATCGCAAAGTCGGCGAAGCTATAGATATTTATGTCAATAACAGCTTGGTTGCCCGAGGCGAAGTCGTCGTCGTGGACGACAAACTTGGCATCACGATGACGGAGATTGTCAAAGCGCCGAACAAATAGGATATAGACGATGGAATTGTTAATTGTCGGAACATTAAACGGTCAAATCGGAGCGGCGAGCAAAATTGCCATTTCCAAGGGCGGTCAGGTGTCTTTGGCGGACAATATCGAAAAAGCCATTGATATTTTGTGTTCCGGTGCGGCAATAGAGCTGGTAATGGTTGATGTGACTCTTGACGTCCACAAACTGATTTCTTCTCTGGAAGCAGCGCGCATTAATGTTTTGGTGGTGGCTTGCGGTGTTGCCAATGACACATCGCTGGCGGTTAAAGCAATCAAGGCCGGTGCCAAAGAATACATTCCCCTGCCGCCAGATCCGGAGTTGATCGGTGCCGTTTTGGCTGCCGCCACGCGGGAAAATCACGCATTGATTTACGGCGATAAAAAAACTGAGGCTATTTTAAAAATGGCCAAACAAATAGCTCCTTCGGAGGCAAGTATTTTGCTGACGGGCTCCTCCGGAACCGGTAAAGAAATATTTTCCCGCTTTATTCATGATAATTCTAAGAGAGCCAATCAAAAATTTGTGGCTGTAAATTGTGCCGCTATTCCCGAAGCTTTGTTAGAATCAGAATTGTTTGGTTACGAAAAAGGCGCTTTTACCGGAGCGGTTGCGCGTCGTATTGGCAAGTTTGAGGAAGCTTCCGGCGGTACTTTGCTGCTGGATGAAATATCCGAAATGAACATCGGTTTGCAGGCCAAACTGTTGCGAGCTATTCAGGAAAAAGAAATTGATCGTCTCGGGGGCAAAGCGCCGATAAAAGTAGATACCCGTATCATCGCTACCTCAAATCGCAATCTTGAGCAATGTGTTGCCGATGGCACTTTCCGTCAGGATTTGTATTACAGGCTCAATGTGATTAATTTGCGCATACCTGATTTACGAGATCGACAGGGAGATATTATTGTTTTGGCCAAGCATTTTATTAAAAAATATTCAGAGTTAAATGAATTGCCGATGAAAGATCTGTCTGTCGGTGCCGAAAAAATGCTGTTGAATTATCTGTGGCCGGGAAATGTTCGAGAGCTTGAAAATACAATGCATCGGGCGGTTTTATTGGCTTCGGGCGATGAAATTGATGAAAATGCAATTATGTTGCAAGACACTTCGGCCATCAAATCAACAGAAGCCGAACCAACAGCGGCGGTAGGACAGACAATAGCTTCGGTTGAACGCAAATTAATTTTGGATACGATGGAAAGCACTTCGTGGAATCGTTCGGTCGCGGCAACCATTTTGGGAATATCCATCCGCACGCTGCGCAACAAGCTTAAACAATATCAGGAAGAAGGATTTGATATCCCTTCTGTGCATCAGGAGTAATTGCGGGCAATGGCAAAACAAGCGGCAAACGTTTTCGGCAATATGTCTTTTAAGGAAATGTTTTTAGGCTCGGCCAAACGCGGCGATTTATTGTTTGCGGTGGCGATTATCTTGATGCTGGTCATTTTGATCATGCCGCTGCCGACATGGCTGTTGGATATTTCGCTGGCTTTGTCGATAACCATGTCCTGTGTTGTGCTGATGATGGCAATTTTTATTGAAAAGCCGATAGAATTTAGTGCTTTTCCACTGGTATTATTGATAACCACATTATACCGTCTTGCCTTAAACCTGGCGTCCACACGCCTGATCTTGTCGCAGGGCTATCTTGGAACAGATGCAGCCGGTAAAGTTATTGAGGCATTCGGCGGGTTCATCATGGGCAATAACTTTGTCATCGGCGTTATTGTGTTTGCCATTTTGGTTTTGGTAAATTTTGTGGTTATTACCAAAGGTTCCGGCCGTATTGCCGAGGTTGCCGCCCGTTTTGCTTTGGATGCAATGCCTGGTAAGCAGATGGCTATTGACGCCGATTTGTCATCCGGTCTGATTAATGAAGAAGAAGCCAAAAAACGCCGCGAAGACTTGTCAAAAGAGAGTTCGTTCTACGGGGCGATGGATGGTGCTTCAAAATTTGTTCGCGGCGATGCAATAGCCGGTTTGCTGATAACTTTTATCAACATTGTTGCCGGTATTATCATCGGCATGGTGCAAAATGATATGAGCTTTTCCGCAGCGGGTGAAACCTATACCCGCTTGACTGTCGGCGATGGGCTGGTCAGTCAGGTTCCGGCATTGATTGTTTCGGTTGCTGCGGGCATTTTGGTGTCCAAAGCTGGCATGACCGAATCAACCGATAAGGTCTTATTTGAACAGTTGGCTAATTATCCAAAAGCCCTCGGTATGAGTGCAGCTTTGGCGGTTTGTCTGGGGATGATACCGGGCACGCCGGCGGTGCCGTTTTTGTTGCTGTCCTGCCTGACTGGCGGAACCGCGTATTATCTTGATAAGCGGCAAAAAGAAGAATACGCTCAGGCACAGGCGGTAATGGAACAGGAACAAAAACAAAGCGCTTTGAGCAAATTAGCCGATGAGCCGATAGCCAATGTCTTGAAAGTTGATTTGATCCGGTTAGAGATAGGATATGGTCTGTTGCCTTTAATCAATGAAGACTCCAACCGCAAACTGACCGATCAAATTAAGGCCTTGCGCCGTGCTTTGGCCGCAGAGCTTGGTTTTGTCATGCCGTCGATTCGCATTCAAGATAATATGCAGCTGGAAGCCAATGAATATAATATTTATATTAAAGAAGTCAAATCCGGCAAAGGAGAATTGAGACCGACACAGCTTTTGGTTATGGATCCGCGTGGCGAGAAGATAAATTTGCCCGGTGAAGATACTTTTGAGCCGACATTCGGCCTTAAAGCTATGTGGGTAGATCCATCCTACCGCGAAGAGGCTATGTTTCGTGGTTATACGGTTGTTGATCCGGCCACGGTGGTGACCACCCATATCACGGAATTGGTCAAAGAAAATATGCCCGAATTGTTGTCTTATGCCGAAACCCAAAAACTATTGGATGAAATGGATAAAGAACATCAAAAATTGGTTAAAGATCTTATTCCGAATAAGATCAGTCTGGCCGCATTACAGCGCGTTCTTAAAAATTTGCTGCAAGAAAGAGTATCTATTCGCGATTTGCCGACAATACTCGAGGGTATTTCCGAAGCGGTTGCATCAACCCATAGCCTCATGCTGATAACAGAGCATGTCCGCACGCGCCTGTCCAGACAGCTTTCAAATGCCTATGCTAATGAGTTTGGCGTTATATCTCTGGTTCCGCTGTCAGCTGAGTGGGAGCAGAATTTTGCGCAGGCAATCGTTGGTGAGGGCGATGAAAAACAGCTGGCTATGGCGCCGAGCCAGCTTCAGGCTTTTATTACGAAAGTTCGTATGGTTATGGAAGATTTGGCCGCCAAAGGTGAGAATCCTGTCTTATTAACCAGTCCGGGGATTCGTCCTTTTGTGCGATCAATTGTTGAGCGTTTTAGACCCTTAAGTGTTGTTATGTCGCAAAATGAAATTCATCCAAAAGCCAAAATAAAAACTGTGGGCCAAATATAGCCGATGACAGAAAACAATAAAAAATCCGATATTTTTGCCATTGAAGCTTCAAAGCAGAAAGGCAAAAATATTATTGCGGTTGTCTCCGGCCGCCGCGGTATCGGCAAGACATGGTTTGCCGTAAGCTTATCCCACGCTCTGAGCCAACTCAAACAAAAAGTTTTATTGTTTGATGGTGATTGTGGTTTAAATAATATTAAAATACAGCTGGGACTGGCAGATGCTAATGATCTAAATGCTGTTATCAATGGCCAAAACAGCCTAAATCAGGTTGTCTTTAATTATGATAAAGGACATTTTGATATTGCGGCGGGCAATCCGGCAGGTATAGGTTTGTCAACGGTATCGGTTGGCCGGTTGCAGATATTGGGAGATGATCTGAGTATTCTGTCGCAAAATTACGACAAAACGATTTTAGATATAGGAGCCGGTTTATCCAATGCAGCCAAAGTCTTAACGGGAATGTCAGGAACGGCTGTTATGCTGTGTACGGACGAACCGCGTTCGGTAATTGACAGCTACAGTCTGATAAAATTATTTGCCGGAAGATATCCGCGGACAGCCCTGAAAATAGTCATTAATCAGTCCAACACGATTAATGACGGCTTGCGGACTTATGCCATGTTAGAAAGAGCATGTCGGGAGTTCTTGAAAATTTCGCCGCCGCTGCTGGGTATTATCAGGCAAGATACGCGGGTCAGGGATTCTATACGCAGCCAAAACACGATTATAAGCCGTTATCCACAGTCCGAAGCTGCTCTGGATATAATGGCCATTGCCGAAAGGATATTAAAGAATGAGTCCTGCAATTAATCCGTTATTGCCGAGTTTATCGTTGCCGTCGACCGATAATTTGTCGGTTTTGCAGATAAAAGATACCTCGCCGGAACTGGCAAAACTTTTAAAAAAGGGAATGTTGGCACAGCTGGAAATTTTTCCGTCGGAAAATGGTGTGTCAAAAGCTCTCCTTCAGATAAATGGTCAAAGTTTCAATATTCTCTTGCTGTCAGGCCAGCCAATGTCATCATTAAACGAAAGTAAGGTCTTTTCAGTGAGGGTCGGTGCTGGCGGCCAGTTATTCCCGATAAAAACAGAAACATCAGAAGCTTCACCGCCGCTCATAAAAGAAATTAATCCGGATGTTCTGAAACAAATAGACGTTCGGCCGGTAAAAGTTGACGCCTATATTGAAAAGGCACTCAAAGATCTCAATATTTCGCCCCCGCTCAGGCAACACGCCGCAGTTGTGGCGCCGCAGCTCGAAGTTTCTCTGGCATCTGTCGGAAATATTGAAAACGAAAACAATAAAATGGTTTTGCAGCAATTGCAAACAGCTTTGCAGGAAAAAGTCCAAAGTTTTCAAAATATCTCGAAGATTGAAAATGTGTTGAAACAAGTTTTTGAAAATGTAGCAGGACAAAAAATTAGCGGCAGCATTATCGGCCGGATTAATGATATGACAAGAATTCAAACCCCGCTGGGCGAAACTTTTTTCGTCTCTAAAATTAAACTGCCGCCGGCCGAAACGGTATTGTTGAATATTAATGGCATCATTCCTGTTTCAGAACAAAAAATCAGCATATTGGATGGACTGCTGAGGTCTTTTTTGCCCGAAAATAATATTTCTGCCGGAAAAGATATTTTAACAACCTTGCCGTTATTTAAAAATTTGGAGGCCATCGGAAAATTGTCTCCGGATATTTTTGCGGCGGTGGCTGCGCGGTTGCCTCTGCAAAAGGATAATTTGCTGAACAATATATATAATTTCTATCAAGCCGCCCTTCATAAAGATCTTAGCCGGTGGCTAAAGACAGATATGGCAAAAATCCAAGGTTTTGATCCACCGATTCGCCGCCATATTATCGAAGAACTAAACAATTTTGTCGTATCGGCTCTGAAAGAAACGGTGTCATGGCGGGTTGTGGAAATGCCGTTATTTGACGGAAATCAATTTACCCCGTTGAAAATAGCCGTCAAAAAAGACGAAAAAAAACAAAAAGAAGATTCGAAAAAGAAGCAAAATGGCACAAGATTTATTGTCGAAACCGAATTTTCTAAATTGGGAAGTTTTCAGTTTGACGGATTCGCCAATGCGCAAAAAAGGCAATTTGACTTGATTATCCGCACTTCAAACGCGCTAGATGATGATTTTTGTTCCCATATTATCAATTTATTTAAAAAGTCGTTGTACGATTTGGATTATGCGGGGACGGTTAAAATCAACCGGCAAGAGAGCTTTGTGATATTTCAGGAAGAAAATACAATAAGTAAGGGAATTTATGTCTAAATGAAAGATGCTTTGGAATATTATCGGATATTAAATATCTCACCGAATGCCGGATTTGATGAGATCAAGCATTCTTATCGTGAACTGGCCAAACGATGGCACCCTGATTACAATAAAGACAAAGATACGACAGATATTTTTCAGCAGCTTTCTGTTGCTTATGAAACACTGAGCGATGAAAAAAATCGCCTAATTTACGATATTTTGTCGCTGGTTTATACCAAAGAAAATTATCCAGATGTAGAAAATATAACCCCCTTTAAGGACGGCGAGGAAGGGGTGGATATCCGCGCTCTGAATTTACAGTGGATTAGGGCTTGGGGAATAAATTATGTTTCCGGAGGCGGTTCAAAAACCGTTTCCCGAGAGAAAGCTTTGCGTCTGACCCTTCAAACCGCCTTATTAAACTGGTTGGTCGGCTGGTGGCATCCAAAGAGTTTTGTCAAAAACATAAAAATTTTGTGGAGCAATTTTAAGAATCCTATTCTTTATGGCGAGAGCTCAAAAATATTGCTGCATAATATGATTGCCTATGCAAAAGATAAACAGCCGGTCAAAGCCTTAAAATGCGGCAGACAGGCTCTTGCTCTTCTGCCTCAAAAAGATCGGCCGCTGGTAGAATCTTTTTTAATCGGCTTAAATGTTAAAGCTTCTTGCCCGCCGGTTTGGAACGTTGCATTGCTAAGAAGCAGTCAATTATTGTTCCCGCTGTTCTTGGTTGTTGTTTTGCTTTTTTCAACAGCTGATAAATACTTTAATTTAAGCGATGCAGAATTATGGCATCTTTTTTCCAAAGACGATAAAATTAATTACTACCAGCAGGTAAATTTTGAAGGCGGCGGACAAAGTGTTGATGATGTTGTTGTTGGCAAAATAATGAGCATACCGCTTGATAAATCAGATAATTCAAAGTTATATCATCTTTTGACCAAAAGTAAAATCATGTACGGACCATCTGAGAATTTTGACGTTATTAAAACACTTCCCGCCGCGACGACGGTTCGCTTGACAGGCTATACACCGGATAAGATATGGGCTAGAGTCATGATCGATAATGGCGAAACAGGATTCGTTCATTATGAAAATATAAAGCAGGGAATTGGCAAAGAAATACCGTTTGGCAGCTCGATCATAGAGTAAATTTTATAGGCTCAATTTTGACGGCAAGTCCTGTTTGCTCATCAGTTTCAACAAAAGTACCACATACAGTAGCGCGACCCGTGCTTGGTTCCAGATGCCCGAGCGAATATTTATCTTTCAGTCGTTCAATCGGCGTTTGCGGGTCGAAACCGATAACACTGTTATAGTCGCCGCACATTCCCGCATCAGATTGATAAGCGGTTCCTTTAGGCAGAATAACGGCATCATTGGTCGGCACGTGGGTATGTGAACCGATAACGGCGGAGACACGACCGTCAAAAAAATGAGCAAAAGCTTGTTTTTCTGCCGTAGCTTCCGCATGAATATCAACAAATATGGCGTCAATATTTTTACCCAAAATATAACGACTAAGCAACTTATCAAGAGCCAGCAAAGGGCAATTAACGGCTTCCATAAAGACTCTGCCGACGACTTCTGCCAGTAGCAGTTTTTTTCCGTTATCCAATGGAATTTCGCGTGCGCCGACACCCGGTAGTGTTTCTGAGTAATTCAGCGGTCGGACGATTCTTTTACAATCGTCCAAAAAAGAAAAAAGCTCTTTTTGATTCCAGACATGGTCGCCGGTAACAATCGCCGTAACGCCGGCTTGAAATAATGTATTGCATATTTTGGGTGTACAGCCAAACCCATGCGCGGCATTATCGGCATTCACAACCAACGCATCAAAAGCATATTTTTCTTTTAGTGGGCGAACAGCACCAATAACAGCTTCGCGTCCCGATCTGGAAACAATATCACCCAAATAAATGATTCTCAAAAATTCCGTCCTCTGTTTTACAATCAAGAAAACCCCGTTGCAGTCAACGGAGTTTTCTCTTAAGCATGCTCGACAAGATTG
Organism: uncultured Alphaproteobacteria bacterium; assembly: GCA_944393715.1. Classification (GTDB taxonomy): domain Bacteria; phylum Pseudomonadota; class Alphaproteobacteria; order RF32; family CAG-239; genus CAZU01. The sequence goes on from CALYBB010000033.1 coordinate 12,491, forward strand.
CTAGAAACCGTTTAGCCGTATATACATTCTTGAAACGAACCGCGGGTCAATAAGTGGGCGCCATATAAATAAACCACGATTTATTCAGAGACAGCTCCCTATACAATAATGTTGGCTCGGAAGACCTGCTAATCTACGAACTACGCAGTCTCTAAAACCTTTTATGAAGATATGCTATAACAAATTTATTTCTTTGGCAAGCATTTTTAAACGATCATTCAAACTTTTTATTATACAAGCCAGTTCGACGTCAATTTTTTTCAGTTTTTCAGATTCGTTTTGCGAAGAAAATTCAGGTTTTCCTTTTTCTTTTTTGAGTTCAGACAACTCATCAGCCAGCAGCAACGCAACCATAGCAAGCAACATACTTTCGCTGATTTGAGACGTTCCGTCGGTCAAAAGCTGAGCCTTCTCGTCCAGAATGTGCGACAGCTGTAGGATTCGAGCCTCCTGTCCATCTTCACAAGCAATGGCATATTCGCGGGAATTAATGGAAATAGTAACCTGTGCCATATCATAAAGCCTTTTCAATATATTGGTTTATGTTTTCGATCTTAGCCAAAGTCTCCTCGGTGGCTTGGCGCAGCAGGGTAGTTTTTTCTTCTTCGGAGGCAAGCTTATCCAGCAATTTTTTTTGTTCTGTTTTTAGACATTTTTGCTTTGTTTTTATAAGAGATTCTAATTCAACCAAATCGGCAGAGAGCTGGCCTAAAGCATCTCTGGTTTCCGTAAAATTAAAAATTTTGTCTTCCATCGCGGATTTTGCTTTCTCTTTTTAAAATATTCCCTTATTATTCAAGAAAACATAATAACCATCTGTCTGACTTTTACAAGAGATAAAGCAAATTATGCCAAAGATAATCCTGTTTATAGCATCCGCCGGCGATCGCGTCTGGATAGACGATAAAATAGCCTGCTATATGGCCGCAGATACCCTGCCGGAACAAAAAATAAGCGAAATCATCAATACCGGAAAAATGGTTTTAGCTTTTGGTGCGAAGGCCTTGGAAATGTGCCAAAAATACAATCTGGACGGCGTCGTTAAGGAGCCGGACGTTTCAAAGCCGCTGAAGATTCAGTTAAAAGAGCTGCGGGAATGCCTAAAGAAAAAAACGCTAGGCGTTATTATTCCGGCTCACCGCCACGAAGCAATGCTCGCCGGCGAAATAGAACCGGAATTTATTATTTTTCGCCCGACAGATCCGGCTCGTGACAAAGAAATTCTCTCTTGGTACAACGATCTGTTTTTAATTCCATCGGCATGGTTTGCGACGGAAGGCTCATCGTCAGAGGAATTTTCAGATGTCGATTTTGTGGTCATTGGCGCAAAAAATTTTGAAAATTTTGGTTGCTAAAAAGCAAAGTTTATATTAATTTGCTGATAAAAACAGCGTTTAAGAAAGATTTTTAAGGAGTAAAAAAATGAAACAACAGGCAGGATCCATCCGTATTGGCTGGGTAATTGAATATAAAGGCAAGCCGTGGACGGTCATTAAAACCAATTTTGTCAAACCCGGAAAAGGCGGCGCTTTTATGCAGGTTGAAATGAAAGCGGTTGAAGAAGGAACCAAAACCAACGAGCGTTTCCGCACCGAAGATATGGTCGAGAAACTGATGGTTGAAACCAAAGACTGCCAGTTTTTGTATGAAGACGCGACCGGCCTGACTTTTATGGAAAGTGATACATATGAGCAGTTTGCCATGCCAGCCGATATTTTGGGCGATTCTCGTCCGTTTTTGACCGACGGTATGGAGGTAAAAGTCAGCGTGATCGACGGCAAGCCGATTTCGGTTGAATTGCCGTTGCAAGTTATTTGTGAGGTCAAAGAAACCGAGCCGGTTATCAAGGGACAGACCGTCTCGTCTTCCTATAAGCCGGCAATGTTGGACAACGGTGTTCGCACAACTGTCCCGCCGTTTATCGGTGTTGGCGATAAAATTGTTGTTGCCACGGCAGATGCTTCGTATGTTGAAAGAGCCAAATAATGACATACATTTCAACCAATCTTAATCTGTTGATAACCATAGCCAAAAAAGCGGGTAGCGGCTTATCCCGTGATTTCAGCGAGATTGAACAGTTGCAGACCTCAATTAAAGGCCACGAGGCGTTTACCAAAGCCGCAATAGACAGAACACTAAAAATCCTAAAGGTCGAATTGCAGAAAGCACGCCCGCAATACGCTGTGGTCACAAAAGGCGGGACAGTTCCGTCCGTGCCGCATTTTTTAGTCTCGGCATTGGATGGTGAAGTCAACTTTATGCACGGCATACCTTATTTTGCCGTTAGTATTGCCGAAGTCGTTGACGGAAAAGTTGTTGCGGCTGTAATTTATAATCCATCAACCTCGGATATGTTTTTTGCTGAAAAAGGCAACGGCGCTTTCAAAGAAGGTTACCGCAATCATGAAAGGTTGAGAGTATCCGCCCGCAAAGATTTGGCTCAAGCCGTCATCGGAGGCAAAGATGCTCAGGGTTTGATGGGTAGTGTTGGCGCAATTCGTCTTTTTGGTGCCGTCAGTCTTGATCTGGCAAATTTAGCGGCCGGAAGATTTGATGGGGTAGTTTCTTTTGCTCATGATGCGGCGGAAATTGCAGCGGGTGTTCTTTTGGTCAAAGAATCCGGCGGCCGCGTTTTGGCCAAAAAACAAAAAGATATTCGCGATGCAGATTTAGGTTTAGTCTTGACCGAGGGTGATCTAATAGCAACCAATGCCGAGTTGGATAAAAAGTTGTTTGATTTGGTGAAATAAAAAGGAGAGAGACGATGCGCTGGAAATTGATGGTTTTTGTTATCGGAATAACCGCTGCGGCGATGTCGGCACGGGCCGATGATGATGTTATTGTCGATTTGTCCGTGCTTGACGGCTTGGAAAGTTCTTTCGCGGCTCCGGCGCAACCGTTGTTTCCTGTTTTGCCGGCAGATCCCAAGCCCGCTAAAGTTAAAAAAATTGAGAAGAAACCGGTTGTTAAAAAAGAGCCGCTCACAAAAAAAGAAGAAAAGCCTGCGTTAACTTTACCGGTTGCACCGCAACCCGAATCTACAAAGGCAGAGGAGCCGGAACAAGTTGTCGTGGTTGATGTAGAGCCGGCGCCGCAACCGCAACCCAAAACATCACAGCCGGAAGAAATTCAAAAGCCTTTGGAACACCAACCGGCTGCCGGCATACCAGATTCTGCAGAGATCGTTGCAAAAAAGACAATGCCGCCGGCAAGCACACCGGAAGAGAATATTTTGCCTCAGCCTCAGGTTTCAGCATCAGAGAACGTACCGCAGCCTCAGAAAAAAGAAAGCTTGCCCTCAGCGGCGGGAGACGTTTCGCCGGCCCTCTTGATAGATGATGAACAAACGATTGCTCCAGAACTCGGAAAGATAGCCTTTGCCGATGGTGTTGATGAACTAACGGCGCAACAGAAAGCAGAAATTGATGTATTGACTAGCAAGTTTAAAAATACGGATAAAAACAAAATAGCTATTTATTCTTATAACCTTGATGACGGTGTTGATAGTTTCAAAAGAAAACGTATCAGCCTGAATCGGGCAATAGAAATCAGAAGCTACCTTTTGAAAAAAGGCTACAAAAATTTCAGCATAAAAGTCATCAACATCGGAACGGGATCAGATAAGATAAATACGGTTGAGCTTGAAGAAATTTAAAAAATTAAAAAATTTTTAAATTAATGCTTGCGTTATTTAAATGCTTAATGTATAAGGGGCATAAAATTGTTGCGCTTAATGTCAAAGTTTAGGAGTTTTTAAAGATGAAAAAAGGAATTCATCCGGATTATCACGAGATTACTTATGTAATGACGGATGGTCAAAAATATACCACCCGCTCGACTTGGGGTAAGGCGGGCGATGTTATGAATTTGGAAGTCGATCCGAAGTCGCATCCCGTTTGGACAGGGGTTCGCCGTTTGGTTGATACTGGCGGCCAGTTGTCAAAATTCAAAAACAAGTTTGGTGCTTTCGGTATTAATACTGGAGATGCCGAGTAGTCTCAAAAAGACTTACGATTTATTAACCTGCACTTGCTATAGTGAATGCAGGTTTTTTTGTATTGTAAGGATATTGACGCGATGACCAAAATTGCCCATTATGAGGTATATGTTGATACGGGAAGCGATTGGCAGTTGCTGGAACGCTTTGCAACTGAGCAGCGCCACGAGGCCTATGAATTGGCAAAAGAGCAAGAGGCGGCGCATAACCGTGTTAAAATAATCAAAGAAACTTTTGAAATTAGCGACAATACCTACGTCGAGGCGGTTGAATATATAAGCACACCCTCTGGAAAAAAAGGCAGCAAAAAATCATTAAGCAATATTGATTACCAAAAAGATTCTAACGAAGTTGTCCGTGATATTGCCGACAGCCGCCGCAACATCTATAAAGCAATTGTTAAATTTATTGCTCTGATTCTGGTTAGTCTGGTCTTTGCCAATATTTTTGTCAGTCTGGTTTTTCCTCTGTTGGAAATAGTTGTCGGTGAAGAACACAGTAATTCGTTGCTGTTTTTTATCTTCTTTATTGTCTTTTTGGCAATGGCTATTCCGTTGGTTCTAAAAAACATCCCATGGTATATTTTTATCAATCAGGAAGAAAAAGATAAAGAAGATGTCTCTGAGGGACATTTTTTTGAAAAAGCACAAACATTGGTCAAGGCTTTTAATATCAATTCGGATTTAACCAATCTCAAAACCAGTGCTTATCCGGAAGCTCCTTTGGAGTATAAACAATACCTGATTTATTTTCTAAGTGAAATATTATCCAATCTAAATGTCCGTTCCGCACTGCAAAATCAATTTTCTCGACTGGGTGTAAAATTTTTAATTTTTGGCGGATGTTTGGAATTGGCTCGTTACGGTGGCCTGAAAATGAGCGAAGCCAATTCCATATTATTTGATGCTTTTAAGATTACCGATGGAGACAAAGCGGATCTGGAAGAATTTTATGAAACCAAACAAAGCTACAGCGATAATAAAATTGCAATTTATTTAACAGGCATAGGCGCGTTTTTAATGCATCAAACAATTATGGATCAAAAATTATACACGGCGGTTTTAAATAAAGCTTTTGCCAAGTGGGAAGAACAACGCAATCCGGAAGTACAAAATAAAGAAATTAAGCCGCAGGTTGTTGAAAAGCCAAAGGAGGAAATAAAGGAAAAGAGCAAAGAAGAAACTTTGGTTTGTCGCGTTAACATCAAAAGTGATCTCAAGTTTTTAGATAATTCAATACCCAATCAGGATGACATAGCCAGTAATACGAGCGGAGCTATCAGAGCGATCATTGCTAATTTGGTTGATAAGTATCACGGAAAAGATGTTATTGAAAGCGCCGGCATGACCACGGTTGATTTTGATAAAGTACGTGATGGGGCCAAATTTACGATTGAATATTTGAAAGATATAGCAGCCTATATTGAAGAAAACGGCGATGAACGAATGATTTTGCGTAATTGTTGTGTATTAACCAAAGCCGAAGGCGAAACAGAGGCTAATTTAAATAGTTATGTTTTAGATATTTTTGAACACGTTTATAATAACGAAATTGTAGCCGTTAAAGACATTGCCGCCGCACTAGAGGCCGACAGCTACGAATTTGAATTTTTGGGCGACAAATTGCTTAAAGAAAGCAAAACAACGGCAGAGCTCTATAAGCTGAAATATTAAATTGTCGAAAATATAAAAAAAACTTGTATATTTACGACAAAAAAACTATCCTGTAACCAGTTTAATCTTATTGTTACAGAAAGGATTTTGATATGACTGCTCCGTTAATGCCGCGTGCGACAGCCGTTTGGCTGGTTGAGAATACAACGCTTACTTTTCGGCAAATAGCCGTTTTTTGCGAGATTCACGAATTAGAGATTCAAGCAATGGCGGATGGCGATGTCTCCGGCAACATCAGGGGGCTCTCTCCCGTAGATAATGGACAGCTGACATGGGAAGAAATTCACCGTTGCGAAGCCGATAAGAAGGCCAATCTTGAAGCCTCGGAAATGGAACGTAATGTCAAACAGCGCAACCTAAAAGCCAAGAAAATTTTATCTCCGTCACAGCGGCAGGATAAACCGAGCGCAATTGCATGGGTTTTAAAAAATTATCCGGAAATTAAGGACACACTGATTTGCAAACTAATCGGCACGACCAAAAATACGATTAATGCTATTCGCAGCGGCACACACAAAGATATGTCTGTTATTCGTCCGAAAAATCCGGTAACCATTGGTTTGTGTTCTGAAGCTGATATTGAAAAAGCGCTTCTTGCATCACAGCCAAAGCCTGAGAAAAAAATTAAGAAAAAGGCTGCAAGCAAGAAACCGGCAGCCAAGAAAGCTGCGGCTAAAAAGACAACCGCAAAGAAACCGGCAGCCAAGAAAGCTGCGGCTAAAAAGACAGCCGCCAAGAAACCGGCAGCCAAGAAAGCTGCGACCAAAAAGACAACCGCCAAGAAACCGGCAGCCAAGAAAGCTGCGGCCAAAAAGACAACCGCCAAGAAACCGGCAGCCAAGAAAGCTGCGGCTAAAAAGACAACCGCCAAGAAATAACAAAGAACCAGATAATCCCCGAAAATAGGGGATTATCATTAAAGCCTGCAACTTATATCGAAGCTGTTTTTATAGGGCATCAAAACAAAGTTTAGCGCCCGAAAGCAGCTTCGATAATTTTGTTGTTGCGTTCGTCTTCCAGATCATAATTTGCCGGAATATTAAGTTGAGGTGCAATGGCTGAGATCATCTCTGCACCGGTCGGCACGGCGTTCCAACCGGCAGTAACAAAGCCAAAAGAATCTTCCGTTGCTTTGGGTTCGTCAAACATGACCAGCAACGCATATTTGGGAGCAGATATCGGAAAAGCAGCAAGAAAAGTGGTGCGAACCTTTTTATTTTGATATTTGCCGTTTTCGCCGAGCTTATTAGCTGTTCCGGTCTTACCGCCGACTTCATATCCGGTAACGTTGGCGCGTCGGCCGGATCCGTCCGTAACGACGGCGCGCATGAGTTTTCGCATCTGCTTTGATGTATTATCCGAAATAACCCGATAACCTTTTTTATCGGTGCTGTTGTGATGCAAAACTGTCGGGCTGTAATAAATACCGCCGTTGATCATAGCAGCATAAGCACTGACAAGATGCAAGGGCGAAACCGAAATGCCATAGCCATAGCCGATAGTAGCTACTGTCGAGTCCGAACGCCGCCATTTATTCTTTTGGGGGACCAAAGGCATGGCCGTTTCTACCAGCTCTGTTTGGAGGCGCTCAAAGAATTTAATTCTTTTCAAAAAATTATACTGCTCGGTAAAACCGGATTGCAGAGCCATCCTTGCAGAACCGATATTTGAAGAATAGACCAAAACTTCTTCCACAGACAGCCACCTGTTTTCGCCGCGGTAATCGTAAATAGTATTATATTTCAGTTTTAATGGTTCGGTTGCGTCAAATTTTTCAGATAGTTTAACTTTTCCGCTTTCCAAAGACATGGCTGTATTAAAAATTTTTAAAACCGATCCAGGCTCATAAACACGTGAAACGGCAGTATTAAACAGCGATTTTTTGTCTTTATTTGTAATGTTATTAGGATCATAATCAGGCAACGAAACCATGGCAACAATCTCGCCGGTATTAACATCAAGCAGAATGGACGTAGCGCCGATAGCCCTAAACTTTTTCATGTTTTGTGCCAGTATGCCGCGAACAGTGTCCTGTACGCCGAGATCAACCGACAGCTTAACCGGAATCTGCGAATGAATAATACGCTCGTCCATACCTTTTTCCAAACCGGAGACGCCATTATTGTCAATATCGGTCGAGCCGACAAGATGCGAAAATAAATTCTTATGCGGATAAACGCGTTTTTCATTTGCGCGAAATTCCAAGCCGGGATTCCCAAGAGCCATCACGGCCGATTGCTGGTGCGGCGATAAATTGCGTTTAATGGTATAGGTGCCGCGCCGACGTTTCAACTTATTATAAACAGTTTCAAACTTAAGTTCAGGGAACAGACCGACTAACTCTAAGGCCGTTTCACGCGGTCGGAGAATATTTTTAACATTGGCATCCAAATCTTTGGTCGGAAGCGATGTTGCAACAACAGTGCCGTTGCGGTCAACAATGTCCGCGCGATGAATATTTTGCTGTTGGGCAAACTGCCTTTCTAAATCCTCGTTATCACGCAAATTGGGCAGCACACAAGTATCAAACAAGCGAAAAGCCACCAAAACATACGCAGCAATCACCGCGCACATACCAAACAGGATTCTTCCTTTTCCGGCGTAGCCGCTGCTGTTTTTATCCGTCCATCCGGCAAAAACTTCGTCTTGCTGAAGGCTTATTTCTTCACCCGGAAGATAAAAATTGGCGTTGTTTTTTTTTGACCAAAGTCTTTTATTCATTTGCTTCCTGCGTCATTTTTTCTTATTTGGACAATATTACCGGTTAGCATTGGCCAGTTTTTTTAATCTTCTGTTGTTGCGGGCAAGCTCGGCAATATTTTTACGAGCGATTTCTTTTCTCGATTCGCTCGATTCATAATTAAAAGGTAACGCAGAATAGTTAATAATTTGTTCAGCCTTGATTGGATTTAAAGCAATATGATCAGCGACTAGGGCGCGCAGCCTCGCCGGATTATTGAGTTTTGACCATTCGGCATTTAAAATATGGATTGTTTCAATGTCTGTTTGAATGCTTTGGTTAATCCGCTTTAATTCATTTTCCAACCGATAAACAGAATTCTTCATATAATTTGAGGCGGCAACGGTAAAAACAATCAAAACTAGACTTAAAGTAATTTGAGCTAAACGATTTATGTTCATGATATCTCCTTCTGGATAGAGTCTTATTTCTTTATGGCATAACGCATTTTGGCAGAGCGGGATCGGTTGTTAAGCCCGATTTCTTGGGCTGATGGCACAATCGCCTTTGATGCAAAGCCAAAAACGGCGTCTGAGGTTGAGGTTTGTTGAGGACGATAGCGCGAAACATGAATAGTCTTTTCGCTGTTATTCTTAAAAAAAGTTTTGACAATGCGGTCTTCTAGCGAATGAAAGTCCACCACGACCAATCTTCCGCCGCTAATTAGCTTGTCTGCCGCCTTTTCCAAACCTTTTTGCAGCTCATTGAGCTCATCGTTAACAGCAATTCGTAAGGCCTGAAAACTACGGGTGGCAGGGTCAATTGCTTGGTCAAAAGAACGCTTGACAACCTGATGAATAATATGTGCCAATTCCAAAGTTGAGGTAATTGGTTTGGTTTTGCGGGCTTCTGCAATTTTGTGGGCAATCTGGCGTGATTTTTTTTCTTCGCCGAAGTTAAACAAAATATCAGCAAGTTCTTCTTCAGGCAAAGTATTAACCAAATCCGCGGCTGTTTGGCCTTCTTGCGACATTCTCATGTCCAACGGTGCATCCTTAGCAAAAGAGAATCCTCTTTTTGCCTGATCAAGCTGCATAGACGATACACCGATATCAAACACGGCACCATTTATATTTTCGCCAACCAGTTTGTCAAAATCACCAAAACGTCCCAAACGAAAATCGAAACGATGACCATACAGCTGTTTGATCTCTTCGACTCGTGGCAAGACGGTTGCATCGCGATCCAAAGCAATAACACGACAGTTGGCTTTTTGCAAAATTGCTTCTGTATAGCCGCCGTTGCCAAATGTCGCATCGACATAAGTTTCGCCGTCTTTCGGGCAAAGAGCTTGCAAAACCTCTGCCAACATAACCGGAAAATGTTTTTGATGACAGATGCTCATGCATTGTTCTCCGGCTGGCGGATACTCGGGCGCTTTTTCAAAATTTCGGTACGGATACGGGCCTCCTCTTTTGCCCAGTTTTCCTGATTCCAAATTTGAAATTTACGTCCTTTTCCGACAAAAACCGCCGTATCAGTAATACCGGCGTGCTTCAAAAGCTTTGCCGATAACATGATGCGTCCGGTCGAATCAAAAGGATAACGTTTAGCGTCGCCAAAAACAAGGTTGGTCAACTCATCCTGAGTAGAAGAGAAGAAATCTAACGAATTTTCCATCTCGCAGGCGAGTTTGTCCAACAAATCCTCAAGGCAGCCCTCAATACAAGGTGCCGTCAGGCTCCGGTAGCAAACGATTTCGGATTGGGCATCTTTGACAATGGATCGGTAGTCGGCTGGTAGCGAAACCCTGCCTTTGGCATCGACTTTGTTGGTGACCGTATCCATAAACAAAAAGGTTTTGCGCACTTTTCTGAATCCTCAATCCTTGAAACTATGCTTATGGTATATCATGGTATTTTATGGGAATCAATGGTAAAATTTAGTAATTTATTAACTGTTCTTGTAATGTTCTTTGGTAATAAGCTTTTGAGCTATGGTTTTTGCCGCTTTGCGAGAAATAAAAAATATATTATTTTTTTTGCGTTTATTAACAGGATATAATTCTTGCAATCATTTGCGGATTTGTTTATGCTCTATAACTGACGGATAAGGCAGCCGGACAGCCGCGTCATAGCTTTGACTGTGGCGAGGAAAGTCCGGGCATCAGGGGAACGGGACACCGGGTAACGCCCGGCTGGGAAAACCCAAGGGAAAGTGCCGCAGAAAATAACCGCCGGACCAAGTGTCCGGTAAGGATGAAAAGGCGAGGTAAGAGCTCACCGCGGCGGTGGTAACATCGCCGGTCATAGGTAAACCCTGTCCGATGCAAGACCAAGTTAGGGGCGTCAAGGTGCATTTTATGGCAAACCGGACGATGCGGGGCGTTCTCCCTCCACTCCAGAGGTAGGTCGCAACGAGCTGTTCAGCAATGAACAGCCCAGATGAATGGCTGTCGGTTTGGGCTTGTCCAAACTACAGAACCCGGCTTATAGGCTGCCTTATCTGATACAATGCAAAGAGGTTGATTGATGCAGCACACAATAACTCGGCAAATAGTTTTTGAAGGCGTCGGATTGCATTCCGGTGCACCGTCGGTGATTACCCTAAAACCGGCTGCCGCAGATGAAGGTATTATTTTTAGGCGTGTTGATATTGCCGGTGCCGAGCCGGTTAAAGCACTATATGCCAATGTTGTTGATACGCGCAACTGTACTTGCTTGGCCGATACGTCCGGCAACAAAATTTCAACAATAGAACATCTGATGGCTGCCTTATCGGTTATGAAAATTGATAACGTTGTGGCAGAGGTTACAGCTCCGGAAATGCCGATTATGGACGGCGCCGCGGCGACATTTTTTGAGGCTTTGCGGCAAGCCGGAACCGTTAAACAATCCGCGCCGCGCCGCTATTTAAAAATCTTAAAATCGGTGCGCTTTGCTGATGACAAAGGCAATTATGTTCTGCTTGAGCCGGCGGATAAGTTTTCCGTTTATTTTGAAATTGAGTTTCCGTCAAAGATTGTCGGCCATCAGGTTTTTGACGCCGTCATTACGCCGGAATTGTTTGCCGAAGAAATTGCTCCCTGTCGCACATTTTGCGAAAAAACGCAGATTGATTACCTGCGTTCAATAGGATTGATTAAAGGCGGCAGCTTGGATAATGCCGTGGTATTGGACGGCGAAACAATCTTAAATCCCACAGGTTTTAAGGTGCCGAAAGAATGTGTTAACCATAAGGTTCTGGATGCCTTGGGCGATATGTATACGGCAGGCTTGCCTCTTATCGGCCGGCTAACGGCACATAAGACCGGTCATTACCACAACAACCAATTATTAAAAGCTTTGTTTGCCGACAAAACCAATTATGAAATTATAGAGGAATGAGACAGATGAAAAAACTTGTTTTGGGACTTTTGTTTGCTGTTGCCGCCTGTGCGACAAATTCATCAATCGACAGTAATTTGACCGCTGAGGAGCTTTATAATCAAGGGTATGAACAAATACAAGAAACCGCTTGGTCGCGAGCCGCGGCGTCTTTCGAAAAGGTCGAGCTGGAACATCCTTATTCCAAATGGGCAACCAAGGCTAAGCTGATGGGCGCTTATGCTTATTACAAAGATGAAAAATATGACGATGCTGTTTTGAGTCTGGATCGTTTTATTCGCTATCATCCCGGCAACAAAGATATAGCCTATGCCTATTACATGAAAGGCTTGTGCTATTATGATCAGATTGTCGGATCCGAACGCGATCAGGAGATCACCCAAAAAGCCAACGAGGCTTTTGAGCAGGTTATTGTCCGCTTTCCAAACAGTGCCTATGCCAAAGATGCCGAGCGCAAGCAGGTTTTGATCCGCGATCATCTGGCCGGACAGGAAATGGAAGTTGGTCGGTTCTATCTGGAGCAAAAAAACTATTTATCAGCTCTAAACCGCTTTTCAACCGTTGTTAAGGATTATCAGACCACCCCGCAAATTGAAGAGGCTTTATACCGTCAGGTTGAAATTTATACGATTTTAGGTTTAAAGAAAGAAGCTGCCGATGCCTTGAAAGTCCTGAGCCGCAACTATCCAAAAAGCCGTTGGTACCAAAAGGCATTAAAGCTTAATGCATAACAAAAGGCCGGAGTTAAATGCTGCGTTCGCTCAACATTAACAATGTTGTTTTGATTGACCGGCTGGATATTGATTTTGCGCCGGGGTTTGGCGTGCTGACCGGCGAAACCGGTGCCGGCAAGTCAATTTTGCTTGATTCGCTGGGTCTTGTTTTGGGCAAGCGGGCAGAAACTTCGCTGATACGTCAAGGTGCGGATAGATTATCGGTTACCGCGGTATTTGATAATATAGACAATGCCGAGTTCCGCAAACTTTTGAGCGACAACGATCTTGAAACCGGCGATGAAATTATGATTAAACGCAGTCTGACATCTTCTGGTGCCGGCAAAATCTTTTTTAACGACCAGCCCATATCGGCCAAACTGTTAAAAGAAATCGGCAAATATTTGGTCGAAATTCATGGCCAGTTTGATAATCAGGGGCTCTTAAATCCGGCCAATCATCTGGCAATTTTGGATTCTTTCGGCGGTTATGAGGCATTAAAGCAAAGCTGCCGCCAAAGCTTTAGCGATTACAGCGAAGCGGTCAAACAGCGTGCCTCCGCCGAGCATGATATTGCCAAAGCCAAGGAAGACGAGGATAACCTGCGCCATTGGATTAAAGAGCTGGAGCAAACGGCGCCGTGCCAAGGCGAAATGGCCGAACTGCAATCCCGCCGTCAGGAGCTGATGCATGCCGAAAAGATTATCGAAAACTTGAACTATGCTTATAATGCTCTGACTTCCGGCCGCGATGTATCTTCGGCGCTGCGTTCGGCACAAAGCGGAATTGACAAGGCCAACGGCTATGTCGACGGCAAATATGATGAAATTTATGCCGCGCTGGACAGGGCGTTGATAGAGGTAACGGATGTCGTTGATGCGATTGAGAACGCTTCGGCGGATATCGGTGTGAATGCCAATGAGCAGGAAAATATCGACAGCCGCATTTTCGCGCTTAAAGATCTGGCGCGCAAACATGGCGTTGATGTTGAGGAGCTGCCGGCCAAATTAGAAGAATTTAAGCGGCAATTATCATCGATTGAAATGGGCGAAGACGGCCTAACTGCCCTCAGACAAGATGAACAAAACAAACGGCTGGCATATGTTGCTGCCGCCAATGCCCTGCATCAGGCCAGAGTTGAGGCAGCGCAAAAGCTTGACAAATTTGTGATGACCGAACTGCCGCCGCTCAAAATGGACAAAGCCCGTTTTGAAACCGTCATCACGGCCAAAGACGAAACCGCTTGGTCGGACAAAGGTTTTGACGATGTCTGTTTTACCGTTGCCACCAATCCCAACTCACCGCAAGGACCCATCAACAAAATCGCTTCCGGCGGCGAGTTGTCGCGCTTTATGCTGGCCTTAAAGGTTAATTTGATGTCGGCAGGCAGCGTGCCGACCATGATTTTTGACGAGATTGATGCCGGTATCGGCGGCGCGGTGGCGCAGGCCGTCGGCGAGCGTTTGGCACGTTTGGGGCAGAGCGTGCAGGTTTTGGTGGTAACCCATGCGCCTCAGGTTGCCGCGCTCGGCACCAGTCATTTTAAGGTTGAAAAACACACCAAAGATGATATAACCACCACCACGGTTTATTGTCTATCCGCGGCCGAACGTCAGGAGGAAATTGCCCGCATGCTGGCCGGAGAAACCATCACCGACGAGGCCAGAGCCGCAGCCTTAAAACTTATGAGATAACAAAGGAATCAAAAAGATGAAAATACGTACCCGTTTTGCCCCCAGTCCGACCGGCTATATGCACATCGGCAACCTGCGCACCGCGCTTTATGAATACCTTATTGCCAAAGCCGGGGGCGGTGATTTTTTGCTGCGTATTGAGGACACTGACCAAAAACGCTATGTTGAGGGTGCAACCGACATCATTTATGACACGCTGAAAATGGTCGGCATCAACTGGGACGAAGGGCCGGATATCGGCGGCGATTTCGGCCCCTATATTCAGTCCGAGCGCAAGGATTTGTACGCGCCCTATGCCCACAAGCTGGTCGAACTCGGCGGCGCGCATTATTGTTTTTGTGCCGAGCGCGAAAAAGAATACGATGCCGAGGGCAACGAGGTCATCTGCAAATTTGAGGACCCCTGCAAGCGTATTCCGCTGGAGGAAGCCCGCCGCCGCATTGCCGCCGGCGAGCCCTACACTATCCGCCAAACCATCAACAAAACCGGCAAATCCAAGTATGAAGACAAAGTCTACGGTATTATCGAGATTGACTATGACGAGCTGGACGAGGGCGTTTTGCTCAAGACCGACGGTTTCCCGACCTATAATTTTGCCAATGTTATTGACGACCACTTAATGGGGATTACGCATGTTGTCCGCGGCAGCGAATATCTGCCCTCAACGCCGAAATACAATCTGATGTATGACACTTTCGGCTGGGAGCGTCCGGTTTACGTTCATCTGCCGCCGGTAATGAAAGACGCGCAGCACAAATTGTCAAAACGCAACGGCGACGCGTCGTTTCAGGACTTGCTGGCCAAGGGCTATCTGCCGGAAGCCATCATCAACTATATTGCCCTGCTGGGCTGGAACCCCGGAACCGAGCAGGAAATCTTTTCAATTAAAGAACTGGAGCAGATTTTCTCGATAGACCGCCTGAATAAATCACCGGCGATTTTTGACATCGTCAAACTCACTTGGATGAACGGTGTTTATATCCGCAATCTGCCAGCCGAAGAATTTTATCGTCTGGCTGAGCCGCATTTGGCGGATATGCCGGCCAATGTTGACAAACGCGCCCTGGCTGCCGCTTTGCAGCCGCGGGTTGAAACTTTCGGCCAGATAGCGGAGCAGGTTGATTTTATAAAAGAGCTTCCTGACTATACGCCGGAGCTGTTTGTCAACAAAAAGATGAAAACTGATATTGAGGTAGCCCGAAAAGCGCTGCCGTTAATTAAAGAAGTCCTTACCGCTCAAACCGAGTGGAATAACGACGCGTTGTTTGCCGCGCTCAAATCTTTGGCCGAGGCCAATGGTATGAAAAACGGCCAGATTTTATATCCGGCACGAATTGCCTTCTCCGGTCGCGAAACAACCCCCGGCGGCGCGACCGAGCTGGCGGTGGTTTTGGGCAAGGACGAATGCCTGCGCCGCATTGATACGGCCATAGCCAAACTTTAGGCTTTTTTGCCAAACAAACTTGTTAAAAACGAGGCTCCGATATGAATAAATGTCGGAGCCTTGATTATTAAGCCTTTTTGAGCATAACTTCGGGGGCTTCAATCCCCAGCAGGTATAGGAGTTTGACCAGAATATCGCGCACCAGCTTGGCTAGTGTCAGCCGCGAGCGCGCCAGCTCCGGCGTTGCGGCAGCCATAATCGGTGCCTCGTTATAAAAGCTGGAAAATACCTGCGCCAGCGTATAGGCATAGTCGGCGATAATGCTGGGTTCTTTTTCGTTATGCGCCCGCATAACGGCAGCGTTAAGCTGAGCAATCTTCAAGGCCAGATCGCGTTCGGCTTTGGTCTCAATAACCACCGCCGCCGGCGTTAATCCTTTTTCTGCCGCTTTGCGCAAGATAGAATTGATACGCGCCACCGCATATTGGATATAAGGGCCGGTCTTGCCCTCAAATTTGGCAAAATCTTCCAGCTCAAACACATAGCCCGAGGCAATATTGTTTTTTAAATCCTGAAACTTAATCGCCGCCATGGCAATCTGGTTGACCATGGTTTCGATTTCTTTTTTGCCGTAGCCCTCAACTTCGCCAGGTGCCGGCAAGGATTCGCGCACTTTGTCTTTTGACAGTTTAATCAAATCTTCCAGATTCATCACACCGCCGTCGCGGGTCTTAAAAGGCTTGCCGTCGGCGCCGTTAACCGTGCCGAAACCGATGTGCAGCAGTTTAACCCCCGGTGCCAGCCCGAGCTTTTCCGTTGCCTCAAATACCTGCTCAAAGTGCAGCGCCTGCCGTTTATCCACCACATAAATAATCTCGTCGGCGTGCAGGTCGTCATAGCGCATTTTGATGGTTGCAATATCGGTCAGCTGATAACCGAACCCGCCGTCGCTTTTAACCAGAATAACCGGCGGTTTTTGCTTTTTGTCATCATCCAGCCGGATAATCGTGGCGCCGTCGTCAATCTCCGACACGCCTTTTTCCGCCGCTAGCCTGACCACCTCTTTGCAGGCCTCGTGGGCGTCGCTTTCACCGAGCCACAAGTCAAAATGCGCGTCCAGTTCGCGGTAGTTTTTCTTGACGTCTTCAACCGAAACCTTGCGCAAATGCTGCCAGGCGCGATAATATTCCGGCTCTTTGTCTTGGATTTTAGTGGTCATCAACCGCGCTTGCTCTTTGGCGGCCTCATCTTCTTTGCAGCGGATGTTGGCCTGTTTGTAAAAAGCCGAAATTTGCTTAATGTCATAAGTCTCAACCTTGGACAAATCGCCGTCCTGCCGGATAATTTCGGCCAGAATCATCCCCATCGGCGTGCCCCAGTCGCCGAAATGCACATCGGATATCACCTCGTTGCCGACCAGCATTTCAATCCGGCGGATGGCCTCGCCGACCACGGCCGAGCGCAAATGCCCGACATGTAGCGCCTTAGCAACGTTTGGCCCGCCGAAATCCATCACGATTTTATGCGGCTTTTCCGTCTGAGCAATGCCGAGAGTTTTGTCAGCGCTTATCCGTTGCATATGTGCGGCTAAAAACTTGTTGCTCAACGTGATGTTCAAAAACCCCGGACCGTCGACGCTGATTTTGGCAAAATCTTGGTCTTCGTCCAGTTTGGCGGCAATAGCCGCGGCAATCTCGCGCGGATTTTTGTGTTCCTGTTTGGCCAGCGCCAAGGCAGCGTTGCATTGAAAGTCGCTCAAATCCGGTCGATCCGAGACCTTGACGACCGCCTGCGCCGGATCAAGAGAAAGCGCGACAAATACTTGCTTTAGTTTTTGATTAAGGACGTTTTCCAAAGACAGATTCATATTACCTTATTCCTTTTATTTTTCGCATCTGAAATAGTAGTGATTAGGCACCAATAGCCGGCAGGTCAGCACCGTTTCTTTAACCGGCACGGCGTGCGTTCCGGTGCCGTATTTGACACACTCGGCGTCGGCCAGAGCTTTAACCTCGGCATAATCGGTATAAATTTTGTTGTAGCAAATTGCCGGTTCTTCGGGTGTTGATTTGCCAACATACAAGGGGGCACCTTCCGGCACACCGGCCTCGCGCCGCCGGTCAACAAAAGGCCCAAACTGCGCGCAACCGCTGAGCATCGCCGCCAGAACCAGCATATTAATTAATTTCACTCTTGCCAATTTGCCAAAACTCCGTATACTTAAATACAAATTTCGGTTAACTATAGCAAGAAGAACAAAAAATGCAAGCAAACAAATACATCGGCGATGAGGCTTTTGGCAAAATGCTGGCGCATTACGCCTGCGAGGCACCGCTTGATATTATCAAAATGCGTTTTGCCGGTGCAATATGTTCGCCCAACCTAAAGCTGCGGCCGACGGATGTTATATCGTCCTTTTGGCCGGAGGGGCGCGCGCCTAGGCTTGAAACCAAAAACGAGGCCGATTTGTTCTTCAAGTTTTTTATGGGATTATGGGACGAGGTTTTTGAAGATGTCAAAACCGTTCGGATCAAACTGCCGGCGCTTAAAGAAAAAGACCTCGGGCGTTATTGCCAAATTCGTTATGACGAGGTTGAGCAGGGCTATGTCGAAGGCTTTTTCGGCGGGGAGGAAAACTTAAAAATGCCCGGATATTTGGCACAGATTGTCGATTCTTTATCTGAGATGGCGGTTCTATACCAAAAGATTGCTGCTCAAAACAAACCGACGCCGGCCGCATGGGACGCCGCCCGTCATACCGACAAGGTGGTTGAGCGTGCAATCGCTTTTATCATCGAAAACTCGGTTTTGCCGCGGATAGAAGACTTAAAGCGTAGCGTCAACTAAGCATTATAAATCATCCCGCCTAATTTAGCTCTCGTTACATCTCCGAGGCATTCTCCTCGATTCCCTTCCTCTTTCCCATCATCCTGAACCCCTTTACTGTCATCCTTTTTTTTCTTGTCATCCTGAGCACCCTTTTCTTGTCATCCTATCTCCCTTTACTGTCATCCTTTTTTTTCTTGTCATCCTATCTCCCTTTCCCGTCATCCTGAGCGTGAGCGAAGGATCTATGAGATTCTTCGTCGCTGTTGCTCCTCAGAATGACAGTAAAAGAAATGCTCCTCAGAATGACATTAAGATTTAAACTGTCATTCCTCCGAGGCTTTAGGCACACCCAATCATTGTCATGCCGCCGAACTACGTGCTGCTCAGGCATCTTCCACTGTTTTTGATTAGCGGAAGACCCCTTAGCCTCAAGAGGCATTCCTCTGGAGGCGGGGTGACAGTTTAAATAAGAGGAATGCTTGCCTAACGGAGCGATGACAGTTTAAATAAGAAGAATGCCTGCCTAACGGAGGGGTGACAGTTTATGCGGCAACTTGAACTTCTCCCATTTTCTAACCCGTTGAATAAGCATCAAAAACAAAAAAACCTTGGCAAAAGTGATAGAATTAACTTTTCTTTAAGCGGATAAATGCTAACTTTTAAGCATAGGCGGGAGACCGCCGCCAAACGTTTGGAAACCAAAGAGAAGGGACGACAAGAAGTGTT
>CALYBB010000034.1 GCA_944393715.1 uncultured Alphaproteobacteria bacterium
TTTTAAGCGATGGCTTTTCCCATAAAAATATAAGGCTTTATTAATCTTTTGCCTTTATAGTTGATAACGTCGGGCTTGCATTGCCGATAGTATTATTATGCAGAGGGCTTAGAAAACCTTATTTTATACAAGCAGTCTTGGCATAGACTGAAAACAATGCCGGTATTTGCCTCAGGGTGGATGCCGGTGAATAAGGCTCCGCCAAATCAGCTGGGCCGGTTTGCTTGTATATCGGTTTCTAACGTCCGCCCGCCTTTTGATGAAAGGGGGCTTTTTTATCAATTATATATAAGGAATAAGGTTATGCAAGCAATTGAAAAACGGACTTCTGATTCCCGCCGCCGGTCGCGCGGTAAAGCGTCTGACGGAAAACCCAATAAAATTGACATTTATATCGGCGGCCGTATTCGCCTCAAGAGGCAATCGTTCGGCTGGTCGCAGGAAAAATGGGTAAAATGCTGGGGCTAACCTTTCAGCAGGTTCAAAAATATGAAAAGGGACTTAACCGCGTTTCCGGTAGTCGCTTGTATGATATTGCCTGTTTGCTTGGCGTTGATGCCAACTTTTTTTATCAGGATATGCCAGAAGATGTCCGCCGCGAGAGTCCGCGCTATATTGCCTTTGGTTATGCCGCGCCGACGGCCGGCGAAGAAAAAATCGCCGGTGAGGAAAATCCGGTGGCAAGTGAAAGAGCGCTCAGACTTTTGAACGCTTTTTTAAAAATACCCAATCCGGAGGTGGCCGATAAACTGTTTGATCTTATAATGGCTTTTAGCAAGTCGTCATATCTGGCCAAAAAAGCAGCAACAAAAAGAGGCTGATTTCCGCAAGCTCTGAGGGAGATGGCAAGAAAAATTAAGGCATCAAAAAAAAGCCCCTGCTTTAACGGGGCTTGAAATTCTGGTCAAAAGCAAAAGGAAATTAACCCTGACGAGCTTTGAGCTTTGGGTTCTTTTTATTAATGACGTAAACACGGCCTTTGCGACGGACGATTTGGCAGTCCTTATCACGAACCTTTTTGCTTTTTAATGAACTGTAAATCTTCATTTTTCTGATCCTTTAATCTAAAAAGTTGAGTGCAACCTAGTATAAATAAAGAAAAATGTCAACCGGTATTTTTGATTCTTGATAAAAAAATAAGATTAATTTACTTTATTTCGTATTATTTATATAATGCGTTTAGCGTAAAGAGGGTAAAATGTTCAGATCAGTGATGATTTTGATGCTTTTGTTTTTGGCGACTCCGGCAGGGGCGCAGATGGCTTATGAAGATGAAGCGCGAGCCTTGGGCGCAGTGGCCGGACAAGGGCTGGCCTGCGGGTCGGCCAAATATGATACTTTTGAGCTTTTGGCGCGGGCAATCATCTTGACCAAATCTCCGTCAGACGCTTTGCAGGATAAGGCCTTGCGGATTTTTACCGAGGAAAAGGCCGATGTTTTTGTTTCCAAACAGCTGGATAATTTTGCCGACTGTGCCGGTATTGTCAGCCGGTTTGACGCGCAAGATATTTTTAAGGCAACGCTTTATGCCGACGGTACTATTAAAATGCCGGACGGGCAGGTTTTGACACCGCGGGTTCCGTATGATGCCAGTATGATTTATGATCGAAATTCTAATGTGCGGCGGCGAGCGGCGGCAATTTACAATCGTGATACGAGCCGTGTGCGCAAGGTTGAGTTTAAGGACGCATCAATGCAGGCCGGAAATCAGATAAAGCCGGCGGGAGCCTCGGTCGGAAGCCAGCGAGTTTTGAGCACGCCGGCGCGAATCAGCCGCCAAAAATAAAAAAAGATTGCTTTTGCATAAACTTGCCCTTATAGTCGGGCGCAAGGTTAATTTTTTTTACGGAGTAATGTTACATGGCTGCAGTTCAGTATGTTTTTGTCATGCAAAACCTGAGCAAAGTTTTTGCCGGAGGCAAAGAGCTGTTTAAGGGAATTACGCTGTCGTTTCTGCCGGGGGCCAAAATCGGTGTGTTGGGTGTTAACGGAGCCGGTAAGTCAACATTGTTGAAGATTATGGCCGGTGTTGACAAAGAGTTTAACGGTGAGGCTTGGGCGGCGGACGGCGTCAAGGTCGGCTATCTGGAACAGGAACCGAAGCTTGATCCAAACAAAAACGTGATGGAAAATATTATGGACGGTCTGGGTGAAACCCGCGATTTGTTGAAAAAGTTTGAAGAAGTCTCAATGAAATTTGCCGAACCAATGAACGATGATGAAATGAATGCTCTGATTGAGGAACAGGCAGCTTTGCAGGAACAGATTGACGCTTGCAACGGTTGGGATCTGGAACGCACGATTGAAATTGCGATGGATGCGTTGCGTTGTCCGCCGGCTGATGCCGACGTTACCAAGCTTTCGGGCGGGGAAAAACGCCGAGTGGCTTTATGCCGCCTGCTGTTGCAACAGCCGGATTTATTGCTTTTGGACGAGCCAACCAACCATCTGGATGCCGAATCGGTGGCATGGTTGGAACATCATCTGAAAGATTATAAAGGCACGGTGGTTATGGTTACCCACGACCGTTATTTTTTTTTTATTTTTACTGGCTGGATTCTGGAGCTTGACCGTGGGCAGGGGATTCCGTATGAGGGTAATTATTCGTCGTGGCTGGAACAAAAGCAAAAACGTCTGGAACAGGAAGCGCGCGAGGAAACGGCACGGCAGAAAGTTCTGGCCAATGAGCTGGAGTGGATTCAGAAAAATCCGAAAGCCCGTCAGGCTAAGTCAAAGGCTCGTATTAATGCGTATGACGAATTGTTGTCACAGGCGGAGAAGGAGAAGATTACTACCGCACGGATTAATATTCCGATGACTGAGCGTTTGGGCGATTTGGTTATTGAGGCCAATCATATTTCTAAGGCTTACGGCGACCACGTGTTGATTGACGATTTGTCGTTTAAGATTCCGAAAGGTGCTATCGTCGGTATTATCGGGCCGAACGGTGCCGGTAAGACGACGTTGTTCCGAATGATTACCGGTCAGGAAAAGCCGGATTCCGGCGAGATTCGGATCGGCGAATCGGTTGATCTCGGTTATGTCGACCAGTCGCGCGATGAACTTAACCCCGACAAAACAGTATGGGAAGAAATCTCCGACGGGCTGGATATGATCAAGCTCGGCAAAGGTGAGGTGCCGTCACGGGCTTATGTCGGTCAGTTTAACTTTAAGGGCAGTGACCAGCAAAAGAAAGTCGGCCAGCTTTCGGGTGGTGAACGCAACCGCGTGCATCTGGCCAAGATGCTCAAAAAAGGCGCCAATGTTATTTTGCTGGATGAGCCGACCAATGATTTGGATGTTGATACGCTGCGTTCGCTGGAGGAGGGTATTATGGCTTTTCCGGGGTGTGTTTTGGTAACGTCGCACGATCGCTGG
Source organism: uncultured Alphaproteobacteria bacterium (assembly GCA_944393715.1). Lineage (GTDB taxonomy): Bacteria > Pseudomonadota > Alphaproteobacteria > RF32 > CAG-239 > CAZU01. The sequence goes on from CALYBB010000034.1 coordinate 3,379, forward strand.
TTTTTGGATCGTTTGGCAACGCATATTCTGGCCTATGAGGACGAAGGGCATGTCGAGTGGTTTGAGGGCAACTTTGAGGACTATGAAAAAGATAAAATCCGCCGTCTTGGCGAAGATGCCGCCCGTCCGCACCGCAGCCGCTATAAAACCCTGACCCGATAAAAGCACCCCCCTGCTGGCGACAGGGGATAGTGAGCTCAGACATAATATTGACAAAGCAAAAACTAATAAGCCAGAACACACCGAGTTTTATCGGTAACGTAAGAGCCGGCTTTACCTCCATAGCTTATACAATTGCTGCTGTTACAGCTTAAAGAAAGTGTTAGAGCATTTGAAGTATCAGATTCGGTAGAAGACCAATAATAACCGGAATCGTCAATAAGAATGGTGTCGGGATTGGGCAGTGTCGATAATCCTTCATTAACTTTGGTTTTATTGTTGCTCAGCGTTTGCAATTCGCCGGCACTGGGCAAGAAATAACCGAGACTTTTGCACCATCCGGCGGCTGTGGTGGTATCGCTTCCTATTGCGGCAATAATTTTGTCGGTATTGGCTTGACCGTCAGTGCCACAGGAGGCAAAATTGCCAGACGAACAATTTTCCAGCCCCGATATATCTATGCCGTATGCTCCCCATTTTTTATAGCCTTGTGCTGGGGTTAAAGCAACGGCCAGACGTTTTGAGGTATCAAATACGACGCCTATCGGGTTTTGACCGCTCGGCGCCGAGGCGTAGCATTTTTTGTCTTCGTATAAAACAGAGCCTACCTGACAATTATCAGGTTGTCGGGGATTTGTGCAATAAAGCGCATTTTGGTTAAATGGACATTTGAGTGTTTTTTGTCCCGAGCATGCTTCGGCCGTCCATTCGTAGCCTAATTCATCACAGCTTGGCAAAGTTTGGCAATTAATTGCTGCACTTGCTGCCGAGCACAGTCCAAAAACCGTCGCACCGGCTAAAAATAAATATTTTTTCATATATCATCCTCCCTTCTGTTGCAAAAAAAGGTTCATTTTTTTGCAACAGAAGGGAAGGTCAGAAAAAATGAGCAAAAACAACGGAAAGAACGATTTTTAATTTACCAAAAAAGTGTTGCAAAAAAAGGAACCTTTTTTTGCAACACTTTTTGTCATCGTAATATGAAATACTTAAAAAAGCAATAATGTTTTCGGCTTTTTTTGATTATGTATTTTTGTGTGCTCCTTTCATTTGAGCATTGATTTTGAAAGATATCTGCATATTTTGCTTGAAGAATCGCAATTATTGATATAACCTAGCTGCGACAATTTTGGGCGGGGTTTTCTTTAAGTCCCGAACATCGTTTTAACAAAAGCTTACGAAAGGAGCTGCAATTACCATGAGTAAATGGGTTTATACATTTGGAAACGGCAAAGCCGAAGGCGATGCCTCTATGCGTAACCTCCTCGGCGGTA
>CALYBB010000035.1 GCA_944393715.1 uncultured Alphaproteobacteria bacterium
AAAAAGCACTCCCGAAATCACCATCAAGCCGTCTGCCAGTCGCCGCATCATAAGACACCTCGTGTTTGTAACAATATGTAACAAGAATTTAAAAGCTTTTTACCAAAATAATTGGTATATGTAAACCAAAATAAATTTTCTACAAACAAACAGAGGTAAAAAATTATGACTAATCCAATCAGAGTTGCCGTCATCGGTGCCGGAATGATGGGGAAAAACCACTTAAGAACTTACAAGTCCCTCAACGGCTTTGAACTGGTCGGCGTTTATGATATTTGCACCGAAGCTGCGGCAGCCGCAGCAGAAGCTTTTGGCATCAAAGCCTTTTCTTCGCTGGAAGAAGTCGCCGCCAATGTTGACGCCGTCAGCGTAGTAACCACCTCGGTAACTCATGCCGAAGTTGGAGAATTCTTCCTAAACCGTGGTATTCACTGCCTGATTGAAAAACCTCTTGCCACTACGGAAGAAGAATGCCAGCGTTTAATTTCCGCAGCTCACAAGAATAATGTTACGCTTCTTGTCGGCCATATTGAGCAATTTAATCCGGCGGTTGAACAACTTCACAAAATTTTGAATGACACATCCAAAATTTGTTCTCTTGAGGCACGCCGGATGTCAGCCGCTTCTGGACGTATCACGGATGTCGATGTTGCAATGGATCTGATGATTCACGATGCCGAAGTTATTTTATCGCTGGTTAAATCACCGGTTATCAATGTTCAGGCTTCAGCCGTCCGGACGCCAAGATCCCCGAACGGCAAAGACTACATCACCGCCATGCTTGAGTTTGCCAACGGCACATCAGCTGTTTTGACGGCTTCGCGCATTACTCAATCGCGTATCCGCACACTCAGCGTTACCACGGATGATAACTACATCGATCTGGATTTTATCAACCAAAGCATTGCCATCCATTCTCAGGGGCGCATGCATGGCATCAACCAGAACGACTTGCCCGAAAATATGCGCTACGGCCTAAAAGGCAGCGTCGAAAATCTGTTTATCATGCAAGCTCAACCCCTCGCATCGGAGTTATCTCATTTTGCCGATTGCATCAACGGCAAATCTTTGCCGCGTATTTCCGGTGAACAGGCTTTGGCCGCTTTGCGAGTTATTTGGGAAGTTCAGGATTCGCTCAATTTTTCGGCCGGCATGCAGATGGCTGCCGAATAAAAAACTTGCCAAAACAATTTCAAAGGGGCATAAAAGCTATGCCCCTTTAATTTTATTTTAGGAACAACCATGCGCTATAAATTGACTTTGGAATACGATGGCACCAATATCCTTGGCTGGCAACGTCAGTTGGACGGACCTTCGGCGCAAGAATACCTTGAAACCGCACTGGAACATTTAAGCGGCACCAAAACAGAAGTCGCCGCAGCCGGCCGCACCGATGCCGGCGTCCACGCTTTAGCACAAGTCGCGCATATAGATTTCAACACCACCTTAGAACCATGGAAAATCCGCGAAGCTTTTAACGCTCACCTGCGCCAGCTCAATGCGCCTGTAGTTGTGATAAACGTCGAACCGGCAGCCGATGATTTTCATGCCCGCTTTTCCGCCAAAGGACGCGGCTATATCTACCGGATTCTAAACCGCCGTGCCCCATCGGCATTACTTCAAAATCGTGTTTGGTGGGTGCCGGTGCCGTTGGATGTTGATGCAATGCGCGCCGGAGCCGGCTACCTAATCGGGCACCACGATTTTACTTCTTTTCGAGCCGCCGCCTGCCAAGCCAAATCACCGATTAAGACGCTGGACAAATTAGATATTACGACTGCCGCCGGAGATGAAATTATTTTTACTGTTGAGGCACGCTCTTTTCTACACCATCAGGTTCGCAACATGGTTGGCACACTAAAGCTCGTCGGCGAACACAAACTGCCGCCCGAAGACATCAAAAAAATTCTGGACGCTAAAAACCGTTCGGCCGCTGGCGCCACCGCTCCGGCTTGCGGCTTATACCTAAGCAAAGTTATTTATTAGATGTTTTCAAAGCCTCAATAAATGCTGACTGCGGCACCTCAACCTTGCCAAACTGGCGCATCCTGAGTTTGCCTTTTTTCTGCTTGTCCAAAAGTTTGCGTTTGCGGGTAACGTCTCCGCCATAGCACTTTGCCGTAACATCTTTGCGCAGTGCCGATATCGTTTCGCGCGCCACCACACGCCCGCCAATACAAGCCTGAATTGGTATCTTAAACAAATGCCGCGGAATAAGATCTTTCAAACGTTCACAAATCTGTCTTCCTCGCGATTCGGCCTCGGATCTGTGACACAAAAACGCCAAGGCATCAACCGGTTCTTCATTAATCAGAATCTGCACCTTGACCAAATCAGACGCCTGATATCCTGTCAACTCGTAATTAAAACTGGCATAGCCGGAGGTTATTGATTTCAACCGATCATAAAAATCGAATACAATTTCGTTTAAGGGAATTTTATACACCACCATGGCACGATTACCGACATAAGTCAGCTCATCTTGCTCACCGCGGCGTTCGGTGCAAAGCTTCAACACCGCACCAAGATACGTATCCGGCACCATAATCGTCGCTTTAACCATCGGCTCCTCAATTGAAGCTACTTTGGTTGGCTCTGGCATATCCGCCGGATTATGCAGCATCATAGTATCACCGTTGGTCAGATGGACTTTATATGCCACCGACGGAGCCGTCGTAATCAGGTTGAGGTCAAATTCACGCCCCAAACGTTCCTGAATAATCTCCATATGTAACAGCCCCAGAAAACCGCAACGAAAACCAAGTCCCAAAGCCGCCGAGTTCTCATTTTGATAATCAATGCTGGCGTCGTTTAATTTGAGCTTGGCCAAAGCGTCTTTCAAAGCACCATATTGGCTTGAATCCATCGGAAAAATTGAGCAAAACACCACCGGAACCGACGGTTTAAAACCCTCAAGCGGTACAATACAGGGCTCCTTGTCATTAGTAATTGTATCGCCGACATGGCAATCGCCAACACTTTTGATGCTGGCCGTAATAAAACCAACCTCGCCGGGATAAAGCGCCTCAACATCCTTCATCTTAGGCGAAAACACACCGACCTTTTCCACCTGATACACCGCATTGTTTGACATCATGCGGATTGGTGTTTTTTTACGCAACACGCCATCATGGATTCTAACCAAAATGATCACCCCGAGATAACTGTCATACCAGCTGTCAATCAGCAATGCTTTCAGCGGTGCAACCTCATCACCTTTGGGCGCCGGCAGCCGATGCACAATCGCCTCCAAGAGCTTATCAACACCAAACCCTGTTTTACCGGAAGTCTCAATGGCATCAGCAGCATCCAGTCCGATAACATCTTCAATCTGCCGTTTAACTCGTTCTACATCGGCAGAAGGCAAATCAACCTTGTTCAACACCGGAATAATTTCATGATTATTATCAATCGCCAAATAAACATTGGCCAGCGTCTGAGCCTCTACCCCTTGCGTAGCATCAACCACCAAAATTGACCCCTCACACGATGCCAATGAGCGAGAAACCTCATAAGCAAAATCGACATGCCCCGGCGTATCAATCAAATTTAACTGATAAATCTTACCATCTTGCGCTTTATAATTAAGTCGCACGGTCTGCGCCTTTATGGTAATGCCTCGCTCACGCTCAATATCCATATTATCAAGCACTTGCTCGGTCATCTCCCTTTTTTCCAACCCGCCGCAAGCCTCAATCAAACGATCGGCCAACGTCGATTTGCCGTGGTCAATATGGGCAATAATGGCAAAATTGCGGATTAAATCAATCTGATGGCTGTTCATCTCTGTTTTTAATCTTTCTTAAAGTATATATTTATATTATCCGATAAAATAACCTAAATTTAAAAATACGCAAGTCCTGTTTTTAAGGCTTGCGGCATTGACTAAAACAGACAAAAGAGGCATAATAAACTATCATTAAACTGGAGTGTGCACCATGCGAAAAATGATTGATATAGACTTCGGCTCCGGCCGTTACGAACAACTGGTCGAGCTGCGCTACAAAGTTTTGCTGGAACCCTTAGGGCTTAAATTTCTCGATTCCCACCGCGACAAAGAAGTCAATTATCTGCATATTGGCTGTATCGAAAACCTTGACGACAAGCTGATTGGCGGTCTGATGCTGATTCCTCTTGACAACAAAACCATTCGCATGATGCAGGTTGCCGTTGATGGCAAATATCAGGGCGAAGGAGTCGGCCGCGATTTGGTAAGCTATGCCGAAAAACGTGCCAAAGCCGCAGGTTATCAGCAAATCATCATGCACGCCATGCTTAATGTCATCGGCTTTTACGAAAAACTCGGCTACCGCCAAGAAGGCGATATTTTTGAAGAACGCGGCATAACTTTTGCCAAAATGGTTAAAGATTTATAAACCGGCAGCAGCCTCCAAAGCCTTCTTTTTCAAGTAGAAACATTGGAGGCTGCTTTTTTGCGGCTATTCGTCTTCCGGCCCGACCTCTGGTTCTTCAACTATCGGCTCGGTTCCGTCAAACTCCGGCACGTTTTCGCCCAAAACTTCAGATCCTTCTTCAGCTTCCAGCTCCTCTTCATCATCAGCGTCAGCCTCCAATTTTGTTACCGAGACAACTCTTTCTTCGTCGGCCGTGCGGAACAGGATAACCCCTTGAGTCTTGCGGCCGGCAATCCGGATATCTTCCACCGGCATTCTGATAAGTTTCCCTGCATCAGTAACCATCATGATCTGATTATCGTCCTCAATCGGAAAAGAACTGACAATCTCCTTATTGCGCGCCGACATTTCCATATTGGCAATACCCTGGCCGCCACGCCCAGTTACACGGTATTCATAAGACGATGAGCGTTTGCCATAACCGGTTGTCGTTACTGACAGAATAAACTGCTCTTTCTCTTTCATCACCGCAAATTTCTCTGCCGTCAGCACCGTCGTTTCAACACCTGATTCGGCAAAAGACGGCTCAAAATCCTCGCCTCGCTCGGCTTGTAAACGTTTTAAGGCCGACGACACTTTAAGATATTCATCACGCTCCTCCGACGTCGCCTCGCTGTGGTTCAGGATAGACATCGAAACCACCTCGTCGCCATTGCCAAGTCTGATACCGCGCACACCGGTCGAATTGCGGCCGACAAACACACGCACCTCCGTAACCGGAAAACGAATACACTTACCGCTCTTGGCCGCCAATAAAACATCTTCGTCTTCATTGCAGATGCGCACATTAATCAGTTTGTCGCCTTCATCCAATTTCATCGCTATTTTGCCATTAGATTGTACATTAACAAAATCCATCAGCGAATTACGACGCACATTACCCGACGCCGTCGCAAACATAATAAACAAATCCTTGCACTCGGCCTCATTCTCCGGCAGTTTCATAATCGTGGTTATGGTTTCCCCCACATCCAGCGGCAACAGATTAATAAAAGGCTTGCCTTTAGAGGTCGGCGACCCCAGCGGCAGCTTATACACTTTCATCTTATAAACCTGCCCCTTAGAGGAGAAGAACAACACCGGCGTATGCGTGCTGGCCACAAACAAACGGGTCACAAAATCCTCATCTTTGGTTGCCATACCGGATTTACCCTTGCCGCCGCGTTTTTGCGCCTTGTAAGCATTGAGCGGCACACGTTTGATATAACCGGCCTCGGTTACCGTCACCACCATTTCCTCACGCTGAATCAACGATTCGACATCGGTATCATACTCAATATCCTCAATCTTTGAACGCCGTGGATTGGCATATTCGTCTTTAATCTCAATTAGTTCGTCGCGCATAATACCATAAAGCTTTTCGCGAGAACTCAAAATCGCCAGACATTCTTTAATTTCTTCGCCCAAACCAACCAACTCTTCATGAATTTTATCACGCTCAAGTCCGGTTAAGCGCTGCAATTTCAAATCCAAAATCGCCTTGGCCTGGTTTTCCGACAACCGATAGGTGCCGTTTTCGACTTTGCGATCCGGTTCATCAATCAACTTGACCAATGCCTCAACATCGCCTGCCGGCCAAGCTTTAGACAACAAGGCGTCCTTGGCTTCCTGTGGCGACGGCGACGTCCGAATAAGCTCAATCACCGGATCAATATTTTCCACTGCAATTGCCAAACCGACCAACGTATGTGCCCGATCACGCGCCTTGTTAAGCTCAAAAATTGTCCGCCGACGGATAACTTCTTCGCGAAATTCAATAAAGGCTTTGATGATGTCTTTCAACGTCAACATCATCGGTCGACCGTTATAAATCGCTAGCATATTCATACCAAAGCTAGTCTGCAACGGCGTATATTTATACAACTGGTTCAACACCACGTCGGCTTGAAAATCGCGTTTTATCTCAATAACCACCCGCACACCGTGCCGGTCTGATTCATCGCGGATTTCGGAAATACCCTCAATTTTCTTTTCTTTCAGCAATTCGGCAATCCGTTGAATCATCGCCGCCTTATTGACCTGATACGGGATCTCATGCACGATAATGGCTTCTTTGTCTTTGTGTAGTTCCTCAATCGTGCATTTGGCGCGCATAACAATTGACCCGCGCCCCGTCAGGTAGGCCGACTTGGCACCGGAATAGCCGAGAATCAAACCGCCGGTCGGAAAATCCGGCCCCGGAACAATCTTAATCAAATCCTCTGTTGAAATTTCCGGATTATCTATATACGCACAACAGGCATCAATCACTTCGCCCAGATTATGCGGCGGAATATTTGTCGCCATACCGACGGCAATACCATTAGCCCCGTTAACCAGAAGATTCGGATAGCGCGCCGGCAAAACCGTCGGCTCCTGCAGGCTCTCGTCATAATTGGGCATAAAATCAACCGTGTCTTTGTCGATATCATCAATCAACGCATGGGCGACCTTAGCCAATCTGGCTTCGGTATAACGCATTGCCGCCGCACTGTCGCCGTCCATCGAACCGAAGTTACCCTGCCCGTCAATCAGCGGCACCCGCATTGAAAACGGCTGCGCCAAACGCACCATCGCCTCATAAACCGAACTGTCGCCGTGCGGATGATATTTACCTAAAACATCACCGACGATACGCGCCGATTTTCTGAACGGCCGGTTGTAGTCATAGCCGTTTTCATAAGCCGAATAAATAATACGACGGTGCACCGGATTTAAGCCATCGCGAACATCCGGCAACGCACGCGCCACAATAACGCTCATCGCATAATCCAGATACGAACGACGCATTTCCTCCGAGATTTCGACCGGCGAAATATCCTGCCTGCTTTCAACCAAATTACTTTCTTCAGACACTTTGATTCTTCCTTTGTTATATCCTGTTAAAAACTGCGAGAATCATAGCAATTTTTTAACTTCGCAACCACTTTTTTTTGCCGGTTATACCCATAAAAAAGCACCGCCGTTTTACACAATCGGCGGTGCTTTTCTTTCAATCAGCCTAGAACGGTTCGTCACAACGACGAATCAATTCCTCAATATTCTCCGGCGGCCAACCTGGCGTATCCATCCCCAAATGAATACCCATCTTAGCCAAAACCTCTTTAATCTCGTTCAACGACTTGCGACCAAAATTCGGTGTCCGCAGCATCTCGGCTTCGGTTTTCTGAACCAAATCACCGATATAAACGATGTTATCGTTCTTCAGGCAGTTAGCCGAACGTACCGACAATTCAAGCTCGTCAACTTTCTTCAGCAAATTGCGGTTAAACGGCAATTCTTCCTTCTCCGATTCCGCCTCAGCTTCCGGTTCATCAAAGTTGATAAACGGCTTCAACTGATCCTGCAAAATCCTTGCCGCATAAGCCACGGCATCTTCCGGAGTAACAACACCGTTGGTCTCAACCACCAAGATAAGTTTATCATAATCGGTAGCCTGACCGACACGGGTATTTTCGACTTTGTACGAAACTTTTCTTACCGGCGAATAAATCGCATCCACCGGAATAACCCCAATCGGCGTATCCGCCGTTTTGTTCATTGCTGCCGGAACATAGCCTTTACCTGTTCCGACCGTCATTTCCATGTTGAGTTTGGCACCGGCATCCAGATTGCAAATAACCAGTTCCGGATTTTTGATCTCAACATCATGACCGGCTTCAATCATCGCTGCGGTAACCACACACGGTCCCTCTGCCTTCAACGTCATGGTTTTGACGCCTTCGTTATGAACCGCAACAGCCAAGCCCTTGATATTCAAAACAATATCCGTCACATCTTCCCTAACCCCCGGAATAACCGAAAATTCATGCAACACGCCGTCAATCTTAATGCTGGTAACGGCACCGCCTTGAAGGGAAGACAACAAAACCCTGCGCAACGCATTGCCCAGAGTCAATCCGAAACCTCTCTCCAAAGGTTCAACAACTATCTTGGACTTATTGGCTCCTTCCAAAGCCGTGATATTCAAGTTAGTCGGTTTAATAAGTTCTTGCCAATTTTTCTGAATCACTGGAATGCCCTCTAAATTTTATTGCATATGCTAAAGTTCAATAAACTGACCCAAAGATTGCGGAACTTGATCGCTCCGCAATCTTCACAAAAATAAATTATACGCGGCGTCTCTTTCTCAGTCTGCAGCCGTTGTGCGGAATGGGCGTCACATCACGAATTGTCGTGATGGTAAAGCCGACAACCTGCAAAGCTCTGATAGCCGACTCTCTGCCAGACCCCGGCCCCTTAACTTCAACTTCCAAAGTTTTCATACCATGTTCCTGAGCCTTTTTACCGGCTTCCTCGGCGGCAACCTGCGCGGCATAGGGAGTCGATTTTCTGGACCCCTTAAAACCCTGAGCACCGGCGGTCGACCAAGCAACTGTATTACCTTGAGCATCAGTAATGGTTACCCGAGTATTATTAAAAGTAGAATTAATATGGGCAACACCTGCCGTAATATTCTTCTTTTCTTTTCTTTTAACACGTTGTGATACTGCTTTTGCCATTTCTCAAATCACCTTATTTCTTCTTGTTCGCGACGGTTTTGCGTTTGCCTTTACGGGTGCGGGCATTTTGCTTAGTGCTTTGACCTCTGACGGGCAAGCCCTTACGATGACGCAACCCTCTGTAGCAGCCGAGATCCATTAATCTCTTGATATTAACACCGACCTCACGGCGCAGCTCACCTTCAACAACCACATTGTTATCAATAACATCACGAATTTTGGCAACTTCTTCGTCGCTCAATTCCTGAACACGGCGGTCTTCGGAAACACCGGACTTTTTGCAAATGTCCTGAGCAGTTTTTCTACCAATGCCATAGATATAAGTCAGGGCGACTCCGATTTTCTTGGCAGTTGGAATATTTACACCAGCTATACGAGCCAAATT
>CALYBB010000036.1 GCA_944393715.1 uncultured Alphaproteobacteria bacterium
ATGATATCGCTTTGGTTTTGGGCGTTCATATTGACTATTTTTATCAGGATATCCCGCCGGAAGCCCGCGCGCAAAGCCCGCGTTTTATCGCAACCGACGCCGTTTTCAACGCCGAAAACACCGCGGCGGTTACGGTGGAAGATCCGTTAAAAAGCTCGCGGATTCAAGAACTCGTCAACAGTTTTATCCACATTCCCAACCCGCAGGTTGCCGACAAACTGTTTGAGTTGATGGAGGTTTTGCCCGCAAGTTATTATAAGGCAAAGATCGGCACCAAAGAAAAATAAAATCTATTTGCTGATTTCCACCATAACCGGAACATGATCTGATGGCCGCTCCGCCGCGCGGTATTCCCGCAAAATTTCGGCTTTTATCAATCTTTCTTGCAAGGTCGGCGTTACCCATACATGATCCAAACGCCGCCCTTTGTTATTGACCTGCCAGTTAGGGTTGCGATAACTCCACCACGAGAAGACCTTTTGCGGCTTGGGATAAAATTTGCGCACCGCATCCACAAAATCAAGCGAATTAAACAATCTTGTAAGCCGCTCCACCTCAATTGGTGTGTGCGAGACGATTTTCAAAAGCTGTTTGTGATTCCAAACGTCATTTTCGCTCGGCGCTACATTAAAATCACCGCACAACAACATCTTGCGCCGACTGAGCTCTGCCTTATGTTGTTCAAAATATTCGCTGATATCGTCCATAAAACATAATTTATGCGCAAACGCCAGATTAACAATCGGATCCGGCACATCGCCTCCCGCCGGAATATAGATATTGTTAATTTCAATATCGTCAAAAATCGTTGCCTTGATATGCCGAGCATCATGTTTGCCCACCCAGTCTATCTGCGCAATATCGTTCAGCGGCACCTTAGACAAGATCACCACACCGTTGTAGCCGGCCATACCGTAAAGGGCAATATGCTCAAAACCCAAAGCCCTAACCGCCGCAAACGGAAAATCTTCTTCTTTTGCTTTAACCTCTTGCAGACAAACAATATCCGGCGCTTGTTCGGATGTCAACTTTTGCAAAAGCTCCATCCGGATGCGGATAGAGTTGACATTCCAGCTAATAAGTTTAAACGAGTTCATGGATTATTTTTTCTTATTGAAATTCCGCGACCGGTTTTTCGGATTCTTAAACTTAAAAACATCATCATCAACATCGGCATCGGTAACGGTGTCATACAAAGACACCGTTACTTCAACACTTTGCGGATCAACGATCTTCCACTGCTTAAGTTCCAGCGGGTCATTAGCAAACACCAGCGTAATCGGCCCAATATCGCCTTTTTCGGCATAATCCAGTGTAATGGAGGTTGAACCGGAATCCTGATAAAAATCAATGACCTTAAGCTTTTTGCCGTCGATTTTTATTTTGTTTGACAGGATTAAGGACGCCGGAATATCGTCATAATCAATATGCGTTACCTGATCCAGATCAAGGTCGTTATACACGATAAAGTCGCCATCGCCGACAATCAGCACATTTGTCGGTTCGGCATATTCCATGCGAATTTTATTAGGCTTTTTGATAAACAACCGCCCTTCGGCTGTTGCACCGTTGGAAGCCATTTGCACAAAGGTTGCCTGCAAGCTTTTGATGTTATTCAAATAGGTTTCGATTTTTTGCAGGTTTTCGGCAGATTGCGCCTTAGCTTCAAAACAAAACAACATTACCAATGCCATAGCCAGATATTTTTTCATATCGCAAATCCCTTTTCGTGAAATAACCATAACTAAATATAACTTCTTTATGCGATAAGTCTAGCCAAAGTTAAACCCCCTGTCGACATTTTGGCAGGAGGTTTAATCTGATAGGTTCGGCAGACGAACTAATAATTATTGCAACCGCAGCCTTTATTTGAAGAAGACGGCGACGATGAAGACGAAGCCGATTTGCGGCTGTTTTCCGAAGAAGAAGTTGATGTTTTGCTTGATTTTTCAGAAGCCGACATTTTGCTCTGGGAAGATGTTGATGAATCTCTCATATCTTTACACATATTTTTTCTCCTTAGAATATTAAACTCAAACGGCGTCAAGCCGCGTTTAAGGAGATAAGAGCTGTTGCCAGACAAACAACCTGATATTTAGGCTTAAATCATCCGTTGCGGGGCCTGAAGATTCCGTCTTCAAACCCCTGAATTTGTGAATTTTTTTCGGCAAGCTCCAACCTTTTAAGAGCCAGCGAGGCATATTCTTTTTCTTTTTCAATACCAATAAAGTGGCGTTTTAATTTTTTTGCGGCCACAGCTGTAGTTCCAGAGCCGACAAACGGATCAAACACCACATCGCCTTCGTCTGACGATGCCAGAATCAGTTTGGCGATTAGTTTTTCCGGTTTTTGTGTCGGATGATCGGTATTTTCGCTCATAGACCAAAATGGAACCGAAATATCGGTCCAGATGTTTGACGGATGCGTCAGCCGCAGTTTTTTGCCGCCTTCATTGAACCAGTCTTTTGGCGCGCCGTCATCATTGCGGTAGGGCGCGATAACCGGCCTGAGAATTTTAACATTTTCAAGATTAAATTTATAATCTTTGCTTTTAGTAAAAAACCATATATCTTCCAGACAATTTTTCCAGTTATTTTTAGCGCCGCGGCCTTTTTCGCGCTCCCAAGATATGCGGTTTTGCAAAACAAAATATTTGCTTGCGGCATACGGGATAGCAATAGATGTTTTCCAGTCGGCGCAAATATAAATGCTGGCGTTGTCTTTAAGGATTCTGGCAGTTTTTTTCAACCATTTGTCCAGCCACTTGCGATATTTGTTGTCAGTCATCTCCCGAAAGACCGAACCGCCGAAATTTTTGGTCAGGTTATACGGCGGATCAACAATCATCAGATCAACGCAGGCTTCCGGCATCAAGTCCATAGCCTTAAAAGCGTCCTGCCAAATAATCTGATCAACGATTTCCGCTATATCTGCCGTTTTTTTTAGCTTAACGGCTTTTGCCGCCAGTCGGTTAATTTCAGCCTTATTGAGGCGGAGTGTCTTGTTGCGCGAGGCTTGAGCGGGCAATTATTCTTCTCCAAACTTATCATCCAGCAGTTTTTCGATAGCAGCCAAGGCGTCCGTGGCCTGATTCCCGCAGGCAGAAACTTTGATGGTTGTTCCCTTTGAGGCGGCCAGCATCATAAGCCCCATGATGGAGCTTCCGCTGACAGTCTGGCCAATGCGCTCAACCTCGATTTCCGCATCAAAAGGTTCTATTGTTTTGACAAACGCTGCCGCCGCCCGAGCGTGCAAACCCTTAACATTTTTAATTTCCAGTTCCTTGGTAATTTTATCGCTCATTTTTTTGTTCCTAAAAGCTGCGAAGCGATATTGATATATTTTTTGCCGGCTTCCTGCGCGCCTTCAACGGCTTTTTTCATATTATTGTCTTTACGTAGCGAGGCGATTTTAATCAGCATTGGCAGATTAATGCCGGCCAGAATTTCGACATTTGCGCGGTCCATCATCGACAAAGCCAGATTAGACGGCGTCCCGCCAAACATATCGGTCAAAAGCACCACGCCGTCGCCGCTGTCAACCTCGCCGACCTTTTGCAAAATTTCATTACGGCGCATTTCCATATCATCTTCCGGCCCGATACAGACGCTTTCAACTTGTTTTTGTTGTCCGACGACATGTTGCATTGCCGATATAAATTCTTTGGCCAGATTGCCGTGCGTAACCAAAACCAAACCAATCATTTTTTCCTCACTTATTTGACGTTTTTCTCGCCGTTTTTCCAAATCTTAACCGCCCCGAAGCTTTTCAAAAGTTCGTCGCGATTTTTGGCTTTAACCAGTTCATCGGCGCGGGTCTGACGCCCTTCAAACACAATTTCCTCAACATTTTCAACCGGCACACCGTAAACCCGCTCGACCATCTTTCCTTTAAGTTCCACAATCATCACAAACTCGGCCTCGGCCAGTGGTTCAACCGTTTCTTCGTTAATATTGTCCAGCCTGACGGCCAAATGGGGGTCGCGTTTCAACAAGGCAGTTTTTTTGCCGTCGAACTGCAAAAGCGGTTCGTTTGGAGTACCGTCGCGGGCGTCGATAAAAATGGCCAGTTCGCCATATTTGTTTTCAATAATCTCAAAAAAGTCCTGTTTTTCGATCAAGGTATAATATTGTGTTTCCATGTTTATAAAGCTTTCCGATATTGCGCAAACTCTTTTGTCATGCTATAACAATATCCGCAATCTGTCAATTTTAGGTTAATGATTTATGCAAAAAACCGCCCTAAAATTTATTTGGCACTATTTTCGCCAATTTAAATATACATTGGTTTTGATTGTTGTTTTGGCTGCCGCCGGACAGCTTTGCGGGCAGGGCGCTGTTTATTTATTTGCCTCATTATTTGACTATGCGGCGGCCAACCGTCCTTCACCGGTCTATTGGCAGCATCTGTTGATAATAATTCTGTTTTGTATCGGAATTGATTTGCTGGCAGCGGTTTTGCGGACGCTGAGCATGTGGTTTGGCAACCGCTTGGTTCCACACATCCGTTCAATAGTGATTAAGGAGGTTTTTGCCTACGTCAACAAACATTCTATTTCATATTTTACCAACGAAATGACAGGAAATATATCAAACAAATTCAACCAGCTGCAAAGCGGCATGGTCGATTTTTATATGCACTGCGGCAATATGATGTTTGACGCGTGTTTTTTGCTGGTTAATCTGGTGATTTTATCATGGATGGATTGGATTTTAGGTGTTTCGGTGGTTGTATGGAGCATTGTTGTTTTTTACATCGGCCGCTATTATGGCCGTCAGCGCGCCAAGTTGTCCAAACAGACCTCGACTCAACAAAGCCAATCCAATGCCGTAATCGTTGATTCCATAGCTAATTACTCGGAGATTAAAAGCTTTGCCAACTATAAGTTTGAACGGCGGCATTTGCTCAAGAACCTGCGTATTTGGCGTCATGCGGAAACCATTGAGCAAAAGCGCAAAACACTAATAAGTCTGTATCTGGAGATTGTGGCGGTTTTATCAGGCCTGTTTTTTGCGATACAAAGCGTGGCATTACTTTACTGCGGCCGCATAGATGTTACCGCGTTTATTTTTATTCTGACGGTTTTAAGCCGCCTGTCATGGATGGTTTTTAGTGTCAATTGGGGTGTCAACAATTTGTCGCGCATTTTTGGCCAGATGGATTCGGCGCTTGAAACTTTAGCCATCGAGCCCGATATCGTCGATTCGCCGCAAGCCATTGAGTTCAAGTCAAAAAAAGCCGGCATCTGTTTTAAGGACGTGTGCTTTGGCTACAACAACAAAAGGCAGATTTTCAAAGACTTTAATTTGCACATAAAACCATGCGAGAAAGTAGGGATTGTCGGCACTTCGGGCGCCGGCAAATCGACCTTGATCAAGCTGATTGACCGTTATTTTGATGTCAAATCCGGCGCCATAGAAATCAACGGCATAGACATCCGCAACATAACGCAGGATTCGCTACACAAACATATAGCCGTTATTCCGCAGGATGTCTGTTTGTTCAACCGCACCTTGGCAGAAAACATCCGTTACGGCAACACCAAAGCAACGGATGAACAAGTCAGGCAGGCGGCAGTTAAAGCCTCGGCAGATAAATTTATTGAGCGTTTTCCCGACAAATACGCAACCAAAGTCGGCGACCGCGGCGTTATTTTGTCCGGCGGCGAGCGTCAGCGCATTGCCATAGCCCGCGCCGTCTTAAAAAATGCTCCGATTCTTATTTTTGACGAGGCAACCTCATCGCTTGATTCGGAGAGCGAGAAATATATTCAGGCCTCAATAAAGGAGTTGATGCAAAACAAAACCGTCATAGCCATCGCCCATCGTTTGTCTACATTGCGTGAAATGGATCGGATTATCGTCTTAGAGAATGGCCAAGTTGTAGAAGAGGGCACGCATTTAAGCCTGTTGCGCAAAAAAGGCCGCTACGCCGAATTATTCAAAATGCAGTCCGACGGATATTTACCGTCCTGAGCGCCCTTTCCTTGTCATCCTTTTTTTTTCTTGTCATCCTGAGCGCAAGCGAAGGATCTCCTCCTTACTGTCATGTTGAGCGTAAGCGAAACATCTCATTAAGTGTAGATTCTTCGTCGCCATTGCTCCTCAGAATGACATAAGGCACCGTCATCTTTTTTTTTACTGTCATCCTGAGCGCAGCGAAGGATCTCCTAGATTCTTCGTCGCCATTGCTCCTCAGAATGACAGGAAAAGAGACTCTCCTCAGAATGACATAATACTGTCACCCCGCCTCGGGAAGCACTCTTCCCGAGGCTAAGGGGCCTTCCGCTTTTTTTCAATTTTTTTCAATAATCAGAAGATGCCTGAGTCTCACTTTGTCCGGCGGCATAACATTATAGGGGCGCTCAACGGCATAACAGCCTAAATCTTCGCGTCATAAAACAACCGTCTCTTAAAAGGCATACCTCAATCCGGCGGTCAGAGCAAAACTCTGATAATCCTCGCCAAAGGTCCAAGCCGCGTCGGCATACCCCGACCACCTTTCGTCAATCTCAAAATTGCCGCCGGCTTTGACTCTGGCCAACAGGGCATCATCAATACCCTCAACCTCGTCTATACCGCTGATTTTGACATTTCCGTCGCCAAAGTTTTGCACCAAGCTCGGCCGAATATAAACTTTGGCCTGCCGATAATAACCGAAACCAAACTGTTTTTCGATCTTAACGCCGGCCTCAACCGCCAGATTCCGGATGGTATCATACTCGGCGGTTTTGCCATAGGCATCATGTGCGTCATCAAACATAATCTGATTATACGTCAGCCCCAGCAGCGGCACGGCAATCAGCCCGCGGCGCAAAGCGAACGCCTTTCCGGTTTCGATTCCGGCGCCGATTTGCCAGCCGTCGGTATCAGCGCTGACGCCGTCATCGGTGCTGATATCCGCATCAAGCCATCCGCCATAGAGGGCAGCCAGCGTCCAGGCCCGCCCGCGGTCATGACGATAATAAAGTCCGGCCAGATAGCTGTTGAGCTCAATTTCGGCGCCTTTGTCGGCATAAATCTCATCGCCGCCGCCGTCAAGATCATAATTACCGTGGCGATAAGACATAAACACGCCGAGCCGGTTGTTAGCGTCGTGCTGAATATCAAACCCGCCCTCAAATCCGGCAATATCGGCTTCCATCTCGACCGGCGCATCAATCTTGGCATAAGCATATTCCGGAGCCGCCCAAGCGCTTGCCTGCGGCCGGTAGTCATAATGGCGGTCATAATAGCCGCCGCACTGGTGGCTATAAACCTTGGCGCTGGCGACATTGTCGGCAATTTTATCAACCAGCCCGCGTGTTTGTTCCAGTCCGGCGCTGACCAATCCGGTATAAGCCATTGCCTCGGCATAGACCTTTGTTTTGCCGCTGGTTCCGGTTGTGCCGCCGCTGTTATCGGGCAGTTTAAAGTCCGGCGGCAGGACGGCGTCGGCAAAGGCGTCTTCGTCTGTGTCTTCCAGTGTGCCGTTGCTTGAGGCGTTGCCATAGCCGTTGTTGCTTGAATCGGCAATAATATTTTCCGTGCCGACATACCAGCCCTGATTTTCATACAAGACATTCCACACCTGCGCATCGCCGATAACGCGGAATATCTCAAAATGCGCCGCCGTATCGGCCATATCATTAGGCGCTTCCACAAACAATATTTTGTCGCTTGATTTATCGTCGCTCAAGGGGTTCAGGGTTACTTTTGTCGTCCCCGCGACATCGCCCTCAACAACCAGTTTGTCGGCCGCGTTGTTAATCGGGTCCACATCAATAGTCATCTGCGCGTTGTCATAAGCCTTATAGTTGCCATAGATAGTCGTTATATCATCGGCGTCGTCTCCGGCATGACTGAAGTTGACGGTTCCGTCGTTGTTAAAGCTGCCGATAATTTCATAATTCGTCGGCGAATGGCCAGACAAATCGAGGGTTGATCCTTGCAAAAGCTTAATATTCTTTTCGGCGCCGGACATTGCAATATCGCCCTCCAGCTTGACATTGGCTTGGTCTTTAATCACCATCTCGTCCCATCCGGACACGGCCTGCGCGCCGTCGCCGATGACATAATCACCGCCGGTCAGCTTAAGCGCCTTGGCCTCGACATTATTAACCAGCGAATCTTCAACCAGATAATCATTCAGTCCGCCGACCAACGTCAGCGACCCGCTATCCTGCACCTCGTCTTTAAATATTTTGCTGTAATCATAGCTTCCGCCGAGTTCGGCCTTGGCATCAAGGATAATATTTCCGGTCAACACCGCGCCGCTGTCAATATCAAGAATAGCGCCACCCTTGGCCAACAGGTTGTTGAGTTTGGCGCGCACTTCGGCGCTCAAAGCGCCGCCGGTCTCCACCACCGTATCTTCCGCCGCGCCGTCGGCCGCCACATGCATTTTTCCGCCGGTATTAACGGCGGTGGTCATAGCCTTTCCGCCGGCATTAATCTTGAGACTGCCGCCGTCGTTGACCGCGCTTTGATAAACCGTTGCGTCGGCATTAACGTCCAAAACCCCGCCGCCGCTGATCAAAGGCCTTAACAAAAGGCCTTTGTTTGCCTCAACATTGGTTCCGCTGATGTCTATGGCGTCAAAACCGGCCACTTCTTCATTAAACACCACCTTGCCGCTGGCATCGCCGACAATCGTCAAAACCGGCGCATCATTGGTCATATCAGATGAGCCAATTGTCCAGACTGTTGCCAGATAAGAACCGTCCGCCTGCTGAACAATCTCTATAACATCTTTAAGAGTATCCCCTTTAACAGCCGTCCAGTCATTTCCCTCTTGCGTAACGACATACCCGTCAACCCTGAGGCTTTGCAAAGCATTTTCAAGATCCGCCGCCGCAACGGTTTGCGGCGCTTGTAGAGAATATCCCATAGTCATATAGCCTGACACACTTTCTGTGCCGCCGTCTCTAAATAAGATTTCAACATCAGACGACATCAGTGTCTGCATAGCATCTTGTTGCATGGTCAGATCATATCCAGCCTGTCCCACGCCGTTTTTCAAGCTTGTCGTAATTGTTCCGTTTATATAGGTGTTTTCTTCCGCATCATAATATTGGTTCAGGGAGACCGTTGCCGTCTCGCCGTTATCGGTTATTGTACAAGCCGGTGCCTCGCAGGAGATGCCCTCCCCGTCGAGACCATTTACAATTAACAAAGCCAAATCTTTAGCCGTCGATATTTCTGTCGTGTTGACAAAACGGCTCAAATTCTTGCCCTCTACCTTATCATCAAACCTTATCACCCCGTCGTTAACCGCTTTCAGGGTCGTTTTGGCGGAGCTGTCGCCAACGTACAAGGCTTGCGATCTTTCGCGCTGGCCGCCAGCCCCTGTCGTCCGAAGCCCGTTGCCGGCAAAAATACTCTCGCCGCCGTCAGCAACAATATTCAACACGCCATCGTTATAAATCGCCCCGCCTTCTTCATCAGAGAAGGTTATAAAGTTGTCATAAAAACTGGCGTTAGTCAGCGTCATCTCGCCATCGTTATAAATCGCCCCACCGTTATAACCGGATGAGTTGCCGCTAAACTCGCCGGTTATGTTGCCGATCTTTCCCGTGTTGACAATTCCGCCGCCATAACCTTTTTCGCCACCGCCTGTTCCGCTCCGGTTATTGCTAAAATCAGCAGCTATGCTGCCAATTTCACCTTTATTAAAAATCGCCCCACCGCCGCGAGGTGACGAATTACCGCCAAACTCACCACTAATGTCGGTAATGGTTCCGGTATTATAAATCGCTCCGCCGTAGTCAGTACTCCAGTTATTCTTGAACTCACCGTTAATGTCGGTAATGGTTCCGTAATTATAAATCGCTCCGCCATTGCCGCTGGCTGAATTGTCGCTGAAATTACCATCAATACTGCCGATTTCGCCACTATCATTATTGGCAATCGCCCCGCCATATTGGGCCGAGTTGTTGATAAAATCAGCCGTTATGTTGTCGATTTTGGTTATGTCATTATCACCGCGATCACCGTTATAAATTGCCCCGCCCTGGTTGCCGGCCGAGTTATTGCTGAACGTGCCGCTGATGCTGGTAATGGTTCCTCTGTTGTAAATTGCGCCGCCTTTATCTCCGGCCGAGTTATTGTCGAACTCACTGTTGATACTGCCGATTGGTTGTTCAGTAAAAATAGCTCCGCCATTCTTTTTGACTGAATTATCACTGAAATCAGCGGTAATATTACCAATCTCTCCGGAATTATGAATCGCACCGCCATTGCCAAGACCACTACCTACAGCCGAATTATTACTGAAATTACCGGTTATGCTAGTAATGGTTCCGGTATTATAAATTGCTCCTGCATAACTATCGGCGGAATTGCCAATAAAATCGCCATTGATACTGTCAATCTTACCCTCATTAGCAATTGCTCCGCCAATTTTTCCGGATGAGTTGCCATAAAAATTGCCACTAATACCGGTAATGGTTCCGGCATTATAAATTGCTCCTGCATAGGTTTTGGCCGAGTTGCCAATAAAATTACCCTTGATATTATTGGTCGTACCTCTGTTATAAATTGCTCCGGCGTAGGATTCAGAGGAATTGCCGATAAAATCGCCACTAATATCGCCGACGTTTTTTGAAACATAAATAGCGCCGTTAACAACCGAATTCACCGAATTATTAATAAAAGTCCCTTCAATATTTTCATTCGGTGCGTCCCGATTCCATATGATAGCGTTGCCGCTCAGGTTGGCATAAAGAGTTATCGGAGAAGTATAGTCGTACTTAAACCATTTTTCGCCCAGCTGCACTGTGTCATCGCCGCCGTCGTCCGCCGTCAGCTCCTGCCAGCTCATTTTGTCGCCGGTCAGTTCTTGCAATTTGTCTAGGGTAATGCCGCTGTTTTCCGGCTCAGCCGCCGCGGCCGACAGCCCAAACAACAAAACGCCGCAAAGAACTACCCCTCCCCGCGGCAAAATTTTGCAGATATTACAATAGGATGCACTGTTTTTACTTCTTAAAAACATGGGAGCCTCCCATCTTTTTTTCCGTCCGTACTAGCATCCAGTATACCATATTCCGGCAGTTGAATCAAACATTTTCTCTCCCCCTCTCTTCATCATCCTTTTTTTTTACTGTCATCCTTTTTTTCCTGTCATCCTTTTTTTTATTGTCATCCTGAGCGTCTCTCTATTGTCATCCTGAGCGCAGCGAAGGATCTCCTAGATTCTTCGTCGTTACACTCCTCAGAATGACATAAGGCACCGTCATCTTTTTTTTCCTGTCATCCTGAGCGCCCTTTACTTGTCATCCTGAGCGCAGCGAAGGATCTCCTAATGATCTTCTTAAACCAATGTTCCATACAAATCGCTCCACGACGGATTAACACTAATAATTAATTCAATTTTTTTCTTTCTAAGCCATCCTTTTAACGTTTTTTCCCTTTTAATGGCGTTCTCCTCACTATCATAACACTCAAAATACACAAGATTATGCAATTTGTATTTCGATGTAAAACCAGGCAACAAAGAATTTTTATGTTCATAAACACGCCGAACCAGATTATTTGTAACACCGACATACAAAGTGCCATTAGGCCTGTTTGTCATAATATACACATACATATTTTTCATAATCCGTGTTCTTTCGTTTAATAATTAGATTCTTCGTCGCCATTGCTCCTCAGAATGACAGGAAAAGAGACTCTCCTCAGAATGACATAAGGCACCGTCATCCTTTTTTTCCTGTCATCCTGAGCGCAGCGAAGGATCTCTTCCTTTACTTGTCATCCTGAGCATCTCTCTATTGTCATCCTGAGCGCAGCGAAGGATCTCCTAGATTCTTCGTCGCCATTGCTCCTCAGAATGACATAAAACCTGTCACCCCGCCTCAAGAGGAATACCTCTTGAGGCTAAGGGGTCTTCCGCTTATATCAAAAACAGCGGAAGATGCCTGAGCCTCACTTCGCTCGGTGGCATGACGTTTCGTTTCTGCCATCCTTTCCTTATTTTAGCCCCGCCTGACGGCACAAAATCAGAAGTTATACAACACGTTCATACCGACAGTGGCATTGGTATAATCCGACCCAAAAGCATACGATCCTTTAAGCCCAGCACTCCAGTTGCCGATCATATCAAAGAGCATACCGCCTTCAATCTTTGCCAGTGTCCTATCCTCGGCCGCATCCAAAAAGCGCTCTTCAACCAGCTCAAAATCGCTGTTGCTGTCCATTGTCTGAATAATCGACGGCTTAGCATAAATCTCAGCCTTTGCATCCGGAAAGACCCATCTTTGAGCCAGCCGCACGCCGATTTCAATTTCTTTGCGGTCGGAGTCGTCAAATTCTTGGCGTTTGCCGGCGTTATCCTCAATCTCGTCCAGCGAAACCGATGTCCAGCTGAGACGAACCCCTGGCTCAATCCTAAATCCCATAATATTCTCATAAATATAGCTGACATCAAGCGTCGCGCCCCAAGTCGTGCCGGATGTATCCGCCGTAACATTGTCTTTGGTGCTGATATCCACATCAAGCTGTCCGGCATAAACCGCGCCGATAATCGACCACGCACCGCTGTCAGCCCGCAGATAAGCCCCGCCGAGGTAGCTGTCGATGGCGGTTTCTGCTTCGCCTTTGAGCGTATAAGATTCGCCGCTGTCTTCATATTTGTAGGTGCCGCTGCGATAAGAGGCCATTAAGCCGAACTTTGTCTTTCCGTTGCCGATCAAATCCAGCCCGCCGTCAAATCCGGTGATTGAAGCCGTGTAATTATAAGGTGCCTCGACTTTGGCATCAGAGAACACCGGAGCCACCCAGCCGGTAAAGACCGGCCGGTCGCTGCGGCAAATGTTACTGTTGTTGTATTTTGAATAATTATTCTTCCGGCAGGGAACTTTGCGAAACTCGTTTTCGACGATATTGGTTCGCAAATTGGCTCCCAAACTGGCTGTTTGCATAAGAGTATTGTCAATCAATCCATAATAAGCGGCGGTTTCCGGAACAATCCCTGGCCGGTCGCCGTCAGAAACATAAGTATACCACTGATTATTTTCAAATAACGTTTCCCAAGTATAAGGGGAGCCCTCATATCGCCACACACCAAACGATTCCGCCGTGCCAGAGACATTGTTCGGTGCGTCCACCAGCAAAATATTGCCGTTTGGCACCGCTGCCGAGGCCGCCGTCAGATAAATCTCGGTCGTGCCGGACACATCACCGTTGATAACTAAGCCGTCAGCCGTATTATTACGAGGATCAACGCTCATATTAAGACGTGCGCCTTCGCCGCCGCTATAATTGCCGCTGATTGTCAGCTTATCGCCGGTAAGTGTCTTGTCCGCCAGTGTCAAATCAATCGTACCGTTATTGACGACATTGCCGGTTAGCAAAACATCGTTAATATTGTTAAGAGTTCCCGAGACATCAAGACTCGCCCCTTCATTAATAATAAAATTCTGCTCCGAACCGCCCATCGTCAAGTCGCTTTCCAGCCGTACCGAGCTGCCGGAGGCAACATCTATCGTGCTCCATCCGCTGACTTGAACCGTGCCGGTCGGGCCGTTCTGGCCGCCTGTCGGATTAAAAATAACATAATTTCCGCCGCTCAGCGTCAATTTCTTGTCGGTTTGCGGGTCGTTAATCAATTTTCCTTCAAAAGCTTCATTAACCCCGCCGTTGACCGTCAAAGAGCTCAAAGTATTATTGGCTGTAAAAAGATTGGCAAAATCCAGATCCGAGCCAGAAGCATTAACATCAACATCCATCAACAACGAACCGCTGAGCAAAGTATCCGCACTAAGGTTGAGGATTGATCCGGCATTGGCGCTTAAATTGGTTAAAGTGGTGCCGGTCGACGATTCCAGAATACCGCCGTCGCCGAGGGCAACATCGCTTGCCGTGCTTGCCGAAAGAGTCATCTTTCCGCCGTTGTTTACAATAGCGCCGGTAATGGTGGCGGTGTCGGCTGTCATCTGTCCGCCGTCGTTAATGACGCTGTTTGATGCGGTTCCACCGCTGTTGACAACAAATAAACCTCCTTTGCCGACAGTGGTATTATCGGCAACGGCAGTATCGTTCACGGTAAATGATCCGCCGTCATTAACCGTCGTGGTGCTCGACTGTGCGCTATCATTAAGTATGACCTCGCCGCCATCGGCAATAGATGTATTATGAAGGGTGCTATTGCCGCTCGCCGTTACTTGTCCGGTTCCCGAAACAGTGGTGTTATAAGCCGACCCGCTAACAACCTGCATCTGTCCCGATACGACATTGGTTCCGCTGGTCTCGCCGACAACACCGCCGTTAACCGCCAGAGTGCCGCCGTCAACCGTCAGCCCGTCAATCCGTCCGTTGCTGTCAACAACCAGTCTGGAATTTTCATAAAGGGTGTTTAGTCCGGAAACCACATTGTCCAAGATGGTCATCACCTGATCGCCATAATGCAGATTGCTGACCAAAGCAGACGTCGAAATATCAAAACCGCCGCCGCTTTCCGTATCAATAACAACATTTTCGCCTACGACGGCATCAGGTGCCAGCGCTGTCAGAGTGCCGCCGTCGCTAAAAGAGCTGTCGGTTATCATACCGCCGCCGCTGATAGTCGCCGTACCGCCGGAAAAAGTTGAGTCGCTGATGGTGCCGCCGTCGTTCGCCGTCAGGGATGATCCCTGACTAACAGTAAAGTTTTTTGCTTCTCCGAGGTTTATGGAAGCCGTATCTCCGCTGGCGCCTTTCAGTCCGCTGGCTGTTATATCGGTCGAGAAATTAAAATGGCCGCCGTCTTGTACATTCACATTGGAAATAATGGAACCAGAGGTTAAGGCGTTGATGGTACCGCCGCTGGCTACAAGAACATCCGTCGCATTGCCGCCGGCAACATTTAATTGACCGCCGTCATTGATGGTGGCTGTTTTTGCTGACCCGCCGTCGTTAACGTTAACCATGCCGCCTCTGTTAATGGTTGTATTGGTCGCGCTGCCGCCTTCATTAATGTTTAACGTTGCTTCGCCGCCGCCGCTGATAGTCTGGTCGCTGACCGTTGTGTTGCCGTCGACATCCGGCACATCTAAAGCCGCTGCGTCAAAAGCCGCAAAAACACCAATAATCGCTGTTATGACAGCGGTTTCAAGGCGTAAAATATGTTTAGTTATATCAGCCACGGCAATCAATACCCTTTTGGTTTCGCCGGCGTTAAACAGAATCCGGCCTTCAAGCTTGGTTAACCCAAGGGTAGATAATAAAACTTAATAAAAAATTACCGATTCCCTTCAACAAAACAGGCGATTCGCGTCAAACCGTTATCCGGATTCGTTTTGAGTCCGGTCAAAAAATTTTTCCGAATCGCCGTCAAATTTTTCCGAATCGGAAAATAAGCCTCGAATAAGAGCTAAAAAACGGATGTTTGATGAATTTGGTTGTTCTTTACCTGCAAAAACTGCGCTTGTCCGCGCAAAGAATCAAAAAGTTCCGGATTGGTGGACGTTATCCATGCCTGAATATTCAAAGCCGTTATTTTTTCAAGCAAAGCTTCGCGCTTAATATCATCCAAATGCGCCGCCACTTCGTCCAAAAGCAAAACCGGAGCAAACCCTTTATAAAGAGTTTGACATTTGGTCTGTGCCAAAAGAATGCTGATTAAAAGAGATTTTTGTTCGCCGGTCGAGCACAAATCCGCCGGCATCCCTTTTTTCTTAAAATAAACCTTAAAATCCGTGCGGTTAACCCCATCCGGATTGTCGTTTTCCAACACAAAACGACGCTGCCTTTTCATCATACCGCGGTATTCGTCCTCAATTTCAACCGCGGCGCTATTGTCCAGACCTTTTTCTATTGTGCCGTCAAGCTCCAACCGCACCGAAGGAAACACGTCATCCGGCTCATTTTCAATAAAAGCATTCAACCGTGCGACCTGTTCGCGCCGCGCCGCTGCAATAGCAACACCGACAGCAGCCATCTGTTCTTCCAACAAACCAAGCCAGCAGTCATCGTTTTTGCCCTCTTTGATCAAACGATACCACTCGCGGTACAAATGCTCAAAAATCGCCGTCCTTTTGGCGTGTTCCATATCAAAAGCATAAACCAAACGATCCAAAAACGCCCGCCGCGGCTGGCTGCCGCCGCGAAACAGCCTGTCCATCTGCGGTGTCAGCCAAACCGCCGAAAAATAGCGCCCGAGCTCGGCTTGAGACGCTGTTTTGTTGCCGTCGATCTTAACAATTCGCCGTTCAAAAGAGCGGATATCATCTTCGTCGGCTTCGCGGCTGCTTTTTTCAACCGCCGTTGCCAGCGTACAATGATTGCCGTTAAGGCTCACTTCCGCAGCAATTGCCCAACTCAACGGCGAAACAAAAGAAATATCGCTCGAACCGGTAATCTGTGGAATAAAACGTTTAATGTCCGCCAGTCTGGCACCACGCAGCCCCCGCCCCGGAGTCAAAAAAGAAATTGCTTCCAAAATATTGGTTTTTCCGCTACCGTTTTCGCCAAAAATAACAACCGGAGCAATCGGCGCATTAATCCTCAATGCCGCATAATTCCTAAAGTTAGTTAAAGTCAGGCGTTCAACACCTGACTTTAACTGAGTTACCTGAGCCAAATTATGCGCTAATCCGTCCATCTATACTCTCATCGGCATCAAAACATAAATGGCGCTGGTATCAGACGTATCATGAATAACCGAAGGTGACGATGCATCAGCAAAAGATATCCGCACTGTGTCTCCTTTAACCTCCGCCAAAATGTCCAAAAGATATCGGAAATTATAACCAATCTCAAGCTCTTCCGATTCGTATTTTGCCTCCAAATCTTCCGACGCGCTGCCCAAATCGGGGCTGGACGTAACAATCGTTACTTTATTGGGGTGAGTCAGCATTTTAATGGCTCTCGTTCTTTCAGCCACTACCGAAACACGATCAACCGCCGCCGCCAAATCCTTAACCGAAAGTTCCAGCGACTTGTCATTATCGGTCGGAATAACACGTTCATAATCGGGGTAAGTACCATCAATCAATTTTGATGTTAAGGTAATATCGGTAACCGAAAAACGCACTTTGTTCTCGGAAATTTCCACTGTAACATTTTCAACCGAACTATCATCTAAAAGCTTGCGAATTTCAGCAACGGTTTTGCGCGGAATAATCACGCCTTTTAAGTTCTCGGCTCCTTTGGGCAGCGGCGTCTCAACACAAGCCAAACGATGTCCGTCGGTGGCAACAATCCGCAAAACTTCGGAAGCACCTTCCTTTTTTGCATGAACAAACAAGCCGTTCAGATAATAGCGCGTTTCTTCTGTAGAGACAGCAAACTGCGTCCGGTCAATTACGTCTTTCAATTCATCTTTGGCCATAACAAAAGACGTCGGCAGCTTATCGCCGGAAATAACCGGAAAATCTTCCACCGCAATTGTTGAAAGCGAAAACTTCGATCTGCCAGAAGCAATGGTCAATCGGCCATTATCGTCAGGGTAAATCAGCTCAACTTGCGAACCATCCGAAAGTTTGCGCACAATATCATAAAGCATATGTGCTGGAGCTGTCGTTGCACCGGTCTCGGCAATTTTGGCATCGGCCATCTCTGTGATTTCCGTATCCATATCCGTCGCCTTAAAACTGATGCCGTCGCCCAACGCCTCGATTCTGACATTTGACAGTACCGGAATGGTGTTTCTTTTCTCAACAATACTCTGCACATGGCTCAGAGTTTTCAATAAATTAGCACGCTCAATCGTAAATCTCATCTTCCTAAAACCCATAAAAAACGACTTATTGTTAACTTTGCCAAAGATAATAGCATAACCAGCCAAAATCAAAAGACAAAACAATAAGTCGTCAACAGCTTTTTGAGAAAGATTAGGCTTCCAGTATTCGCCGCAATGCCTCGACATTTTCTGCCAAAGAAACATCCTCTATAATCAGCTCTTCAACCTTACGCACCGCATGCATGACTGTCGTGTGATCACGGTCAAATTTGCGGCCAATCTCCGGCAGTGAACGCGATGTCAACTGTTTGGCTAAATACATAGCAATCTGCCGCGGACGGGCAACGGTTCTGGCGCGTCTGGAAGACTGCATCTCCTTAACCGAAATATTAAAATATTCGGCAACTTTCTTCTGAATTTCATCAATGGTTGTCCGCTTATCAAATGAGCGTAACATGTCTTTTAACACGTCTTGCGTCATATCCAGCGTAATTTCATGATTGTTCAACAACTGAGAGTGAGCAATAACACGACGCAATGCACCCTCCAGTTCGCGAATATTTGACGTAATTTTGGTCGCCAGAAACTCAGCCACTTTTTGCGGCAGATCAAAACCAAGCTGATTGGCTTTGCTGTTCAAAATACCCATCCGTAAATCAAAATCGGTCGGATGGATGTCAGCAACCAAACCGCAGCCGAGCCGCGATTTAAGATGCGCCTCAATTCCTTCCAGATCAGCCGGTGATTTATCTGCCGAAATAATAATCTGCCGCCCTTCCTCAATCAAAGAATTAAAGGTGTAGAAAAATTCCTTCTGAGTCGTATCCTTTCCGCCCATAAATTGAACATCATCAACCATCAACACGTCAACCGAACGGAACTGTTCCTTAAAAGCTGTCATATCTTTATAACGCAGAGCACGCACAAATTTGTACATAAATTTTTCGGCCGATAGATAAACAACATGGCGGCTGGGATCCTGTTGTTTGATATGCCAAGCAATAGCGTGCATCAAATGCGTTTTTCCCAACCCGACGCCGGAATACAAAAATAAAGGATTAAACGATATATTGCGTGATTCGGCAACTTTACGAGCCGCTGCATACGCAAATTCATTGGTCTTACCAACCACAAAATTGTCAAAAGTGTACTGAGGATTGAGCGGAACAGACAATGAATCGCTCAATATACCATCATTGGCATTAGCGGCAGCATTGATGCCGGAGTGGTAAACATCTTGCGGCAGCGGCGTCGAGTTGATTTTTTTAAGAAGCGAACGACAAGTCGGGTTGTACAATCCTCTAGAAATAACAGCCTCCTGACCAGCCTGTACAACAAAATTAACACTTTGAATCTGCGGATTCTTTTTTTGCCAAATCTTGTGGATTCTATCGCTGTAATTTGTAATAACCCAGTTCCTCATAAAACGGGTCGGAACACAAATATTCATGGTTCCGTCGCTAAAAGAGCCGACAGTCAAAGGCTTCAACCAGCTGTCAAAAGCCGTCTCGCCAATCTCTGTCTTCAACTGAGCGCAAATTTGTTCCCACTGATCCAAAACGGTTGCGTCATTAGTTGCTTCTTCAGCCATTTCTACTCCCCAATCTAATCTCAAAAAAATTAAACCCCTGTCAGCCTGCCGCCTTCAATCCGATGCCTGTTCCGCTTAACCAGCTATTTGTTTCAGCATACCGCCGAAATACAAACATTTCCACAGGTCTTTCATCTCTCGACATTAGTATCCGCCTTCATACGCCATCATCAATACCCGTGCGTTAACAATCATTCACAAAGCAACGGCGCCTCCGGCAGAAATCAAGATCTTCCTCAGACGCGAGATCTAAAAATTCCCCTTTCTCAAATCCCCAAGCATCTGGCCGACAACTAATAGATAGACGGTTCTGTCTCGCTTTTTAGATTCTAAAAACTCCAAATTTAATCCAAAATTTTTTCTCAAAACTACAACAATGCCGAAACAAAAAAAACAAAGGCAAATGTATTTTTGGATTCTAAAAAAATTTCAAATTCAATTCAAAATTCTCTAACAAAGTTACTTGGATATTAGGTCAAAAAAAAATAAAAACAACAGAACTTTTATCGAACATTTTAATTAAATTTCTTGACAGGGCTATTTACAGGAGTCGCACGGATTCTGCCGCTTTCGACAAAAAAAGACACAAACCTCAATCCCCTATCTTTAGATAGAGTACAAAGTTTGTGTCAAAAATATTTTTGCTTGTATTACAAAGCTTTAATTTTTTGCGACAACCGCGAAATCTTACGCGCGGCGGTGTTCATTTTGAAGACACCTTTATGAACGGCGCGCATCATCTCAGATTCGGCCGTTCTGAAAGCCGCCGCGGCCTGCTCTTTATCACCGGCGGCAATTGCAGCTTCGACTTTTTTAACAAAAGTACGAACACGGCTCCTGCGGGCGCCATTGATAACGGCTCGTTTATTGTTTCTTACGATTCTGCTTTTAGCAGATTTGTGATTAGCCATTTTTTTATTCCATTCCAATTAAATAAAAAGTTACTCCTAATTTCTCGGATTATAGCTTTAGTAGCTTGAACAGCTTAAGAAGTCAACAATAATTTTGTCTTCAACGCCGATTCCCAGCGATTTTTATTTAAAATTTTCCAAAATACTCCTGAATTCTGGTGTATTCATACTGAGGCGGCAACTTTTCAGCTCCAATTCCAAGCCGTTTTGTAAATTCATATTTTCAACCTGCCTTAGAGTCTCTTTTGCTTGTAAAACAGCCTGATACGGCAGCGAAGCGATTCGATTGGCAACGCGCAACGCTTCGCCAAACAAATCACCAAGAGGAACCGTTCGGCTGATCAAACCGCAAAGAGCAGCTTCTTCGGCAGACATGGCTTTTCCGGTTAAAATCATTTCCATGGCTTTTGCTTTGCCGATGCGGTGTATAAGCCGCGAACATCCGCCAAACGAAGGAATAGTTCCGATAGAAAGCTCCGGATAACCGATTTGTGTCGATTCTGCCGCCAAAACAATATCGCCGGCCAGCGCCAAATCACAGCCCAAACCCAAAGCATAGCCGGAAACGGCAACGATCAGCGGCTTGCTACAGTTGGCAATTTTATTAAATTCATCCTGCCAGGCCTTCAAAGCCAAACTTTGTTGCACAACTTCATCGCCTAAGGCTTTAATGTCGATTCCTGCGGCAAAAACACTATCAGAACCGCGCAAGATAATGCAGCGGATGGCGTCATCATATTCCCAAGCTTGAATCTGGTAGGCTGTTTCATTTAGCATTTCCAAATTGACGGCGTTCATTTCATCCGGACGATTAAGCGTAATAATGCCGGTTGAATTATCTATTTCTGTTAAGATTGTATTATTTTCTTCCATTTTATTCCCCAAATCAGAGCTTACTTTTAACCGTCAGGCGCACAATCAGCGGCTGCGTCGATTCTTTGCTGATTTCCAAAGTTTCTCCTTCGCGCTCAAACAAAATTTTCTTTTGTTCCTGTTGTTTAATTTGCCATCCCATTTGCGGCAGAGTTTCCTGATAAAAATGTCGGATTCCCGCAAAAGTCAGATTAGTCGAAGTCAAATAAACTTCAATCAAACGGATTTCCTCATTACCAAAACTCAAATTGCCGTTTTCAACCTGCTCCAAACCTTCCGGCAGAGGAATATCCTCAAGCCCCTCAACAAAAGCGGCCTGTGCGGAAAAGCTCATAAAAACAACTGTAATAGCCATCATTACAAAAAAGAAAATTTGCCTCATTTTTGTATCCTTTCGCAGTAAAAAGTAGACCTTCCGCCCAAAATAATTTTTTTTATACCACCAGTTTTTGCCGCATTGCAAATACAATCGGGACAAGCTTGTCCGGTCTTATTATAAACGCAATGTTGATGCTGAAAATATCCAAAACTGCCATCGGGTTTTTGATAGTCACGCAAAGTAGATCCGCCGG
Source organism: uncultured Alphaproteobacteria bacterium (assembly GCA_944393715.1). GTDB lineage: Bacteria > Pseudomonadota > Alphaproteobacteria > RF32 > CAG-239 > CAZU01. Next base: position 21,585 of record CALYBB010000036.1, read on the forward strand.
CACGAATTGCTTCTTGCAGAACCTGACAAATAGCTTCGCTCAAAGCGCGGCACTCTTTGAAGCTGATTGAATAAGAACTCCGTTGCGGTAATATTCGTGCCCTATACAAAATTTCTGAGGCATAAATATTTCCTATTCCCGCAACGAGGCTTTGATCAAGCAGCGCTTGTTTGACAGATGTTTTTTTCTTTGTTTGTAGTTTATCAAATAAATACTGCGGTGTTAACCCGCCATCAAAAGGATCAATACCAATATGCGCAAACAAAGGATGTTGAGAAAGCTCAATGGTTGGCAGGCAGATCAAAAGACCAAAGCGCCGCGGATCATTGTAAGTTATAACGCCATTACTCGTAGCTATAATAATATGGTCATTTTTTTCCGGCTTTTCAGGCGGTTTGTCGCTCAGCTTTATCTTGCCGCTCATCCCCATATGCCAGACAAGACTTTTAGAGTTGTTTAGGTCTATGATGATGTATTTGGCGATTCGCCGGTATTGATGAATCAAAGCGCCGCAAATCTGCGCAGCCAGATCATCGGGAACTTTTTGCCGCAAAGAGCCTTGACGAACAACAACATCGTCAATTCTGGCTCGTCCGATTCCTCTGGACAAAGCTTCTTTTATGGTTTCAACTTCTGGCAGTTCGGGCATATTGCGCTATCCGTTTTCATAAACACATTCGTCCAAAGTATAAAGAGTTTTTCTGTGTAATACAATAAGAAATAAAATCTTGCGCTCAGTTATAAAGTAGACTATTTTCAAAAAATACGCCGTTAAATCAGCAAGGGACATAATGGTAAAACGCAAAAACCGCCATAGCAAATATTTCGCGCCGCAAAATGAAAACCAATACCATGTTTGCGATCATCCCGGCTGCAACAAGGCAGGAGAGTACCGAGCCCCCAAGGATCGCCGATTAAAGGAATATTATTGGTTTTGTCTGGAACATGTTCAACAATACAACGCCAAATGGAATTATTATGACGGTGTGGCGGCAGATGAAGAAGCGGAAGAAGATCTGCGTCGTCGTTTCAAATTCTCATCGCGCATTCGGTATAATTTTGGCTTTGATTTTGATGCGGGGTATAGCATTTTTGACGATTTTCTGCCAAACAGCGGCAATCAGGGCGTTCGCCTGACTCCGGATGAGAGGGAAGGGCTGAAAATTATGGAATTGGAATATGAGGAGATGAATGTTTCTTCCCTAAAAAAAGCTTATAAAAAAGCCGTAAAAAAATACCATCCGGATATTAATACGGCCGATGCGGCTGCCGAAGAAAAATTCAAAATATTAAGCACGGCTTATAAATCGTTGCTGGCCAAATTATCATAAGACCTAACTGCGAACTTTAGTTTCCTTCAGAGCGGTTTTAATTTGCTGTTTTTCTTTTTCGCGCTTTTTCTTTTTCTCCGGAGTTTTAGCGTCTTTGCGTCCGGATTTTTCCAAAATTATTTCTGCCGTTTTTTGCACATCGCGCTTTTTTCCTATTTCAATAAGGTCGGCAGCTTTCATATCATCCAAAAAAACATTTTGCGTTTGTTTGGTAACGGCCGCCGTTTTATGTACTTTTTTCAGCCCCTTTACCATATTTGCCGTATCGTTGGTACTCAGGCGCTGAGGATCTATTTTTATTTTTGTTTTATCGGCAACATTTTGTTTGATGGCGTTGTCAAAAGTTTCCGCACCCTGAGCAATATCCTGAATACCGTCATTAATAATTCTTCGGTTTAGGCCTTTAAGACCGATTTGTTTAGACATTTTATCAGCCTTCGCCAAAGCCTCCATTTTTCCGGCAGTTTGCTGCATTTTCTGGTTTTCAATAATTTGCCTTGCCTGCAATTCGGCTTTTTCATCGTCTTTCAAAGCTCCGAGCAACGAAACATTCTCATTTTCCATGGCAAAATGAAAAATGATTTCGCCTTCTTCTTCATCTTCATCTTCATCCTCATCATAAACGTCTTTAATTTTTGAGCGCAACTTTCTCAATCCGGACGGCAAATTCTTAATCTGCCTAGAAGTCGATGTAAAATTTTTGCGATCTTTTGCCTCGGCTTCAAGGGCTTTTCTTACATCTATTCTGCGCGATATTCTGGTATTGCTGTCCGGAGCTTTTTTTTGTTCCCACTCAATATTGGCAGAATTATTTTCATCATCAATCATTGATTTTTTCTCACCCATTCCTCAACTTATGTTTTCACAAATCAGCCCAGCTGTCAATTAAGATAATTTTTCCGTCGGTTGATAGACAATCATCAGCGAACCATCGGATAAGTGAGCCACATTAAGCCTCAAATTACCGTCCGTTCCGTGTTTTAAGGTCATGGTTTTTGAGGCCATATTCAAGATATTGGCACTGATGCCCATTTTCAATTTCTCCCACTCTTTTCCTGAGGCAAAAAAACTGCTCTGACTGTCTAGAACCTCATCAAAAGAAGGCTCTCCTGCCAAAAATGTTTTGTCAGCTTTCCATAAGCGGACATAAGCATCATTAAAAAAGCTCAACCGACCGTTAGTGCCAAAAATCAAAACAGCGTCAAAAAGTCCGGCCAAAATTTCGTTTTGAATAGACATAAGGGCATTATAAGCACTGGTTGCGGCTAATCTGTCGGATATATCTTCATAAGCAAAAACAATGCCTCCCATCGGGTAGGGAGCACGCATTCGCCGCAGCGTTTTGCCGTCAGGCAAGTGTAAAAGATCGCTTGTCGGACCAATAATTTGCGAAAAAGCTTTAATTTCGCTCTGGCGAAAAGCCTTATAGTCGGGTGTTTCTGGCAACAGCCTTTTTTCCCGCACGCTATCCAGAAAAGAGGCATAGGTTGGTTTGTTTTCCAGCTGAGAAACATCCAGTTGCCACAAATTAACAAAAGGCTGGTTATAAAAGTTTAGCACCATATTTTGATCAAAAACGGCAAACGCCGTGCCGAGGGCTCCAAGAATCTCAAGCTGCGCTGCCTGATAACGTTTAAGGTTGCGCCGCAGCTGATCCAATTCATTTATGTCAATTAGACAGCCAGCGGAATAGGTGCTTTCAAGGTTTTGTTCTGCATAAAAAGGAGTCTCGAACGCTTCCATAACAATCCGTTCGCCTTTAACAACAGCGCCGACGGATGCTTTTGTTTGTCGATTGGTGCTATGAGCTCGCGTTGCCAGATTCCTGGAAATGCTTTCGCCGTTTGTCCCGATAATTTCCATGTGTTCGGTCATGATTTCATCTTTATTTTTATCAGGGATAAATTCGGCAAATTTTTTATTACAATAAACAATATCAAGATGAAAGTCTCTAAGCCACACGGCAAAAGGAAGATTATCAAGCAGATCCTGCAAAAGCAGCAGCTTTTTATCGCTTGAATCTTTGGTCTCTTCCAGCAATTTAATGCGATTAATGGCAAAACTGATATCTCTAAACCAAATCATATCACAGTACACGCTTCCGTCAGCGCCGTTTATTCTCGCTCCTTCGAGGCGGATATGACGGTTTGCTTTTTTTAACAAAAAACAATCTTCAAAAGAAACGCCCTCTTCCTTGAGCAACCCGACATATTTGCTGATTCTTTTTACATCATCCTTGTAAAAGTTTTTCAAAATATCATTAAAATCAGATTTAACGCCTTTTTCGAGCCCAAGCAGTACGGCAAGCCTGCGAGAACACCGTTCAGTAACGTTTTTGCGCGGATCATTGATTTTTTCGTCCGGATAAATAAAAGCAAAATAACCGTCGTGAGACGCATAAAGAGTTTCGGCATATCTCTCACGGTCGCGGCGCAAAAAATAATTTTTCTGTTTTAACCTCAGCAAAGCAAACATAAGAATAACGATGCAAACAAAAAGTAAAACAAAAACACTCCCGATTCCATACCATAATTCGGGCGCGGCGTCATACATATTGCGAAAAAGTTCTGGATCCATTTTTGCCATCAAAAAATAATTGTTTCTTAAAAGATTTTAGTATATAAAAAGCATTATTCAAACAAATTTTAAGACAAGTGGAAAAATGTATAGTTTGGCTTTTGATACGAGCGGTGCCGGCTGTGGCATAATCTTGCGCCATGATGATATTGTTTTATCAAAATTTGAGCAAATGGCGGAGTTTGGGCAGGCCGAAATTCTGTTGCCGCAAATAAAAAAAATGCTGGCCGGCTCGGCAGTGGCTTTTAAGGAATTAGATAATCTGTTTGTCTGTGTTGGGCCGGGATCCTTTACCGGAGTTCGTTCGGGGATAGCCGCCGCACGGGCTTTTGGTTTTGCTCTGCCCAGACTTAGAATTGGCGGTGTTTCGGCTTTTGATGCATATAAGCAAACGTTTGAGGAAGATGAAATTGCCGAAAAAAACGCCGTTATTATAGAAACCCGCCGCGATGACTTTTATGTCCAAATCTTTGACCGGCATCTGGAAAAATTGGAAGAACCTCAGGCTCTTATCCGTGAGGATATTATCGTCCGGCTGAAAGGGGGATTGGTCTCATTGGTTGGTGACGGTGTAGAACGTTTTTTAAGTACGCCGAGCGGTCTATGTCTGCATGCCATAAAAATGTACGATTTCTTGCCTCCAGAAGCCCTGCTTAAAGCAGGTCTTAAAGAGCTAAACGACGGCAAGCTCGATTTTCCAAAACCGTTGTATCTTCGCGCGCCGGATGTCTCCTTGCCAAAAAAAGTTTAAGCCTTAACGATATTCTCTTTCGCGAACATGCTCCATCATCCTTTGGCGCGTTTTGCTTAATTCATATTCTTTTTGGTTGCGTTCACGTTTTTCTCGTTCACGCGGCGTTTCGCGATAGTTCGCTTTGGCTTCGCGCAGAGCCATCAACCGCTTAATCAGGTCTTTTTGCGACACACCGTTGGTGCTGGCTTTTAAGAATGCTGTAATTTTTTCGGGTGTCAACAATGCTTCAATATCGGCATTTTTAAGCAAAGCTTCGCTGGCAACGATTTTGTTGAGCTCAACCTCCAAATCTTCGGTCCAATCTGTGTCATCGTCATCATCAAAAGCCTCTTTCAAAATTTGCAGCAAAAAGCCTTTAAACAATTTGTTAACCAATTTTATAAAATTTTTATGAGTAACAGTTTCATTGCCGGAAGCATTCATCAAAGCAAACAGCAGCAGGTTTTTAACATATTTTTTTTGTCTGCGGTTAAGTTTAAGATTGCCGGAAATGCCTTTGTGGGCAGCCTTTAATACGGCATCACGTTCTTTTTTAAATTTTTCAGTCATCAGCAACACTTTCTTTTATACAAGCCGCAAATTTTTTAGCAACCTTTTGATAAACGTCTTTTTTGAAATTTACGATTCTTTTTGGCGCTTCCGATATATCTACCCATTCAAAAGCCCTAAATTCAACTTCTTCTGGGCGAACGAAAAAATTAATTTCTTCATCGGAACCGAAAAATTCAAACAACACCCAGCTTTGCTCCTGTCCCCTATATAAGGCATCATATTTTCTTAAAGCATTGTCTGGAAAATCATAACGCAATTTTTCCGGCAATATCTGCCTCAGTCTAACCGAGGTAATTCCGGTTTCTTCATAAAGTTCGCGCCGTGCCGCACAAACAACATCTTCGTCTTTTTCTATGCCGCCCTGAGGAAATTGCCATTGCAGATTCTTCTGATCCGCACGGGCGCACATCAACACTTTTCCTTTGCGGTTTGCTACGACGATACCGACATTTTGACGATACGGACTACTCATTATTCCACCACCAGATTAGACAGAGGAACAAGAGCAAATGGTTTGGATATTTCTATGGTTTTAGCTTCTTCATAAGAAATTTGTGGCGAAAAAGTATTGACCCAGTCATAAACAGAAACAATAGCCAAAGGCTTAGGGTCAACGATTACTAAAACCTGTCCTTTATCAAAAGCAATATTTTCCGCCTTTTGCAGAGCCCTTTCAATGTCTTCCTTAAGCATATCTTTGTGTATGATAATATCGGCTTTTCGTCGAGCCAAACCATCAACGCCGATATTGGCAAGAGCATTATCTCTTGTCGCGTCAATAACCAACAACCCGCGGTTTTTAGCTTCGCTCAGCAGTTTATTAAGAATAAAGGCGTTATTATCATTGGCAACACCGTCGCGAACAACAATTCCCCCTATGGGAGCAGGTTTGTCCAAAGTTTTATGGAAACGTTCAATGGCACTGCCCATTGAGAGATTAAGATTAATCGACAACGGTCCGCTGTCCTCTTTTAAGAAATCTCTGGATGCCAACAAAAGATCGACATAAGTTTCATGTCCAGCGGTTCGAGCCATAGTAATTGCTCCGGCAGCATCCGTTGCATAAGGAGAAAGACTCATCGATACCTCGGAAGCAAATACCTCGGATATTTTCTTTACGGCATTATTATCCAATCCCAAACCGGCAATTACGACGGAAACCTTTTTAAAATTAGGCTGAATACTGACAGTCAACCCGTACTCACTCCAAGGCTTACGACCGTCTTCTGCCATTTTTGGGAGTTTCTGCCCTTGGTCAGTCGTTTCGGTCAGGCTTTCTTCTTGTTGAATATAATCAAGCTGTTGCGTTGCTGGTTTTGACGGCAGGGTTGAAATATTCGGCAATCTTTTCAACAAAACCTCCAGCGAAAACTCCATTTCTTCTTTTTGTGCGTCATCCAAAGGCTTCTCCTGCATTTCATCAACAAAGACATCTTTTTCTTTGTTCGAAGCGACCAACTTGTTCGGAAGAGTTAAAACAAATTTTGGTGCCTTATTATCTTTGTCAAACATCAGACGGTCTATTTTTGACAAATACTGCGGCTCGCTTTTTTCTTCGGCAAACCAATAACCGATTCCCAAAACGAAAGCGACAATCACCAAAGCAGCTGTAATCAGCTTGTCGTATTTTTCCAATTTGTCACGCACAAGACGCTTCCTTTCTATTTTGCCGGCGTATAAACGCTCAGCGCCTTAACTAAATCAACAGCGCGAGATAGCTGATAATCTTGCCTCCAGTCGGTGTTTTCATCATTGCTGTCTTTTTTCTTTGCCTCATCCTTGACGGTTTCATTTTCAAGCGCATTGGTATATTCGGCTTCGCTGAAACCATATTCATTGGTAAACTCTTCCACCTTTGCCGGATGAACGACAATATCTGGCTCAATGCCGGTAGCCTGAATAGACCGTCCGGATGGTGTATAGTATTTAGCGGTGGTCAATCGCATGGCACCATAATTTCCCAAAGGAACAACGGTTTGCACACTTCCTTTGCCAAAAGATTTTTCACCGATAATAACGGCGCGTTTATGATCCTGCAGTGCGCCGGCAACAATTTCCGAAGCTGAGGCTGAGCCGTTGTTAATGATAACGACAATGGGAAGTCCTTTGGTAATATCTTCCCCTTTTGCCGAATAACGCAACGTGTCTTCTTCATTGCGAGCTCGAGTCGAAACGACTTCTCCCTGATTCAAGAAGAGGCTCGAAACCGCAACAGCCTGATCCAAAAGCCCTCCTGGATTGTTGCGCACATCCAAAACAATTCCCTTAAAGGGAGCCTTACGCTTTTTCGTAGCTTTTTCAAAAGCTTTTTTAATATCGGTATCCACTTCCTCTGAAAAAGAACCGATTCTGATGTAAAAAACATCATCATCTTTAATATCCGTTTTAACCGACTGCGTCTTAATTTCTTCACGTTTTAAAGTAACATCAAAAGGTTTTTCATTGATTCGACGGATTGTCAATTTCACTTTAGTTCCCTGCTTGCCGCGCATTTTGTCAACAGCTTCGTTCAAGGTCATGCCGATAATGGTCTCGCCATCAATATGTGTGATATAATCTCCGGGTTTTAAGCCTGCCCTAAACGCCGGCGTATCGTCAATCGGCGAGATAATTTTAACCACGCCTTGTTCCATGGTTATCTCAATGCCGAGTCCGCCGAATTTGCCACTGGTTTGTTCGTTCATGTACTTAAAATCTTTTTCGTCCAGATAACTAGAGTGCGGATCAAGAGACGTCAACATGCCGTTTATGGCGGCCTCAATTAATTGTTTGTCGCTAACGTCTTCCACGTACGTTGCCTTGGCTCTTTCCATAACTTCACCAAACAAATTAAGCAGTTCGTAAGAGTTAATTTCCGCATCCTCCGCCACGGCATTTTCTTTAGCGAAAGAAGCCTGTGCAGCAAAAAGTAATATGGTCAGACTCGCAATAAAGATTTTTTTCAACATATTTTTTCCCGTTCTTTGTCTAAATTTTAAACCATGCGGCCGGATTAATCGGCTGGTTGTTTTTACGAATTTCTACATATAATTCGGCAGTTTTGTCATTTGGCATCAAGCCTACGGGTTCTCCGGCCAAAAGCATCTGTCCCAACTCAACGCTGATACTGCCCAGTCCGGACATAACTGACAAATATCCGTCCCCGTGTTCCACAATAATCATATTGCCGTATCCTCTAAAAGAACCGGCAAAAACAACGGCACCGTCAAACGGCGAAATAACCTGAGCGTTTTCTCTGGTCGCAATGGTCAAACCTTTTGAAGAAACACCCTTAACTTTCTGTTCGCCGTAGCGGGTAACGATTTTTCCTCTGGCCGGCAACGGCAAGGAGCCCTTCGCCTTTGCAAAACCGGAAGCTATATTCGTTATAGACGGTTGTGCAGATTTAATCAAGTCATCAGATTGTTTTTCCTCTAGTTTTCTGCGCTCCTCCTCGCGCCGCCGAGCCGCTTCGCGAGCTTCTTGTTCCTTGCGTTGCTTCTCTATCTGTCCGAGAAGATCGCGCAGATCCTGAGCCTGCGATGCTAATTTATCCATATTTTTCTTGGCTTCTTTGCTCTTAATTTCGACACTGTTGCGCAGATCCGATTTGCGTTGTACCAGTTGTTTCATACGTGCATGTTCGGCTTCAAGCAATTTTTTTTGTTTGGAAATTTCGGCGATTTGTTTTTCGATTCTCGATTTTTTATCAGCAATATTTTGCAATTTTTGGCGTATGCGCTCGGCGTTTTCCTCCAAATAAGGAACTGTCTCTCGCAAGATCATAGCGCTGCGGATAATATCAACCGGACTCAACGGCTGAACCAAAAGAGATTCCGTAGGTTTTAGAGCCAAACCTTGCAGGGCGGCCAAAATTTTAATCAGATGCTCATCTTCTTTGGTAAATCCGTCTTGGGCTTTTTTCAAATCATCTTCCAAAAGCTTAAGTTGCCGCTCCATTCGTGAAAGACGATCTTCATTATTTTGAATTTGTCTTGCAGCTTTAACCATTTCGCGGCTGACAGAAGACATCTCCAGGCTGATTTGCATGGCTTGCGCTTGCAATTTTTTGTGTTCCATACTTTGCTGAAAAACTTTTTCCTCGACTTTTTTGAGCTCGTCTTTCGAGACCTTGACGGCCTCGGCGGTATTAAGAAAAAAAACTAAGAATACCGCCGTCAGAACACTGTATTTAAAAACCGCCGCCAAGTTCATAAACTATCTCTTCAACAAAGATGTCCCCGTCATTTCTTTGGGTTGTTCAATTCCCAGAAGATCAAGCATTGTCGGTGCGATATCCGCCAATTTTCCGTCTTTCAAACCGATAACGCCGCTTTTGTCGTTGACCAAAACAGCCTGTACTTTGCCGACGGTGTGTGCGGTATAAGGCTGGCCGGTCTTTTCGTCAACCATTTTTTCGACATTACCGTGATCCGCGGTAACAATCAAAACGCCGCCGACGTCTTTAATTGCTTTTTCAACTTTACCCAGACACTCGTCAACCGCAGCAACAGCTTTAAGTGCTGCCTCCATGATGCCGGTATGGCCAACCATGTCGCCGTTGGCAAAATTGCAGATAATAACGTCAAAACGCTTGTCCTCAATAGCTTTAACCAGCTGTTCGGTAACTTCATAAACACTCATTTCCGGTTTCAAATCATAAGTAGCAACTTTCGGGCTGGCGATTAAAATGCGCTCTTCGCCTTTGAACTCGCGTTCCTCGCCGCCGTTAAAAAAGAACGTCACGTGGGCGTACTTTTCGGTTTCGGCAATTCTGAGCTGAGTCAATCCGTGCTTGGCAACCACTTCTCCCAAAATATTCGTTAGCTGCTCCGGCGGAAAGATTGTTTGCATAAAACGATTATGATCAACCGAATATTCGGTCATGCCGACATGATTGGAAAAATTCACCGTTGCTTTGCGGGCAAATCCGTTAAATTCGGCATCAGCCAGAGCATAAAGGATCTCACGGGCACGATCGGCACGGAAGTTTGCCATCAAGATGGCATCACCGTCTTTCATACCCTGATAATCGCCGATAACCGCCGGCACCACGAACTCGTCGGTAACTTTATCGGCATAAGAGGCTTTGATGGCCTCATCAGCCGTGGTGTAATGTTTGCCGTCAGCCAAAAGCATGTTGTTATAGGCTTTTTCGATTCTGTCCCAGCGCTTATCACGATCCATCGCATAAAAGCGCCCCTCAATTGTTGCAATTTTAACATTATTTAGGAGGGCAATATCTTTTTCAAACTGAGCCAGATACTGAACGGCTGAAGACGGCGGCGTGTCGCGTCCGTCCAAAAAAGCATGAACGCGCACCGGAACACCGTGACCGCTGATGATTTTTGCCAGAGCCAGAATATGGCTTTGCATGGAGTGAACGCCGCCCGGCGACATCAACCCCATCAAATGACAAGTCTTGCCGTTAGCTTTCAAAGTTTCAATCATTTTAAGCAAAACCGGATTTTGAGCCAATGAACCATCAGCAATGGCTTGGTCAATCTTCGGCAAATCCTGCATCACCACGCGGCCGGCACCAAGATTGGTATGCCCCACCTCCGAGTTTCCCATCTGGCCGTCAGGCAGACCGACGGCCAACCCTGACGTTTCGACAAAACCGTGCGGACATTCGCCTAAAAGCCGATGCCAGTTTGGAGTGTTTCCGTTTTCAATAGCGTTGTCCGGTGTTGTTTTTTCACGGTATCCCCAACCGTCCAAAATTAAAAGCATAACGGGTTTTTGTGTCATTTTTTTCCTCTTGTTTGTCTGTTATCTCATAAAACTCTTCGCTATTATATATAATATTTTGCAAACGAAAAGCACTATTTTTTAAGAATCAGCGCATAATTTTCTGCCATATCTGCGCTGGCAGTCCCGAGCCGTAAACATATTTCATCGGCGAGTTATCGTCATTTCCGACCCACACCGCGCAGATAAGTTCATCATCAAAACCGACAAACCAAGCATCACGGTGATCTTGCGATGTTCCGGTTTTGCCGAAAGCTTCCCGACCGATATTGGCTTTACGGCCGGTTCCGGTTTTCATCACCTCACGCAGCAGCTTTTTCATCAAAACAGTATCTTCTTCACTGAAAATCCGAGTCGGTTCGTTTTCGCTGCGTTGATAAAGCTGAAAACCATCGTTGCTATAAATTTCTTCAACTGCGTGCGGCCAAACGGCCAGTCCCCCGTTAGCAATCGAGGCATAAGCCGCAGCCATATCAACGACCTTAACCCCAGATGAACCGAGAGCCAAAGACAAATCATTCTCCAGAGGCGTGGTAATGCCCATTTTTTTGGCATTGCGGATGATAGCTCCGGTACCGATTCTGCGTGCCAAATTAATGGTCGCCAGATTAAGCGATTTAGCAAACGCATAGCGCAGGGTTACGGGGCCATAAATTTTGCGGTCATCATTTTCCGGTTTCCAGCCGTCAATATTAACTGGCTTGTCTTCAATCATATCTTCCGGCGACATTCCCTGCGCAATCGCCGTCATATACACAAACAGCTTAAACGCCGACCCCGGCTGGCGCACGGCTTGAGTCGCGCGGTTAAACTGGCTTTGCTCGTAGTTAACCCCGCCGACCATAGCCTTAATAGCGCCTTTTTTATCCATAATTACCACGGCCCCCTGGCTGACATGGTGTTTTTCGGCCATGTCGGCAAGAGTTTCTTGCAAGATGCGCGAGGCTTTTTCCTGCAATTCTTGATCCAAAGTCGTCAAGGCATAGATATCAACTTCCTGCTCGCCAATATAGGCTTTAATTTCATTATGAGCGTAGTCGGCAAAATAAGCGCCGTTTTTGACTTTGGCCGGTTTTTCCTTGCCCAAAGGCATTTTAAGGGCGCGTTCATAATCTTTTCCCGACAACAGACCACTATCCCGCAAAATACCCAAAACCACCGCGGCTCTGTCTAAAGCGCGCTCTTTTGAGGCAATCGGGTTGTAGCGCGACGGCGCTTTAAGCATGCCGGCCAAAATGGCGCTTTCCAAAATATTCAAATCACGGGATGTTTTTTGAAAATATTTTTGTGCCGCCGCTTCGATTCCGTAAGCCCCGTTACCGAAGTAAACGCGATTGAGATAAAGGGTCAAAATCTGCTCTTTGCTGAATTTATATTCCAGCCAGAAGGAGAGCAGAAGCTCTTGAGCCTTACGGGTGATGGTTTTTTTGTTGGTCAAGAATAAATTTTTGGCAACCTGTTGGGTAATTGTGCTGCCGCCCTGCACAAAACGACCGGCAAAAATATTGGTCAGCATCGCTCGGGTAAAAGAGATAATATCAAAACCAAAGTGATCGTAAAATCGCCGGTCTTCGGTATAAACGATGGCATCAATGGTGTATTGCGGCAGTTCTTCGGCACGGACAATCTCCGAATAAACCGTGCCGAAACTTTGCACTTCATTGCCGTTTTCGGCAACAATGGTGGTCGACGGCAGACGGGTGCGGTTAATAGCCTCATCCATATTCGGCAGCGTCAAAAGACAAAACAGCAGATAACCAGCCAGAACAACACCGCCGATTCCGCAAAGCTTAAAAAACAGCGCCGGCCGGCTGTTTTTTTTCTGCCGCCGCCGGGAATGCTGTTTGTGTTTGGTGATTCTTTTGGTCTTTTTTGCCGCCATGATTAATCCCTTTATCGATTCTTTTTTTCTCTTATAGCATAAAGAGGTTAAATAAATTTTTAATGGGGTAACTTTGTTTTGAGCTTGGCGCCGCAGCAAATAAATCGTATATTATAGATTATAATTTTTAATCAGAGGTAGCAATGGCGCAAAAAATATGTTTGATTGATGGTTCGGGCTATATTTTCAGGGCTTTTTACGGCCTGCCGCCCCTAACTGCGCCGGACGGCACACCGGTCAATGCTGTCTACGGCTTTACCAATATGTTTTTGAAACTGACCACCAAAATCCCCTGTGATTATTGTCTGGTTTTATTTGACGCCAAGCGCCAAAATTTTCGCAACAATATTTTTGCGGCTTACAAAGGCACCCGCAAAGAAACACCGGAGGAGTTGATTCCGCAGTTTCCGCTGATTCGCGAGGCGGTAGATGTCCTAAACATCAGCTTTTTGGAGATGGAGGGTTTTGAAGCGGATGATTTGATTGCCACCTACGCTGCCAAAGCGCTCAAACAGGGGCTTGAGGTCGTGGTGGTTTCCGGCGATAAAGACTTGATGCAGCTGATTCGTCCCGGCGTTGAGTTCTATGACCCGATGAAAGACAAGTTTTTTACGCCCGAGGATGTCAAAGAAAAATTCGGCGTTTATCCGGACAAAGTCGTTGAGGTGCAGGCACTCTCCGGCGACAGTATTGACAATGTTCCCGGAGTTCCGGGGATTGGTCCCAAAACCGCCGCCCAGCTGATTAACGAATACGGCTCGGTTGAGGGGTTGTTGCAACACGCGGTGGAAATCAAGCAGGAAAAGCGCCGCCAGACGATTCTTGACAACGCCGAAAATGCCCGTATCTCGTTGCAGCTTGTTACCTTAAAAGCCGATGTTCCGATAACCCGAGAGCTGACGGAGTTTCATTGCCGTTGTCCTGAGGCCGGTAAGTTGCACGCTTTTATTGACAAATACGGTTTTAATTCGCTGAAAGCCCGTGCCGACAAATGGCTGGCCGAGCGTTGTTCTCAAGTTGAACATTTGGCGCCGCCACCGATTGTAAAAAATTACCGCTTGGTGGATAGCGACGCCGCCCTAGCCACTATGGCTGAGCGTTTAAGTGCTGCGGGTCGCTTCGCTTTGGCGGTGGTATCCGACGGCACCAATCCGGTATTTGACCGTTTGGTGGCGATTGCTTTTGCTGCCGCGGCAGGTGAGGCTTATTATGTTCCTCTAGATATGGATTCGGCCGGTGAAAATATTGATTTATTTACCGCCGCACCGACGGCTGAAAAGGTTTCCGACGCCGCTTTTGTCAAATACATCTACCCTTTATTGCAAGACAACTCGATTCTCAAAATCGGCCATGATTTGAAATACGCCATGCACTTTATCACTCGTCGTTTTGGCGAAACGTCTTTTGCGCCTTATGACGATGTGGCGGTCATTTCTTATTGTCTGGACAGCTCCGCCCATGGCCATGAGCTCAACACGCTGGCGGCGATATTTATGGATGAGCCATTGCCGGCATTGGATACTTTGCTTGGTTCCGGCAAAAACAAACTGAGCTTTGTCGCGCTGGATAAAGAGACAGCTAAAAACTATCTGGCCGGCCGTGCCGACTTTGCCTTAAGGCTTTATGATGTGCTCAAAACACGCCTGATTGCCGAAAAACGCCTGACCATCTACGAGGCTTTTGACCGCCCGCTGGTTCAAACGCTGTATAACATGGAAAACCGCGGCATCAAGGTCAACGCCGCCGAGCTCCGTGATTTAAGCGCTTATTTTGACGCCCGCATCAAAGAGCTTGAGGCCGAAATTTTTGCGCTGGCTGGCGAGGAATTCAATGTCGGCTCCCCCAGGCAAATCGGCGAAATTTTGTTTACCAAACAGGGTCTGAAAGGCAAGAAGACACCTTCCGGCGCTTGGGCAACCGGTGCTGATGTTCTGGAAGATTTGGCTGATAACGGCGTTGAGCTGGCCGCCAAAATTCTCGACTGGCGCGAGGTCAGCAAACTAAAGTCAACCTATACTGATTCTCTGTTTGGCCTGCTGGATAAAGAGGGCAGGGTGCACACCACCTATGCGCAAACCGTGGCCAACACCGGCCGGCTGGCTTCCAATAACCCCAATTTGCAAAATATCCCCGTCCGCAGCGAAGACGGCCGCAAAATCCGCTCCTGCTTTATTGCCAAACCCGGCCACAAGCTCATATCCTGCGATTATTCTCAGGTTGAGCTGCGGCTTTTGGCCGATGTGGCTGACGTCAAAAAACTCAAAGAAGCCTTTGCCAAAGGCATTGACATTCACACCGCCACCGCCTCACACGTTTTCGGCGTGCCGCCGGAGGCGGTTGATGCCAATCTGCGCCGCCATGCCAAGGCAATCAATTTTGGCATTGTTTACGGTATTTCGGCTTTTGGTCTGGCCAAAAACATCGGTGTTTCCACCGCCGAGGCAAAAGCTTATATCGACGCCTATTTTGCCCAAATGCCGGAGATTAAGTCCTATATGGACAAAACAATCGCCTTTGCCCATGCTCACGGCTATGTTGAAACACCTTTCGGTCGCCGTTGTTCGGTTTTGGGTATTAATGACGCCAACAAACGCTTGGTTGCCAATGCCGAGCGTGCGGCTATCAATGCGCCGATTCAAGGAGGTGCCGCTGATATTATCAAACTGGCGATGAACAAAATCGAAAAAGTGCTGGCCGCCAAAAATATGCGCACCAAAATGCTTCTACAGGTGCATGATGAGCTGGTTTTTGAATCTCCAGAGGATGAGCTTAGCCAAGCCATTGAAATTGTTAAATTTAATATGGAAAACATTGTCAATTCCTCGGTACCGTTCAAGGCCGAAGCCGGCATCGGCCGAACCTGGACCGAAGCGCACTAAAAAACGCTCCGTATTGAGCCGTAAATTATGCACAAAACATCGGGAAAATTGCAAATTTTGCTATGCTTTTCGGGCAAAATGTTCTATATTTTTACCAGATTTTACAGGAAATAAGAGGAAAGAATAAATTATGGTTTCAGAAGTAACAAACGCCGTTGAGGAAGAATACGGCGCAGACTCGATTAAAGTTTTAAAAGGCCTTGATGCCGTCCGCAAACGCCCCGGAATGTATATCGGCGACACTGACGACGGCTCCGGCCTTCATCATATGATTTACGAGGTTTTGGACAACGCGATTGACGAGGCTCTGGCCGGCTACTGCGACAAAACCGAAGTTATTTTAAACCCTGACGGTTCCGCTACCATCCGCGACAACGGCCGCGGCATTCCTGTCGGTATGCATAAGGAAGAAGGTATCTCGGCGGCCGAGGTCATTATGACCGAGCTGCACTCCGGCGGTAAGTTCGACAACAATTCTTATAAAGTTTCCGGCGGTTTGCACGGCGTCGGTGTGTCAGTGGTTAATGCTTTGTCCACTTGGCTCAAACTGCGGATCTGGCGCGAAGGCAAAGAGCATATTGCTTCCTTTGCTAACGGCAATGTGACCGAACATCTGCGCGTTGTCGGTGATGCGCCGGACAAACACGGAACCGAGGTTACGTTCCTGCCCTCGCCCGAAACCTTTACCATGACCGAGTTCAATTTTGAAACGCTGGAACGCGCCATTCGCGAAAAAGCTTTTTTGAACTCCGGTGTTTACCTCAAATTGATTGATAACCGCGGCGCCGAACCGCGCGAGGTCGATTTTCATTATGAGGGCGGCTTAAAAGCCTTTGTCAACCACTTAAACAAATCCAAAGCGCCGTTGCATGAAGAAGTTATTTATTTCTCCGGCGAAAAAGATGATATCGCCGTTGAGGTTGCCTTGCAGTGGACCAACGCTTATAATGAAAGTATGCTGTGTTTCACCAACAACATTCCGCAAAAAGACGGCGGCACGCACCTAGCCGGTTTCCGCGGCGCTTTAACCCGCAGTATCAATAACTATGTTCAGGAAAACGGGTTGCTGAAAAAAGAAAAAATCGTTCTTTCCGGTGATGATATGCGCGAAGGCTTGAGCTGTGTTCTGTCGGTTAAGGTGCCGGATCCGAAGTTTTCTTCCCAGACCAAGGATAAACTTGTTTCGTCCGAGGTTCGTCCGGTGGTTGAAAACATTGTCAACGACAAGCTCAAAGAATGGCTGGACGAACACCCCAACGAGGCCAGAATTATCGTCGGCAAAATCGTTGAGGCGGCCACCGCCCGCGAGGCGGCGCGCAAAGCCCGTGAGCTGACTCGTCGCAAGGGCGTTTTGGATGTTGCCTCGCTGCCCGGAAAACTGGCTGATTGTCAGGAAAAAGATCCGGCATTGTCCGAAGTCTTTATCGTCGAGGGGGATTCCGCCGGTGGTTCGGCCAAACAGGGGCGTCATCGTCGCAATCAGGCAATTATGCCATTGCGCGGCAAAATTTTAAATGTTGAACGTGCCCGTTTTGACAAAATGCTGAACTCGGCCGAAATCGGCACGATTATTACGGCGCTCGGCACCGGTATCGGCCGCGATGATTTCAATGCCGATAAATGCCGTTATCACAAAATCATTATCATGGCCGATGCCGATGTCGACGGCAGCCATATCCGCACACTGCTGCTGACGTTCTTTTATCGTCAGATGCCGGAGCTGATTGAACGCGGCTATGTCTATATTGCCCAGCCGCCGCTCTATAAGGTCAAAAAAGGCAATTCGATTCTTTATATCAAAAACGAGCGCGAAATGGACGATTATCTGATTCGCGGCGGTTGCGATGATGCAGCGCTGACTTTGGCTTCCGGCGAACAGATTGCCGGTCAGGATTTGATTGATCTGGTTGAAAAAAACCGCAAAGCCCGTGGTCTGATAGCCAATTTGAGCAAGAATGTTCCGGAAAAAATCATTGAACAAATGGCCATTTTCGGCCTGTTTGACAAAGAGTTTTTGTCCTCTGACAACCCACAAACCAAGCTTGATTCTTTGGCTCAAAGATTAGACGAGCTTGAGGCCGAATATGACCGCGGTTGGCAAGCCTCTATGCAGTCCGACGGCAGCATTTTGTTTACCCGCACCTTGCGCGGCGTTACCGAAAAGCACGTTGTCGGCGCCAATATTTTGGATATGCAGGAAGTTCCGGCCTTGGCCGCGATGCAACAGGTTTTGCATGAAACTTTTGCCCAAACGTCAACTCTGGTTTCCAAACAGGGGCTGGAAAAGAAAATCAGCGGGCCGGTCAGCTTTGTTGACGCGGTCATTGCCGCCGGCAAAAAGGGGATTACCATTCAGCGTTATAAAGGGCTGGGTGAAATGAACCCCGAGCAGCTTTGGGAAACCACGCTGGATCCAGAAGCGCGCTCGCTGTTGCAGGTTAAGATTGACCGCATGGAGGAGGCCGACGAAACCTTTGCCACCCTGATGGGCGATGTGGTTGAACCGCGTAAAGAGTTTATTCAGGAAAACGCCCTGAATGTGGTAAATCTGGATATTTAGGCAGAGCAAACAAAAATCCCCGAAGATTGCGGCAGCAATTTTCGGGGGAAAGATTAATCTATGCATTTTTTAATCTGTCTTGCATAGTCATTTTGAATTGTTGATATATATCATTCAACAGTTCATTTTCTTTTTTGGCGTTACGCCAAGAGCGAACCATAAGTATTGTTGATACGCTCAGCCCTATCAGGGCTAAAAACAAAAATAAAGCTTCCATATTATTTAATAATTTCTTGCAGTATTAATTGTACCATTTTTTGCAACTTTTTGCAACACATACAGATGAGCTTAAATCAGTCTAAAGTTTCAATGCCGGTGGGGTTTGCTCTCGTTTGAAAGCCTGAGCCTGATAGCGTTTAACAACATCTTCCACCATGATTGCGTCAAAACCGGCGGATTCCGTCAACAAGATTATTCCAAATTTGCTGCATTAGACGCCTTCTCTTTCCTTAAACTCGGGTTTACCACAATTATAAAAAGGCTTTTGCCGTTTGCCAAGCCGCTTTGTTGAAAATTTTGCGCCCGACAAATATATTGACTAACGCTAATCTTCGCTTAAACTAAAACAAGTTTTTTCAAAAAAAGAGCAAAAAATGAAAATAAAATATCTGGTTTTGTTGTTAGGGCTGTTGGCGGCTTTGCCTGTCCGCGCCGGCGAATGGAATTATGACCTTGAGGGGCACGCGCGCACCCTTTACGGCTACAGCGACGTTAAGGATCATCATCACGGTATCGGCGCCGGCTGGTTGTCGTCAATGATCGGATATGATTTTAATAACGGTGTATCGGCCGGTCTGTATGCGTTGTTAAACGCCGGTATTGACCGCGAGTTGCAAAATTATAATCAGGGTCGCTGGGGCGAAGAAGTCTACGGTATTGTCGATTCGGCTTATGGACAGCTGATGTTGGGGCAGGTTTTCAATGTTGCCTCGTTGTTCCATAACGGTGCGCCGGCGGTGGGGGCTTTTTCCGCCAATACCGATATTGTCGATTTTATCGCCAACCCCAACTGGCATCGCACGGACAAAGAAACCAAATTTGCCACCCTAACCGCCACCGATATCAACACCGACGGCGTTGCGCCGAAAATAAGCTATATCTCACCGGAATTTTACGGCGCCGCGGTAGGTTTTTCTTATATGCCCGACAGCGACAACCGCCGCGGCCTGATAAACAAACACGCCGGCTATGCCCATGATGACGGATTCGTCGGTGCCGCCTATTTTGATCATGACTGGGGTTGGTTTTTCAGCAAGGCTTCCATCGGCTATGCCCAGTATCACGGCAATGACAAAGAATATTCCGCCGCTCTCAACATCAGCCGCGGCAATTGGAATATCGGTGGTGGGTTTCGCAAAACATATATTGACGGTGAGGACAAATCGACGCCGGACAGAAACCTGCCGCTTGATTTTGACGGCTACCGCGAAGGCTGTGCGTGGAATATAGGTTTAGGTTATGAGATAGGCCCGTTTGCCTCGGCATTAACTTACTTTGACAGCAAGGCCGATAACGCGGACAACCGCAACAAAATAGTTGCCTTTTCCAACCAATACGGTTTTAATAAATATGTCGATATTTATGCGGCCGCCGCTTATGTCGACTATGATGCTGCCGGCGAGAGCGAAACAGGCTGGGCGGCGGTTGCCGGTTTGGGAGTAAGTTTTTAATGCCGAATATTTTGGTGATATCAGACAATGAGGTTTTTAAGGCGGATCTTTTAGATCAGATAAGCCGCTACGCACCAGAGTTTAATATTGCTAACGCAATTACAAATGCCGATGTTGTAGTCATTGATGAAAAAGAGGATATTTTGCACGAAATAACGGCTAAAGATCTTAAAACGCCGCTGATTTTTTTAACATCGCAAAACAATATGCCGACAGCCGCGTGGCAGGTTTTGGAAAAGCCACTTTTTTTGAGCCATCTTTTAGATATGATTAAAGCGGCTATCAATGTTTTTGAAAGATCGGCAGACGGCAGTTTAGAGTTTAACCGCTATATTCTGTATCCGGCACGCAAAGAGATTCTGAATTGCCGCAATGATGAAACAACCAAACTAACCGAAAAAGAAGTAGCTATCATCAAATATTTATACAAAAACCAAGAGCGTATCATAAGCAAAAATGATCTAATGCGGGAAGTATGGGGTTATTCGGTTGATGTTGCTACCCACACGGTCGAAACGCATATTTACCGTTTGCGTCAAAAAGTTGAAAAAGACAATCCGGAAGCACAACTGATCCTGACTTCGGACGGCGGCTATCAGCTTAAGGTCTAAAATCTTCAACGAAGAATCTTTTTCTGTCATCCTTTTTTTTATTGTCAACCTAAGCATCCTTTACTGTCATCCTGAGCGGAGCGAAGGATCTCCTCCTTACCGTCATCCTATCTCCCTTTTCTTGTCATCCTGAGCCCCTTTTCACTGTCATCCTATCCCTCTTTCCCGTCATCCTGAGCGTGAGCGAAGGATCTCTTAGATTCTTCGTCGCTGTTGCTCCTCAGAATGACAAGAAAAGAAATGCTCCTCAGAATGACATTAAACTTTAAACTGTCATTCCTCCGAGGCTTTAGGCGCACCCAAACAATGTCATGCCGCCGAACAAAGTGAGGCTCAGGCATCTTCCACTGTTTATAATACAAGCGGAAGATCGCTGATCCGGCGGAAGAATGCTTGCCTAACGGAGCGATGACAGTTTAAATAGGAAGAATGCTTGGACGGGAGGGGTGACAGTTTAAATAAGAGGAATGCCTGCCTAACGGAGCGATGACAGTTTTAAATAGCAAGGCGGCATGACAGAAGGAAGGACAACAAAGCCGCTCGTTGCAATTTCATAACAAGCGGCCTGAACTAAAAAAACACAACCTTGCTTCAAAAAGTGCGGCTCTAAAACATATATTACAAACAGCCGTGCGTTTCTTTTGCATAGCGGGCATAACATTTGTAAAAATGGTTAAGCCCCTGCTGTACGGCATAATTAACGCTTTTTTTCGGATAGTTGCCATTTTTGTCAGCGGTTCCGGCCTTGATTCCGGTCAAGATTTCAATACCATCGTCAACCGTATCCACGGCATAAATATTAAACTTTCCTTCTTCAACCGCCTGAACGACATCTTCGCGCAACATCAAATCCGCCACGTTGGTCCGCGGAATAATCACTCCTTGATCGCCGGTCAGTCCCTGATGCTGGCAGACATCAAAAAAGCCTTCGATTTTTTCATTAACGCCGCCAATCGGCTGAACCTCTCCAAATTGGTTAATTGATCCGGTTACGGCAATATTTTGTTTAATTGGGATTCCAGATATTGCCGAAAGCAGACAGTAGTATTCGGTTGAAGAGGCGCTGTCGCCGTCCACCCCGCCGTAAGACTGTTCAAACACGATTGACGCGGTTAAAGACAGAGGACAATATTTGGCAAACCTGTTAGAAAGCAAACTCTCTAAAATCAAAACACCTTTACTATGAATCGGTCCGCTCATTTCAACTTCGCGTTCAATATTAATAAACTCGCCCTTGCCGATCCTGACCTGAGCCGTAATCCGCGCCGGTTTGCCAAAGCTGGTTCGTGAAAAATTATAAACCACCAAGCCGTTAATTTGGCCGACTTTTTTGCCCTTTATATCAATCAAAATCGTTCCTTTGTCGATTTGTTCCAACATCGCATCTTTAATTCGGCCGCTGCGATAAATTTGAGCATTAATGGCCTGATCAATATGATTTTTCCCGATATGGTTTGATTTTGACTTGCGTGCCCAATAATCAGCCTCGCGCAGCAAATCGCCGATGGAAGAAATATGTGCGGTCAATTTTTCCGAACTTTCGGCCAGTCGCGACGAATATTCAATAACTTTAGCCACCGCCTGACGGTTGAGCGAGCGCAAATGTTTTTTCTTGGACAGAGACCCGATAAGCTTAGCATATTCAATCTCGTTTTCTTTGTTGCGATCCATCAAAATGCCGAAATCGGCCTCAACCTTGAAGTAGTCCGAAAAATCCGGATCTTTCTCGCTCAGGAGTTCATAAAGATCAGCGTCGCCGGTCAAAATAATCTTAACGCGCAGAGGTATCGGCTGCGGATCAAGCGAGATAGTGGTAAAAGAGGTTTCTTCGCTCGGTGCCTCAATCTTTATAAGTTTTGAAGCAATGGCGCGTTTGAGTGAATCCCAGGCAAACGGCTGCATCAACATTTTGCGTGCGTCAATCAACAAAAAGCCGCCATTAGCTTGATGCAGGGCGCCGGCCTTAATTAAGGTAAAATCCGTCAACAAAGCACCGTATTGCTGGATTCTTTCAACCTTACCGACCAAATTGCCTTGTGTCGGATGATCAAGATGGATGATTGGCGCGCCGGATCCCGGTTCATTTTTAACAATAACGTTAACCTTAAATTTTGCATATTTGTCTTCTTCCGGTTGTTTTATTTTTGATAACAGGGCGCTTAAAGGATCTTCGCCTTCGGTCGGAGTGGATGATTCGGCGGAGGGCAAGAATTCTTCAACATTTTCCAAAATATATTTTTGAATACGTTTCAAAAAGCCATTAGCCTGTTTATGCCCCTTGTACTTGGCATGAAGTTCGTCAATCGGCCCTTTGACAGCTTCTTTAAGAAAACGAAGGCGCAGCCGAGTGGTTTCGTCGCGTTGCTTATCCTCCCATGCCGGCAGATCTTGTGCCGAATTTTCGATTTCGGCTTGCATTTGGTTTAAGTCTTCAATCAGCTGTTTTTTCTCGTTCTCAGGCAATTCTTCAAAGGCTTCCGGACTCAGAACCTCGCCGTTTTTGACCGGTGCCACCACCAACCCAACCGGCATATGCAAGAGAGAGACGCTTTTGCCTTTTGCCTTTTTTTGCAGCATTTTAATATATTTTTCCTTGGACTGCTTGTATTTTTCCTGAATGATGTTCAGGCCGGCTTTGTATTCATCGCTCTCAAAAATGGCCGGAATGGCAGCGGCAAAATTTTCAATCAATTTATCAATATCTTTAGCAAAATCGGTCGCTGTACCGGCCGGAAAAGATATCGCCAGAGGTTTATACGGCTCGTCAAAATTATAAACATAAGCCCAATCATCAGGGGTGGGGCGTTTTTTTGCCTCTTTGGCAAGCACTCTTTTGACCAGAGAACTCTTGCCGGTTCCTTCGGGGCCTAAGCAAAACAGATTATAACCTTTTGACTGGATGTTAATTCCTATTTCAACGGCAGCCAACGCCCTGTCTTGCCCCAATGCCGAAAGCCGCTCCTCCAGCTCGGCAGTGGAAGAAAACGTGAATTTTTGCGGATCGCATCGGGCATATAATTGATCTGGATGCAGTTTGGAAATGCTCATGATAAAAACCCCTGTCATATTAAATTTTTGGTAAACTATTACCAGCATAATAAAACCATAAAAACTAATTTTGAGTAAAGAAATATGTTCTGATGCGATATTTGATTCTGATTTTTATTACCTGTTTTTTTATTGCCGCGATAATCTGGATCGGCATTAAGTTAGCCATGCTGCGGCGTCAGGTTTGGCAAAAAATCATTAGCCGAGACATAGTCAAAGGTTCTTTTTTTTCAACACCGGTATTGCAACAACTTGTGTATTTTATTTTTCGTTGCCGCAGCGCCTATAGAGCGCGACTGCTCAAAGAGGCTCAAACAGGAAAATATAAAAAGTTAATATCCGAAATAACAGATCCCATGCTGTGCGATAAACTTCGTCTGATGATATACGGCAAAGCCAATCCCGATTCCAAACACGACGCCTTGTACTATCTGTTGCAAGGCGAGATTTTTTGGCGGCAATGCCTTTATGACAAAGCTTTTGAGATGTTAAACAAAATCAAAGATGTTCGTTTATCTCCTTCGTTGCACGCGCTGCGTTCTTTGTTGACGGCAAGAATTGCCCTATATGAAGGAGATTTGCAAACAGCTTCTCTTGCGGCGGCTCAAAGTCTGAAAATTTTTCGACGGAAAAACTGGTTGTTTGAAGAAGCTTCAGTATATTTCTTACAGGGAATAATTTACCGCATTAGCGGTGTTTTTGATACTTCAGAGATCATGTTGCGATCAGCCTTAAAGCTATATCAATCGATTTTTGCCGCCAAATATGAGGCAGAAACAATGAATGAGTTAGCTTCATTGTTATCTTTGCAGGGGCGGTTTGCCGAAGCGGATGACTATTTAACTCAGGCGGCAAAAATTTTCATCGCAATCGGAGATAAGGAAAATTATTATTTTGTCATAAGTCATCAGGCAATGACGGCGTTACAACGCGGTGATCTGGAACAAACCTTTCGTCTGGCGCGTCAGGCAGCCGAAGGACACCGCCGGAAGGCAGGCCGTGCATTGGCCGAAGAAATTTTGGCTCGAGCTTGTTTCGCTGACAAAAAATGGAAAAATGCAGCCCAAACAGCGGCTGCCGCTGCCGAAAAATATTTTCATAACCAAAATTTTTCGGCTGGTTTTGAAAGCCTTTATTTGTCGGCAGAAGCTTTGTTTCAACTTCAGGATTTTACATCGGCTGAGCTTATTTTACGAAAGATTATCCGTAAAGAAACAAAACACCGTTGCTGTTTTCATGTCGCCAATGCCTATACGCTTTTGGGTTTAATTCTGCTGCAAAAAGGGCAAACAAAGCGCGCCCGAACTCTGTTTAATCAGGCTTTAAAATATGAGTTTTCAAACGACCGCAATATAGGAATAGCCGTTGACTATGCTAATTTAGCCGTAGCTGAAAAAAAATGCGGCAATCTCGAGGCTTTTTACAAAAATCTTGAGGCAGCTCTTGCTTATGCTCAGACGGTGGATGATGACTTATACAACAGGCTTAAGAATTATCTGGATTAAAAGAACCGTTAATCCGGACAATTTTTTTGCCGTCTTTTTCCTCAATGCAAATATCCGAGATTCCCATTTCCTTGAAGCCCAAAACATAGAAACTTGGAGTAGAAAAAATATTATAAGGAGAATTTTTTGTAAACAACAGCCGGTTTTTAACGGATAAGCCGGAAATCTTCATAAATTGTTTAAATGATTTATTCCAAGAAGAAATGCCAAATTCGCCAAAAATAATAACAGGATTATCTTGCGTCAGCATAAAATCACGCAAATTTCCAAATATTATGGGATATTCGTCATCTTGTGCCTGTCGAAAATCAACCATGACCAAAGTTATTGGCGTAGCATAATTCAAAACAACATAAGGTGCGGTATAATGATGATTAATAATAACCGAACCGGCAGAAATAACATTGGCATCCGCACTGCCAAGCAAAGGCTTTCCTTCAGGAACAAAAGCAAAGGTAAGAGCTTGCTTGCCATTAAAATCATCGGACAAAAAAATGTTTGTCGAAGAAGATAAAACCGTGAAATTAATCAGCAAAAGAAGGCCAAAAAATAAAACAGCCCTGTATTTTCGGCGCCACAAAGCGCCAAACATTAATACGCCGGACAAACAATATAAATGAAACAAATTAAAAAAGCCGGCATAATCCTTGGCATCGGCAAAGTTTCTGGCCGTAAAAAGAGCAAGAATAACGGCGGTCGTCCAAAAGAAAATATTTTCTCGTGTTTGGCGTTTTTTTTGGCTTAAGTAACCCATTGTTAATTTGTTTGTATTAAGTTAAATATCGCAACCAAACCCATTATAGGACAAAAAAATTTTTTGTAAATGGTTGAGAATAAATGATGGAACAATTTGGATCTTTAGATATTTGGGCGACGCTTTCTCTGAAAGCCGATTTTTTGGCGCAGGCATTCAATGCATATTTATCCGGCACGGGCAGTCTCAAGGCTGTTTCACTGGTTTTGATGATGCTAGCATTGCTTTTATTTTTGTTTTTGATTGTTATTATTTACGTTCGCAATATCATTTTTTTCATCAAAAGCAACAATCCGCAAAAAAATCTTGAAAAAGATGACACAGGGGAAGAAGACGTCATAAATTTGTTTAATAACGAAGAACAGCAAGAATTAGAAAGGGAGTTACAAAAGGAATTGGATTTGGCCTTGGCTCAAAGACGGGAAAAAGAAAAAAAAGACGAGGAGGCGCAAAAAAAAGAAAAATCCGAACCCCAAAAAAACAAAAAAGATGACGCTGAAGAAACTAAAAAAGAAAAAAATATCTATTCCCGCAGCAAAGAACCGGTAATAGATTTAGATTGGCAAAAAGGGCGCATCCCGCCGGCAGAATTATCAACGGCATCTGCGATAGATGCGGCAGCCTTGTCCTACAATCAAAGCCGAAAAGAGCTGAGCCAGCTCCTTGGCTTGGTAATGGACATGCTTGGCAGGGGTGTTGATGATCTTAAAATTGCGCAGACGGTCAACTATAAAAGTCAGGGTATGGCCGATGAAAACGAGATTCTGAAGATTATTGATGCGGTTAAAAGTTTTATCAGTATTTGCATCTCCGGAAAATTTTCACGGCTTGAACGATATTCCGAACTCCCTGGTGAAGAACAAGCCTTGCTCCATTTGGCCAATGGCGATCCGTCGCCGGCTCTAGCTTTGCTTGAAAAATTAATGGATGAAAATATCGATCGTGCCAATAACTCATCTTCAGAAGAAAAACGCCAACAGATATACCGTGATGTTTCGGGTTATGCTTGTTGTTTTGGTTCTTTGTCCGAAATTAATGATATTATGCTGGCAACTTCCGCCTATGAATTAGCGGTTGAGCTTATGTCTTCAAATGTTGTGGCTTGGAGCCGCCTTGGCGATGTTTATCAAAAAGCTAATTCAACGTCAAAAGCCGTCTGGGCCTATCAAAATGTGCTTGATTTTGCTGACGGAGAAATAGATGTTGCCGAAATCGCCAATGCCAGCAGACATTTGTCCGAACATCTTTATGCTGGCGGAAACAGTTTGCAGGCAGCCAAATTATACAACAGCGCCAAACAATACTATGATTCATTGGGTATTAATCGTCGGTTAGACAAACAAGAATTAGATATCATAGATATTATAGAAAATAATCAAGAATCCTCATTGTCCGAGACCATCAAGAAACTGTTAACCCCCGTAAAAAACAACAGAATCTAAACTTGCCGTGCCTCAAAGTCGATTCGCGGATCAATCAGGCAATAGGTGATATCTGAAATCAATTTTAAAACCAAACCGATAAGAGCAAAAATATACATCGTTCCAAAAATAACGGGATAATCACGTGTCATGATGGCCTCATATCCCAAAAGCCCAATACCGTTCAGAGAAAAAATAACCTCAATCAACAGTGATCCGGTAAACAGCATTTTAATCAGCAACGACGGAAAACCGGCAATGACAACCAACATGGCGTTGCGAAAAATATGTCCGTAAAGTACCCGATTCTGGCTCAACCCCTTAGCACGAGCGGTCAACACATAAGGCTTGTTAATCTCGTCCAAAAAAGAATTTTTGGTTAGCATGGTAAGTGAGGCAAAGCCACCGACAACCATAGAAAATACCGGCAGGGTAATATGCCAAAAGTAGTCGCCGATTTTTGCGCCGAAAGATAAATCATTCCAGTTGTCAGATGTCAGGCCGTGCAATGGAAACCAGCTTAAATATGTTCCGCCGGCAAAAAAGACAATCAAAAAAACCGCAAACAAAAACACCGGAATGGCCGAGCCGATAACAACGACAAAAGACGTTGTTACGTCAAATTTAGAGCCATCATAAACCGCTTTACGAATACCGAGCGGAATGGCAATCAAATAAATGATCAGTGTCGACCACAATCCGAGTGAAATTGAAACCGGCATCCTTTCCCAAATGAGCTGGGCAACGGTTTTATCCCGATAAAAGCTTTTTCCGAAGTCAAAAGATGCATAATCTTTTACCATTTTTATAAAACGAATATACGCAGGCTTATCAAATCCAAATTGTTTTTCAAGTTCCTTAACCAAATCTTCCGGAACACCAGAAGCACCTTTGTAGCGGCTTCCGCCACTTTCCATTCTGGCGGCGCCGCTTCCGGAAATCATGCCGGTCGTTTCGGTGTTCATACCGCGGTATTTTGCCAAAACATATTCGACGGGACCTCCTGGCGCAAATTGAACGATAATAAAATTAAGGGCTAAAATTCCCAAAAGCGTAATGGGTATCAACGCGAGTCTTTTGATGATGTAACGACGCATATTCTTACTCCTCAAGCCACCAACTGTGGATATTTACGCCTGTTTTTATGTTTGTTTTTTTGTGCTTCAGCCGTTTGTTATAAGCAATTCTTTGGGCTGGTGAAAACCATTGCGGAATAAAATAATGCTCCTGCATGATAACCCTGTCCAGTGCTCTGACATAAGCCAGATAATCCTTAGTCTCTTTGGCGTTGATTAATCCGTTAATAATCGTATCGACCGCCGTGCTTTGCACGCCAAGGATATTAAAAGATCCTTTGACATCCGCAGACTGAGACCCCCACATTTCTTTTTGTTCATTGCCGGGCATATTGCTCAGCTGATAAGCAAGAATAGCCATCTCAAATTCAAAATTATCCAGCCTGTTCTTAAATATATTAACCTCTAAATTACGAAAAGTCATTTTAATACCGATTTTGCGCAAATTTTCAATAAATGGCAGCATGACTCTGGTAAAAGACGAACCGTTTGATGAGTTGCTCAAAACTTCTATTTCCAAAGGCTCTCCTGTTTCCAGATTCGTCATCTTGCCGTCAACAAAATCATATCCGGCCGTTTGCAGAAGTTTAACCGCGCGGCGCAGATTCTGCCTTTGTTTTTGGGGCGAGCTGTTATCGGGCATAACGATCGGCTCATTAAATATTTTTTCAGGGAGTTGACTGCGAAAAGACTCCAGAATTTTCTTTTCTTTGCCTTCGGGCAATCCTTTGGCCGCTAAATCGGTATTGCAGAATAAACTGTCCAACCTTTCATATTGATTATAAAAGAGCTTTTCGTTAGCCCATTCAAAATTAAAAGCCAGTCCGATGGCTTCGCGCACTTTGGCATCAGAAAATTTTTTAAGCCGCGTATTAAAGCCAAAGAATTGCAGTGTGGCCGGATTGTTATGAGGGATTGCTTCTTTGATGATATCACCGTTTTGAACCAGTTTATTGTCATAACCGCTGACCCATATTTTAGCAATATATTCCTCACGGGCATCAATATCTCCGGCAAACAGGGCCTGTAAAGTTACAGTAGTATCCTGATAAAATTCAAATCTGACGGTATCAAAATTAAAAAAACCGCGCCGTGTCGATAGATCTTTCCCCCAATAATCTGGGCGCCGCTTAAGCTCGACAAATTTATTGGCTTCAAAATCACCGATAATATAGGGACCGCTGCCTAAGGGCGGAACGAGCATCGGCATCGCAAAATCTTTATGAGCAAAATCTTTGGCCGAAAAAATTTTAAACTGTGTCAATATCAAAGGCAATTCGCGGTTATTTGAGCCTTGGCGAAAATAAAAGCGCACATGACGGTTATTAATTTTTTTAACCTTTTCAACATCTTGATAATATATTTTGTAAAGCGGCGCGCCTTTTTCAATTAAAGTGTTAAAGCTAAAAACAACATCGTCTGCCGTCACAGGAGAGCCGTCAGAAAATTTGGCATCGCCATCCAAAATAAAACCGATAAAAGAGCCGTCTTCCGAAAGCTCAAATTTCTCCGCCAGCAGCGGGTAAGCGGTGGTCGGATCATCAACCGGCGAATAACCGAGGCTCTCCAGCGTCAGCTCCGCCGCCTCGGCAAAAGCCATTCCTTTGAAAATAAAAGGATTAAAATTATCAAAATTTCCGTAAGCAGGCAAAGTTATCTTGCCGCCTTTAGGCGCCTGAGGATTAACATATTCAAAAGCTGAAAAATCGGCGGCATATTTGGGTTCTCCCTGCAACGCAAAAGCCTCAACAACAGAAACACCTGCGTTAGCCGGATAAGAAAACAATAAGCACAAAACGCCCAATAAACTATTTTTGATAATTTTCGGCATCTGTCCATCCGCCAAAGGGATAAGTCAGATCCTCTTCATCTTGGACAACGGTTGTATTGTCCATTTTTTTCCATTCCTTTTTCAAAGAATCAAGAGTTTTCTGCGTTCCCAATTCCGTTGACTGCTGAGAAGCCTGTTGCATCGTCTTGGTCGTTTCGTCTTCTTCGCTTGGCGGCAAATTAAAACTTACTTCTCCTTTGTTTTCGGAAGAAACTGTTTCCCCTGTTTCAAAAACAGGTTCTTCCTTAACAGGGATTGTTTCGCCGAAACTGCGTTCCAACGCCAGCGAAAAAGCGTCTTTGTCTAAAGATGTTTCTGTTTGGGTTGTGCTTTTGTCAGACTTAAATTTTTCTAAAAAGGAGTTTATTTTGTTTCCCAGAGCGCCGGAAAGAGGCTCTGTCTTCTTGAAGGACGGCTCTGGCTGATTGTTATCAACATCAGGCTGGGTATTATTATGGAATAAAGGCTGAGTATTTTTTTCATTAGAAACAAAAACATCTTTTGTGCGCTGCAGTCCGTCGGCAATCGGTGCCAAAATGGCGAACACTTTGCCAAAAACGCCCGTTTCAATAATTCCGGACAATACACATTCTTTATCGTGCTTTTCCAAAATACCTAAAAGTGTTTGGTACCTTGCGCAAAATTCCATGATGGTTCCGGCTAGCAACTGGTCATCGCCGGCATCATCAAAAATTTTTTTCTGAAACGATGGCTGCCGATTATAATTTTCAATCAAAACCTTGCCAAAAGACCATTTCCCGCCATTTTGCACTTTGGTCCAAAGATGTTCTGTTTGTTCGGAAGAAATCAGGCGTGTCCGTTGCAAAAACTCGCTCAAAAGTTCATTCATATCGGCAATCAACAGTTCAAAGCGGCCAAGAACGAAAGAATCTTTGATGTTTTGCTCTGTTTCCAACATTATTCTGGCCAAAAGATCAGAATAATCCTGATTCTTCTTCATCTGCGAAAAAAGCTTAAATAATTGCCGGCTGGTCATACGGTTGTATAAATATTGGTTTACAAAACCAAAAACAAACCAAATCAAAAGAAGAGGCAAACAGATAAACAAAACATATAACAAAACGTTTAATATTCCGGCATCAGCCAGAGCCATGCCGCTCAAGGCTGAATTAACGAAGCGAAAAGCATAAATCAACCATACGACTGACGAAAAAATGGCTCCGAAAAAAACAAAGGCAACCATCCCTATCTCCCAAAACACATCTCTATAGGATCACATCTTACCTGAAAATAATTGCTTTTCCAATAAAAATCGGCGCTTCTTACACAAAAGAAAAATAACTTGGCTTTTGCAAGAAAACTGTGCTATAAAAAGCAAAAAAGAATTTCATTTGTCAGATAAAGAGAAAGCTAATGGAAGAGGCAACGGTCATCGCTCTGGATTTTGAAAAAAATATTGCAGAAGTAGAAGAAAAAATCGAGCGGCTAAAACAGCTTGAGA
Organism: uncultured Alphaproteobacteria bacterium; assembly: GCA_944393715.1. GTDB lineage: Bacteria > Pseudomonadota > Alphaproteobacteria > RF32 > CAG-239 > CAZU01. Next base: position 53,228 of record CALYBB010000036.1, read on the forward strand.
TAAGCGATGGTCTGGATATTGACGCTGAAATCTCGCGCTTACAAAAAAAACTAACCAGATTATTCAGGCAGTTATATTTGCACCTGACACCGTGGCAAAAAACATTGGTTGCGCGCCATCCGGCACGTCCGCACTGTTTGGACTATGTCAATGGATTGATAGAAGATTTTGAGCCGCTTTGCGGAGATCGGAATTTTGCTGATGATCCGGCCATGGTTGGCGGCATAGGATGTTTCCGCGGACAATCAGTTGTAGTTATCGGACAGGAAAAAGGCAGCAACTTGGAAACACGGGTCAAATATAATTTTGGCATGGCAAAACCGGAAGGATATCGCAAAGCACAAAGGCTGATGGATCTGGCCGATAAATTTAAGCTCCCTGTTTTGGCTTTTGTTGACACTTCCGGCGCATTTCCGGGAGTCGAGGCTGAAGAGCGCGGTCAGGCGCAGGCCATTGCTTCCGGCATAGAGCGCTGCCTAAAATTGAAAGTTCCTTTTGTTTCGACCATTATTGGCGAAGGCGGTTCGGGCGGCGCCATTGCATTGGCGGCAGCTAATCGCGTTTTAATGCTGGAGCACTCAATTTATTCAGTCATCTCGCCGGAAGGTTGTGCGTCTATTCTTTGGCGCTCGGCTTCCAAAGTCAAAGAGGCAACGGAGGCTTTGTGTTTGACGGCGCAAGATTTAAGGCGTTTGGGAATTATTGATGAAATTATAACAGAACCGGCCGGTGGCGCGCAACGGCACCATACCGAGATTATCACTCATGTCGGCGATGTTATAGCCCGCCATCTGAAAGAACTCAAAGCACAGACGGGCGATGAATTAAAAAGAAAAAGAACGGATAAATTTTTGAAAATGGGGTGGCGTCTTGCAAAATCTGAATAATTTTATTCTTGAAAATATTGGGGTAATCATTCTGGTTGTTTTGGCGTTATTGGCAAGCAGTCTGCTGTTTTTGTTGTTTTGCCGCGATAAAAAAGGGGTAAAGGATCTTTTGTTGCAATCTCAAGGCGAACTGGCAGGTCGGCTGGCGTCATTGGGTGAATCAAATCTGCAAGAGCAAAGCCGCTTGCTGGCAGCCTTGAACGAACAAAAAATAGCGGTTCTAAAGCTGGTCGATGAAAAACTTTTGGCCGTGGCCAAAAGTGTCGGAGACGGCCTGCAACAAAATGCGGCCAAAACAAATGAAACGCTGGGTGCTTTGCGCGAGCGGCTGGCAAAAATCGATGCCGCGCAGCAAAAAATATCTTCATTATCTGAACAAGTCGTTTCTTTACAGGAGGTTTTGTCTAATAAACAGGCGCGCGGTGCTTTTGGTGAAATTCAGCTAAATGATTTGGTCGTTTCGATTTTGCCGCCGAGCGCTTATACTTTTCAAGCTCAGCTGAGCAACGGCAAAAAAGCCGACTGCTTGTTAAAGCTGCCCAACCCGCCGGGGAATATAGTGATTGACGCTAAATTTCCGTTAGAAAGCTATTATGCTCTGCGCCATGCGCAAAATGACCGCGAAAAACTCGAAGCCGGACGTCTTTTCAAGGCTTCGGTTCTAAAGCATGTAAAAGATATTGCTGAAAAATATATTGTCTCCGGTGAGACGGCGGAATCTGCGCTGATGTTTCTGCCGAGTGAGGCTATTTATGCAGAATTGCATGCTAATTTTGTTGATGCGGTGGAAGCTTCGTACAAAGCAAAAGTCTGGATTGTCTCTCCAACCACTTTAATGGCAACCTTAAATACGGTTCGAGCCATATTAAAAGATGCCAGTATGCAGGAACAGGCCGGTGTTATCCAAAAAGAAGTCGGCGTACTGATAGAAGATATTTGCCGTCTTGATGAAAGGGTTGAAAATCTGAGCCGTCATTTTAAGTCGGCCGGCGATGATATTGAACAAATAAAGATCTCATCAGGCAAAATTACCCGCCGTATCCAAAAAATCGAAAACATCGAGCTTGGGGGAGAAGAACCGCCGGCTCTTGTTCGTCAGGTTGCCAATGAGTAATTTTTTTGGATAAATGCGAAAAGGATTATTGGCTTTTTGCAAATATGGTATATTAATAAATAAAATTGTATGGTTCACTTTTTAAGTAATAAAGGAATAAAAAATGACAAGATCTGAATTAATTGAAAAAATTGCCGCCAAAAATCCGCATCTTTTGCAAAAAGATGTTGAGCGCATTGTTTCCGTCGTCTTCGATTCGATCGTTGAGGCGCTGGCTAAAGGAGACCGTGTAGAATTTAGAGGCTTCGGAGCTTTTTCGGTTCGCACCCGCAGCCCGCGTCTGGCTAAAAATCCACGCACCGGAGAGCAAGTAAAAGTTGAGGAGCGTAAAATTCCCCACTTCAAAACCGGCAAGCAATTATTTGAATCGTTAAACAAAAAATAAGAGCGGTTTCCGTCTCTTATTAGATATAAGTAATAAGGAGCGGCTGTTATGGGTTTTATTAAAGCACTTATAGGAATACCGCTGGCTTTGGCGGTTTTGATCTTTGCTTTTGTTAATAATGATATGGCGGTATTCAATCTTTGGCCGACGGGCATAGAAATAACCGTTTCTCTGAGTGTGGCAATAATTTTCCTGCTGTTGTTTGGCTACATCATAGGCTGGCTTTTTACGTGGATGTCATATGCCCAAATTCGTCAAGATCTCCGTGCACAAAAAAAACAAAATAAAAAATTATCTAAAGAACAAGAAAAATTAACCAAAGAAGTCGAAGGTCTTCAAGGCAATATAGAAACCATGAAAGCCGCTTTGCCGGAAGAAGAAAAGCCGTCTTGGTCTGCGCGCGTCAAAGAAGCTTTCGTCGGCAGGGAGAAAAGTTGATGAATTGGATTTCTGACTTTGTCCGCCCGAAGATAAAAAAGACAACAGCAAAAGGAATTGCTGATAATCTTTGGACAAAGTGTCCGGAATGCGGGCAAATGTTGTTTAATCGGGAATTGGACAAAGACAGTTATATTTGCTCTTTTTGCGGCCACCATTTGCACCTACCGGTAAAAAAACGTTTTGAAATGCTGTTTGACGACGGCCGCTATAAATTGTTAACACTTCCGAAACTTCAGGACGATCCTCTCAATTTTAAGGATTCCAAAAAATATACAGATCGTTTGCGGGCTTATCGCCGGTTGACGGGACACAATGATGCTGTTTTAGTTGCCTCCGGAGAGCTTGGTAGTATTAAAACCGTTATCGCCGCATTAGATTTTTCTTTTATGGGCGGATCTATGGGGACGGCTGTCGGAGAGGGTATTGTCCGCGCGGCAGAGTTTGCGCTGAAAACCAAAGCGCCCTTGATTATTATTTCGGCATCGGGCGGCGCACGGATGCAGGAAGGAATGTTGTCCTTGGTGCAAATGGCGCGTACGGTGGCCGCCGTTAATCAATTAAAAGAAAAAAACATTCCCTATATTTCCGTCTTAACAGATCCGACGACCGGAGGTGTATCGGCATCTTTTGCTATGCTTGGCGATATTCATATTGCCGAGCAGGGGTGTATTATCGGCTTTGCCGGTGCGCGCGTTATCGAACAAACCATTCACGAAACCTTGCCGGAAGGCTTCCAAAAAGCTGAATATCTGCGCGATCACGGCATGGTTGATATAGTCGTCGGTCGGTTGGAAATGCGCGCTAAACTAATTAAAATTCTGAGACTTTTATTAAACAGGCATTAGACATAAAATTTTGCTCAAAGGTGTTGCATGCTGTCATTGAAACATATAGCCATTAATTCTTTTAACGAAAATATTGCCTATTTACACAAAGATTGCGATACTTACAAAGTCGATGACATCAAAGACATTACCAAAGTAGAGATTCATGGCGGTGCGGCGCCGATATATGCTTTTCTAGAAATTATTGATGACGCATCAATTCTTGCGCCAAAGGAACTAGGCCTTAATACCGAGGCTTTTTCTCGCCTTAATCTTCCCGAAGGAGCCAATGTCAGTCTGAGTATGGCGGGGTTGCCTCCGTCCGCCGGCATTTTGCAGCGCAAAATAGCCGGAAATATTCTATCATCCGGAGAATACAATGCGGTGGTTAAGGATATTGTCGCAGGACGTTATTCTAATATGGATATAGCATCATTTTTGGTCGCTTCGGGTTCATTTATGACGGCGGCAGAGGTTTTATCCCTGACGGAAGCTTTAACCGGAGATGATATTATCCGCTGGGATGATGAGAATATTGTTGTTGATCATCATTGTTTGGGCGGTGTTCCGGGAAATAAAACCGATATTATCATTACGGCAATTGTTGCGGCTTATGGCCTGCCAATGCCCAAAACGGCGGCGCGGTCTCTTACATCATGTTCCGGCGTGGCGGATGTTTTTGCTGTTTTGGCAAACGTTGATGTCAACGAAACCAAGTTGAAACAGTTAATAAAGGATAACCGTGGCGCAATAGCGGATTATGGCTCCTTATCCATTGCGTCTGCCAGCAAAATAGTATCTTCGGTTGAACGCTCCCTTGGCTTAACCCAGCAGCAACACATTATTGCCTCTATCCTTGCGATAAAAATGGCGGCAGGCATAACGCATTTGGTTTTGGATATTCCTGTCGGTCCTTCGTCTCGCATTAAATCAACATCAGAAGCAATGCGGATTCGCAAATTAGTTGAATACGTCGGCGATATGCTGTCGCTGGAGATTGACGCTGTCATTACAGACGGCAGCGAGCCGATTGGCAATGGGGTCGGCGCTGTATTAGAGGCGCGTGATGTTATGAAAGTTCTTCGCAACAAAAAAGATGCACCACAGGATCTTCTTGAGAAATCGCTATTTCTGGCCGGTCGTATTCTGGAGTTCGATCCAAAACTTCGTGGTGGGCAAGGTTATCACGTCGCCAAAGAAATTTTATCCTCGGGAAGAGCTCTGGAAACAATAAACCGTATGATCTATGCGCAAGGCAAAGCGCCGCAGGCACAGCTGGGAAATTTAACACGTGATATTGTTGCTTCCAAATCAGGGGTGGTTGAAAGCATAGATAATCAACAAATCAATAAAATAGGTGTTTTGGCCGGTGCTTCACAGTATTCTGGAGCGGGGCTTGATCTTCTTAAAAAGGTTGGTGATAAGGTTGAAGCCGGCGAAACGCTTTATCGGATTCATTCAGTCAGCACGCATGATTTTGCTTTTGCCAATTCATTTGCTGACGGCAACTCCGGATATGAAATAAGCACCCGAAGATAGTCTTTATTTTCCGCGGCATTGGGATTGTTTTTTTCGGAACAGCCACGTTAAGCATAGCATAAATTTTATCAAAATCAGGCAAAAAAAGACGCCTCTCAAAATTTAAGAGGCGTCTTAGAAGCTTGAAAGCAAACTAGGCGTTTTTCTTCAAGGCTTCGCCCAGAGCATCGCCGAGAGCCGAATTTCCGGTAGAAGAAGCATATTCTTCTAGGGCTTTTTTCTCCTCGTCGATTTCCAGAGCCTTAATTGACAGACCGATTTTTGAGTTCTTTCTGTCCACCGAAGTGATTTTGGCTTCAACTTCGTCGCCTTCTTTGAAGTTTTCCGGCTGCTGCTGTGCTTTGTCCTTTGACAAATCACCTTTTTTGATGTAGGCGGACAAACCGTTGACTTCAACGCTGATGCCTTTATCATCAACCGCCGTTACTTTGGCCTTAACGACATCGCCTTTTTTCACGCTGTCCAGCGCCGCACTGACGCTATCTTCGGTCAACTGCTTAATGCCGAGCGAAATACGTTCTTTTTCAACATCAACATCAATAATTTTGGCTTGGATTTCCTGTCCTTTGCTGTAGTCCTTAACAGCTTCTTCGCCGGATTTGTTCCAAGAGATATCAGACAGGTGGATCATGCCGTCGATTTCGTCGGAAAGACCGACAAACAAACCAAACTCGGTAATGTTTTTAATCTTGCCTTCAATAACGGAGCCGACCGGATGTTCTTCAACATATGCCGCCCACGGATTCGGCGTGCACTGTTTAATACCGAGCGAAATGCGTCTTTTATCGACATCAACTTCCAAAACTTTAACGTCAACTTCCTGAGATGTTGAAACGATTTTGCCCGGATGAACATTTTTGCGAGTCCAGCTCATCTCGGAAACATGAACCAAGCCCTCAATGCCGTCCTCAAGTTCGACAAACGCGCCATAATCAGTAATATTGGTTACCTTGCCTTTGTAGATCTCGCCGACCTTGTATTTACCTTCGACATTGACCCATGGATCAGATTCAAGCTGTTTCATACCCAAACTGATGCGCTGGGTATCTTCATTAAACTTGATAACCTGAACTTTAACCGTTTGACCGACGGACAAAACTTCCGCCGGATGATTGATGCGGCGCCACGAAATATCGGTAACGTGCAACAAGCCGTCAACACCGCCCAAATCAATAAATGCACCGTAGTCAGTAATGTTTTTGACAATACCTTCCAAAACAGCGCCTTCTTTAAGGTCGTGGATCAGTTCAGCGCGGGCTTCGGCTCTGGTCTCTTCCAGCACAACGCGGCGCGAAACGACGATATTGCCACGAACCTTGTCCATTTTCAAAATCTGGAACGGTTGAACAACACCCATCAGCGGCGTAATGTCGCGGATCGGGCGAATATCAATCTGCGAGCCGGGCAAGAAAGCAATAGCGCCGTTAAGATCAACGGTAAAGCCGCCCTTGACGCGACCGAAAATAACGCCGTTGACGCGTTCGCCGGCATTAAGCGATTTTTCCAAATCTTTCCAAGCTTCTTCGCGGCGGGCTTTTTCGCGCGACAAAACGATGTTGCCGTCTTTATCTTCATAGCGGTCGACATAAACCTCAACCGTATCGCCCTCTTTGAGCTCCGGATTTTGCCCGAATTCGCGCAACGGAATACGTCCTTCGGATTTCAAACCGACATCAACAATAGCATAATCAGGCGTCAAGCGGATGATAGTGCCTTTAACGACCGAGCCGGTAATACCATTGTCGCCAAACTGTTCATTCAGCAAGGCTTCAAAATTTTCGTTGGTTTCAGGGATTTTTAACTCTGTATTAGTCATAAATATTATTCAACAAAATGCCAGACCCGAGAATATCGGCGGACTTACGCGAACCAAATACGAAACCTGCCGGCGCGTCCCGACAGACCAAGTGAAGCTATTTATACATACAAATATTTATTTTTCAAGCAAAAAATAACATTAAAGTTAAGGCTTATGATGGCAACGGATAAAGGTCCGTTTGCGTCCTGAGCTTATTGAAGAAAGTCTGGCGCAAATATTATTGCTTTTTTAAGTAGTTCATGTTATGGTAACAAAAAGTGTTGCAAAAAAAGGAACCTTTTTTTGCAACACTTTTTTGGTAAATTAAAAATTGTTCTTTCCTTTGTTTTTTCTCATTTTTTCTGACATTCCCTTCTGTTGCAAAAAAAGGTTCCTTTTTTTGCAACAGAAGGGAGGATGATATATGAAAAAATACTTACTTTTTGCCGGTGCGGCGGTTTTGGGACTGTGTTCGGCAGCATCAGCGGCAATTAACTGCCAAACGCTGCCGTCCTGTGAAGAGCTTGGATATGCGTATGATGCCAGCTGGTGCGTAGGACAAAAAATGCTCAAATGTCCGTTTGATCAAAATGCAATTTACTGCACAAATCCTTACAAAGAGATTGAGTGCCAAATAGGCTCGGTTTTGTACGAAGATAAAAAATGCTATACTTCGGCGCCGAGAGGCAAAAGCCCGATAGGCATCGTATTTGATACCTCAAAACGGCTGGCACTTTCCCTCAAAAGCCCCGATACCCTCGAAAACCGTCGTCAAGGCACAAACTGGGGCGGCGACGGCATAGATATACCGGATTTAGAGAATTATACACTAGAAGTTATCAATTCGAGCGATACCGATGGTCAGACCAATACCGACAAAATTATTGCCGCATTGGGAATGGGAAATGGTACCAACGTGGCTGCCGGCTGGTGTAAAAATATCGGCGGATTTTTGCCCAGCATAAGCGAACTTAAAACGCTGTACAGCAACAAAGCAAAAGTTAAAGAAGGGTTATCCTCTTTGCCCGATGCCGATCATCTTATTGGTGAAGGTGTCTATGAAGATATCTTTTTTTGGTCATCCAATGAGAAAGATGATGAGTGGGCTTGGGTAATGAATCTATATAGTGCAAAATCTGTAACTCAATCCGCAAAGAAAACACTCGGCTACACCCGTTGTGCCGTGGCTTATTAGGCCGTTTCTTTGTCGCTCAAGCATCATCTTGGCATTATTTTAGTCTTCCCGCAGGGCATCGAAACTCACTGCGGATCTTGGTTCAGGCAAAAAGTTTGGCATCAATAATCCGGCAGGCCTCAGCAAAAACGGTGGCAATATCCATGCCTGAAGTGTCAATAATCACGGCATCTTCCGCCGGTTTCAATGGCGCTGCGGCGCGCGAAGAATCTCTTTGGTCGCGTTCTTTGGTCTGCGCCAAAACATCTTCAAAATCCGAGACCAGACCTTTTTGCAAATATTCCTTATGCCGCCGCATAGCACGCACTTCCGGCGAAGCGGTAATAAAAAACTTAATATCGGCATGAGGGCAAACAACCGTGCCGGTATCGCGGCCGTCATAAACCGCTCCGGACATGGATTCTCCGGTCGGCGATTTAGGGCTAACAGCAAAATCCTGTTGCATTTTTAGTAAAATTTCACGCACCTTGGGCAATGCCGCTACCTTAGATGCGGCCTGTCCGCCAGCAGCCGAACGAAACTCAGGCCTCTCAGACAATTTATGCATTTCAATAAAGCTAAGTTCGCGAGCGGCCTTTTCCGCGGCTTCGGCGTCATCGGGAGAAATACCGGCGATCAAGAGTTTTAGCCCAACCGCACGATAAACCATTCCGGTATCAAAATAGGCCAGATGGTATTTTTCCGCCAAGCGTTTGGCTAAGGTCCCCTTACCGGCGGCGGCCGGACCGTCAATAGTTATAATCATCAAAAATCCTGTTTTTTTATTTTGTAACGAAATATTCACTTTATTATAACTAAAATAAACCATATAATAAATAAAAGAAGGACAAATATCACCAATGTGCATATTTTTAACAACAAAGGAAAAAGGACATGATTAAGTTTTTAATGTTGACGATAATGATCGCGTTTGGCGCATGTTTTGACGCATCGGCACAGATAGGGCAATCAATATCAGATGCTTTGTCTTATCGCAATGTCGTCAGTAGCAACTCTGTTTCAACCAGCGGCTATCGACCCAAAGCCAGCAATCAGAGCGCACCAAAAGAAGAGGCTGCTTCTCTGCCGGCGCCCAAAGAAGTCGACTTACGCAATTCGGTAACCAAAGAAATAAATCTTCAGCCCCGCGGAGAAGTAAAAGTCCTCCTGCCGGCAGAAGAAGGGGATGAGAGTTCTTGGGAGGCAAACTACAATAAAAAAGCTCTTTCGCTGTTGGGCAAAAAGACGGAACAAGGCGTCAATCAAATAAGATTCATGCAGCAAGGCAGTTTAAGCAGCGAAGTATATTTTGATAAAAAATTGCCAAGCGGAAAAGTTGTTGAAAATAAAGCTCTCTATATCAAGGTTGATTGATGGACGAAATTCGGCGCATCAGACTCTTTACGGACAAAAAGCTGATTCTGGGAGGCAAAGCAGAGCTCTCGGAAAAAGCTTCGCATTATTTGTGCAATGTTATGCGCTGTAATGCCGGTGAAAAGATTCGTTGTTTTAATGAGACGGATGGCGAGTTTTTGTGTCGCATTGAGGTGTCAGACAAAAAAAAGACGATTGTCCGGATCGAAGAATTATTGCGTTTGCGGGAAAAAGACAATGATATATGGTTGCTGTTTGCGCCCTTAAAAAAGGATCAAACGGATTTCGTCATAGCCAAAGCGGTTGAACTTGGCGTGTCTAAAATAATTCCGATTATAACCGAGCGCACAAATTCAGAGCGTGTAAAGGTTGAACGTTTTGCTGCGCAAGCGGTTGAAGCCGCCGAACAATGCGGCAGACTAAGTGTACCGGAGGTGGTATCTCCGGTAAAACTTATAGAATTTTTAGGTGCATGGAATCCCGAGCGTTTGCTATTCTTTGCGGACGAACGCCGGCGGGGTAAAGAAGCCGCCGATGCTTTTCGACAGTCTGCCGGCAATCCGGCGGCAATCCTTGTTGGCCCTGAAGGTGGTTTCAGCGATGAAGAAGCCGCGCGTCTTGATAAATGTTTGTTTGTCAAAAACATTAATCTTGGGCCGCGCATTTTACGAGCCGAAACGGCAGCAGTGGCGAGTTTATCCGTTTGGCAGGCATCTGCCGGTGACTGGCGGAATTATGGAGAAAGAACATGAAAATACTAATTGCTGACGATCATGAGTTGTTTCTAAAAGGGCTGGAAATGGTTTTATCCGATTTTAGTCCTCAGGCCGAAATCGTCAAAGCCGAAAATTACAGCGATATCCTAACAATTATTGAAAAACAAAAAGACTTTAATCTGCTCTTGACGGACTTGGCCATGCCGGGCGCCCACTGGCTCGAAGCCTTAAAAGAAATACATGCCCAGCTTCCGGATACGCCGATTATCATTCTGTCGGCAGTATTTGATCGCGAAATTGTACAAAAGACAATAGAACTCGGTGCTGCCGGATATATCCCAAAAACATCAAGCAATGCCGTCATTTTGTCGGCGGTTAATTTGGTACTGTCTGGCGGTGTTTATATTCCGGCGGAATTACTCAAAGGAACATCGCAAAACGAGTTTGATATGCTTAAACAGGTGGAAGATTTTTCGGCAAGCCAAGATCTGAAGGAAAAAGCCAAAATCTTAACGGCTAGGCAGATTGAGGTTCTGCGCCTGATCGCCAAAGGAGAATCAAATAAACAAATCGCTTATGAGCTTGGTTTGAGCGAAGGAACCGTTAAGCTGCACGTAACAGCAATTTTAAAATTACTTAATGTTTATAACCGCACCGGGGCTGTGGCCGCGGCAACACAATTAGGATTATTAAATAAAGATGACAAAAATTAATAAAAAACAGTTAAATGAATATTTGGATATTTTTGGCAAGAACAAAATGCAAGGACTTTTGAAAGATTATCTGGCCGAATCTTCTAAGTCATGGGATAATCTGGAAAAAATATCCAACAAAGAAAAATGCCGTGTTTTTCATTGCTGGCGCTCCAGTAGTTTGGTCTTTGGCATGGAAGATTTTTCGCGTATCTGCACCAAAATTGAGGACGATATGCTCAACAATCGTCTATCAAAACTGTCCTCACTGATATCCGAAAGTCAGGATTGTTACCAAAAAAGCATTTTGAAGGTAATAGAAATCATGCAAGAGAGGGAAAATGACTATCGCTAAAAACACTAAGCCCAAACTTCCGGCTTATCAGGAAGTTATTTATGGCGATATCTATGGCGACAAAAATAAATGTGCCGCCATGGACAATGTTTTCGGCTGTTCATTGCGAACACTTTTCCAATACAAAAAATTGGTCAATGCTGCGGTTCAGGAGCTAAAAATGAGCCAAAGTTTATTGCAGCTTGGAGTGGTCTTTGGCAACGAAATTGACGAAGTGGCAATGGCCATCGGCGCTTACGGACAATATGATATTGTTGATGTTAACCCTTTTCAGGTAGAAAGGGTTACCGAAAAATATTGGCGTGTATATCAAGGGATGAAGGTTTTTTGCCAAGATGCGGCAAACCTAAAGCTCAAAGGGCAATATGATGTGGTTTTGTGCTTTATGCTTTTATCAGAAGTTCCTTCGGCCAGCAAAACCAAAATAGTTAATAACGCTCTCAAAATGGTCAAGCCAGGAGGCAAAGCTGTTTTTGTCGATTGGCACCGCCCGTTGTTCTATCATCCTCTGCGTTATGTCGTGCGGATGTACAATCGCCTATATAATCCGTTTGTCGAGCGCCTGTGGGACCGAGATATTAATACATTTGCCTCTTCCGAACTCCGCGCACAGTTTGTTTGGCGTAAGAACACTTATTTTGGCCGCATGTTCCAAAAAACAATAGCCGAAAGAAAAGAAAATCCTCTGGAGGAAAAACCTGAAGAACAAAACTTTTTTAGACCCAGCGATTTAGGACTGGCAGATTTTTAAAATTTGCTCGGCTATTTCGTTTGCCGGATTAAGAACACCTGCGGGGCAAAAATCAAGAGCATTAGCGGCGTCTATATCCTGTGCATAACCTTTTTCGACCAATGAAGATGCAAACCGTTTGTGTTTACTTGTTAGCCAGTTTTGTCCCTGAAACAGCAAAACCGGAACATGGCATCCGCAGGCCTCCGAGCACATAGATACGGAATCCGCCGTTACGACGATTCTGTCAGCACAAGCATAAAAACCCATAATGGGATTCTCCTTTTTCTCGCCCCATAAGTAAGTATACATAGGGATTCCTTTAAGTTTATCCATAATGATTTGCTCTGCTTTTATGCCGGTTCGTCGCGACGAAGTCACCAGAAAACTCCCGCCGGTTTTATCATGAATTTTCTTTAACTTATCCGCTAATGCCTCGGCATTTTCCAAGGGCCATGGCTTATTTTTAATACCGCCGCCTATAATAACGGCCGTCAAAGGACGGGGCAGATGGGCAAAAATCTCGACCCATTTGGCGCGTTCCTGCAACAAAACATTATCAAAAATACGGGTTGGAGCGCCGGTAATTACAAAAATATTTTTTCCGACGCGTTTAAAAGCTCTTTCATGTGCCGGAACAATAACCAAAGCCATATCCTTAAGCCCAACGCCTTCGCTGGGATACATGAGTTGAATAATTTTAGTCTTTTCCTTGGATTTTTGCCGAATAAAACGGGCAACGGGCACGGTTCTCCTTGAGGTGGATAAAACCAGATCAGGATACGGAGGGTTGAGATTATCGGATTCTCTGATATTTACTCCGATCAACGTCTTGCCGCGTATCCAATTAGGAAGACTCCCCAGAGGCGTATAAACAATTTGTTTCTCAACAACATCTATTTTATTTTCCAGTGCTTTTATAATGCCTTTGGCTTGTCCGACACTGCCGCGGCGGTCATCAAGCAAAACCCATAAGCTCTTGTTCATATTTGATAACTTTCAAAAAAACATGGTCAACCGACTTTAATATCGCTAATATAACCAATAAATAACAATAAATCATTAATGAAAGCAACCCGACCATGAAAAAGCTTTTTTGTCTGATTTTAACCGGAGCCATCTTGGGTGTCGTCGTCCCCGCTGGGGCACAATATTCGGCACAAAATGAAGCCAAATATATGGCAACGCTTAAAGCGGTGGTCGATTATAAAATCAATGATGAGGAAAATTATGACGACATCGAATCTTTGCGCCAAAACAAAAGATTTAATGCCGAGTTGAGGAAAATGATATCAAAATTATCTAACCGTCGCACCAAAAACTCGACCAATAATCGTGTTTACAGGATTTTGCTTCAGGCAGGAAAAGATGTCTATAACGAGCTTAATTAAGCAATAATTAACGGCTGGTTGTTAAAATAGGGCAGAAGGGAAAAGCGATGGATTACAAGACAGTCAAAAAATTTCAGGACAGCCTGAACAATATGCGGGCTAAGGTTATCGCGGCAAAAGGGACAAAAGTAGAGGGGCTTACGCCTTTGCCGCAGCATCAAGCTCAACAAAAATCTTCCCACACTCAGGAAAGGGAGGGCAAGGTATGAAAAAATTTTTTTTGGGAATAGGGCTGTTTTTACTGTCTGCTTGTTCGTCTTTTTCCGAGCCGGATTATGTCGATCCTGACTATAACTATATTGCCGACCATGTTATTGTTGTCGAAAAAAGTCCGTGGCACGTTGTTTATGAATATTCTGATATCCGCATAGACGAGATTGCGCCCGTTGCGGCAATTTATTGTGCCAATCGCGGCGGCAAACAAGCATCTTTGCACGGTATTACCCTGCGTCCGGATCATCGTCGGCGGGCAACTTTCGTCTGTGATGAACTGCCGGCATATTAACTTGCAAAGCCTTTCCCTTCTGCCTATATAAAAAAGAAGAAAGGTTTTTTAGGGGTTTGTCAGGCAATGAAAGATTTATACCAGATATTAGGAATTGGAAAAACGGCAACGGAAAGCGAAATAAAATCCGCTTACCGTAAATTGGCGCGTAAATATCATCCGGATCTAAACAAAGATGATAAAACCGCCGCCGAAAAATTTAAGGAAGTTTCCTGTGCTTATGATATTTTGGGTGATAAAGAAAAACGCCGGAAATATGATAACAACGAAATAGACGCCGACGGCAAACCGACGGGGTTTGGCGCCGGAGGTTTTGGAGGTGGGTATCAATCATATTCCGCCGGAGCCAATCCGTTTGGAGGCGAAGGGGCTTCGTTTGATTTTTCTTCAATTTTCGGCGATGATATTTTTTCACAGTTTTCTGGTCGAGGCGGTGGTTTTGCCGGCGGATTCGGTGGTGCATCGCGCCGGCCGCGCAAGGGCGCTGATATCAACTACACCATGCGGGTAGACTTTTTATCAGCGGTTCGCGGTGAAGAAAAGACCGTTAATCTCAACGGCAAAAACATCAATGTCAAAATTCCCGCAGGCACTTCAAATGGACAAACCTTACGGCTCAAAGGACTAGGTGAACCGAGCCCAAACGGCGGCACATCCGGTGACGTCCTGATTACTTTAAATGTTGACCGCCATCCATATTTTGAGCTCGAGGACAAAAATATTCTGCTGGAACTGCCGATAACGTTAAAAGAGGCGATTCTAGGTGCCAAAATAACCGTACCGACCATTACCGGCAAAGTTGCGGTAAATATTCCGCCCTATGCCACCACCGGAGAAAAGCTACGTCTCAAAGGCAAAGGCGTCAAGGGCGGCGACCAAATTATGACCTTAAAAGTGGTAATGCCCAAGACCAAGAATTCCGAACTCGAGAAAGCTTTACAAGCCATGCCGGATGAAACCGTCAGGACTTTTTAATGATTTTGGAAAATATAAAAGATTTTAATTGGTATAATGATCCGCAAAACGTTCGTTTTGTTAACAACGGTATGTTGATAGAAACGCGTCCGCGAACGGATTTTTGGCAAAATATTGATAGTCATTTCCAGAAAGACAACGGCCATTTGTTTGCCCAGAACTGTGGTGGTAATTTTGTATTGACCGTCAAATGGTCTTTTCCTCTTGTTAAAAATTCGGCGCAATGTGGTCTGATGTTTCGTTCCGATACATTGAACTGGATTAAAGCGGGGCTTTTATCACCGAGCTTTGTCATGCCGCAGCTTGGTGTTGTCAGTGCCAATCAGGGGTCATGTGATTGGTCGGCGGTAGAGCTGCCGCTGGAGTGCCGGAAGATTTGGCTTCGCTTGAGCCGTCGGGGCAAAGATTTTGTTATAATGTACTCGCTCAACGGCAATAATTTCCACCAGATTCGCATGCTCCACCTGCCCAAAGTTTCCGATGTTGCAGCGGTTGGCGCCTATACCTGTTCTCCGGGCGAAGAGAGTTTTGAGTGTGTTTTGGAAGAAATTGAGCTGGCATACTAAATAAGGAGTAAACAAATGCAAAAACTTCGCTTGGCGATTATTGGATGCAATAATATGGGAAAAAAACATCTCAATATTTTACGGCAGCATTTTGCATCTTATGTTGATGTCGTCGGCATTCTTAACTCGACGCCGGAGTCAACGGCACGGCGGGCGGCAGAATTAGACATAGGGTATTTTAACAGTCTTGACGAAATAACATCTGCCAAAGTTGATGGTGCGATTATATCGACCCCAGCCATCACTCATGCCGCAATCGGCAAGGAACTGCTCCATCGCGGAATTCCGTGTTTAATTGAAAAACCTCTCGGCACAACCATGGTGGAGTGCCGGCAGCTGACAAAAGCGGCAGAAGAAAGCAAAGAGGTCTTATTGGTCGGCCATTCGGAAAATTTTAATCCGGCCGTTATCAGGCTCAAAAAAGAACTTCGCCTGCCGATAAAAAGGATCAATGCCGTTCGTACCAGCCGCAATTGCAGCAATCATACGGGAATTTCAGCCGTTCAGGAGTTGATGATTCACGATTTGGCAATAGTTTATTCGCTATTGGGCGGCAAAAACATATCGACTTCTCTATCAAAACGCGGAGATCTAAGCTGGGAGAATCATGCCGTTTCATCTATAAAATATCCCGCCGGAGCTGTTGTAACCTTGGAGGCTCTGCGTGCAGATGTCGAGGTGCAACGCTTTATGGATTTGGAAGATGAGGAAGGCAACAAATTTCATATTGATTTTCTGTCCCGTAGTTTATCCAAAAACGGCAGCGAATTGTGTTCCGGCGGCGACACATTGGTTAACGAATTATCCAATTTTATTGGCTGTTTGCAAAAAGTCGAACAACCACTAGTTGGCGGCAAAGAAGCCTCTGAAATACTCAGGTTATGCCTAATTATTGAAAAGGGCATACCTCGGAGCGAAAAACCGCATCTGGCAAATTTATAAAAAAAATAATTTTCGCCCTTGCAGTGCCAAAATCTGATTCCTATATAAACAACTAGACAGACAAAATTTAACTTTAGAGAAATTCTGGAAAGAAGGAAAAGATTATGAGCAATAAAGTAATTGGTATTGACTTGGGTACAACCAACTCCTGTTTTGCCGTTATGGAAGGCGGGGAGGCCAAAGTTCTTGAGAACTCCGAAGGCGCGCGCACGACGCCGTCGATGGTAGCGTTTACCGATACGGAGCGTCTGGTCGGTTTTCCGGCCAAACGTCAGGCGGTAACCAATCCGGAAAACACCCTGTTTGCCATCAAACGTTTAATCGGCCGTCGGTATGATTCGCCGGAAGTCGCCAAAGACAAAGCTTTGGTTCCGTTTAAGATTATCGAGGGCGACAACGGCGATGCCTGGGTTGAGGTTAAAGGCCAGAAATATGCGCCGTCGCAGATCTCGGCTATCGTCTTGCAAAAGATTAAAGAATATGCCGAAAGCTACCTTGGCGAAAAAATTGAAAAAGCCGTTATTACCGTTCCGGCCTATTTTAACGACTCTCAGCGTCAGGCCACCAAAGACGCCGGTAAAATTGCCGGACTGGATGTCTTGCGTATCATCAACGAGCCGACGGCGGCTGCTTTGGCTTACGGCTTGGATAAAAAAACCAACGGCACGATTGCGGTTTATGACCT
The DNA here is from genome assembly GCA_944393715.1 of uncultured Alphaproteobacteria bacterium. Lineage (GTDB taxonomy): Bacteria > Pseudomonadota > Alphaproteobacteria > RF32 > CAG-239 > CAZU01. The sequence goes on from CALYBB010000036.1 coordinate 70,321, forward strand.
CGGTGGCGGTACGTTTGATATCTCGATTTTGGAGATTGGCGACGGCGTTTTTGAGGTTAAGTCGACCAACGGCGATACTTTCTTGGGCGGCGAAGACTTTGACCAGCGTCTGGTCAACTATTTGTCCGAGGAATTTAAGAAAGAATCAGGCATTGATTTGAAGAACGACCGTTTGGCTTTGCAGCGTTTGAAAGAAGCGGCCGAAAAAGCCAAGATTGAGCTGTCCTCTACCACACAGACCGAGGTTAACCTGCCGTTTATTACGGCGGACGCCACGGGACCGAAACACTTAAACATCAAGCTGACCCGCGCCAAACTTGAATCTTTGGTTGAAGATTTGATTGAGCGCACGGTTGAGCCTTGCAAAAAAGCCATGGCCGATGCCGGAGTCAGCCCGTCGGATATCAGCGAGGTTATTCTGGTCGGCGGTATGACTCGTATGCCTAAGGTTCAAGAAAAAGTTAAAGAAATCTTCGGCAAAGAGCCGCACAAAGGTGTTAATCCGGATGAGGTCGTTGCCGTCGGCGCAGCCATTCAGGGCGGCGTTTTGATGGGCGATGTCAAAGATGTTTTGTTGCTGGATGTTACGCCGCTGTCTTTGGGTATTGAAACCCTTGGCGGTGTCTTCACCCGTTTGATTGACCGCAACACCACCATTCCGACCCGCAAATCGCAGGTCTTCTCAACCGCCGAAGACGGCCAGACGGCTGTTACGATTCGCGTCTTTCAGGGCGAGCGTGAAATGGCGGCCGACAACAAACTTCTGGGCCAGTTTGATCTGGTCGGTATTCCGCCGGCACCGCGCGGTATGCCGCAGATTGAAGTAACCTTTGATATCGACGCCAACGGCATTGTTAACGTTTCGGCCAAGGATAAGGCCACCAACAAAGAGCAGGCTATTCGTATTCAGGCCAGCGGCGGTTTGTCCGATGCCGATATCGAAAAGATGGTCAAAGACGCCGAGGCTAATGCCGAAGCCGATAAGAAGAAAAAAGAGGTTGTCGAGGCTAAGAACCAAGCCGAATCTTTGGTTCATACCACCGAAAAGACCTTAAAAGAGAACGGCGACAAAGTTTCGCCGGCCGAAAAAGAAGCGATTGAAAAAGAAATCAACGCTTTGAAGACAGCGCTGGAGGCCGATGATTTGGCGGTTATCAAAGAAAAGACCGAAAGTCTGATGCAGGCTTCAATGAAACTCGGCGAAGCCATGTACAAGGCGCAGGCCGCTCAGGCACAACAGGCCCAGGGCGCAACGCAAGGCGCCGATACCGGTGCTTCGGCCGAACAGCCTAAAGACGACAAGGTCGTTGATGCTGATTTTGAAGAGGTCAAATAAGTAAACTCCAAAAAAAAGAGAAGCTCCGCAAATGCGGAGCTTTTTTATGCTTTTATTTCAAAAACTTGTGCAATTTGCTTGCATTTTGCCGCAAATATTCCTAAATAAAGAGCAAGAAATGCAACAAAGGCTTAAAACAACAATGACCGAAAGAGACTATTACGAAATATTGGAGGTTTCCAAAACCGCCACCGGCGATGAAATCAAAAAATCGTTTCGTCGTCTGGCAATGCAGTATCATCCCGACCGCAATCCCTGTGATAAAGAGGCCGAAGCCCGTTTCAAAGAGATAAATGAGGCTTATGAGGTTTTGAAAGATGATCAAAAACGTGCTGCATATGATCGCTACGGCCATGCGGCGTTTCAAAACGGCGGTATGGGCGGCGGCAATCCGTTTGGCGGGTTTAATTTTGATTTTGGCGGTGCTGCCGGTGGTTTTGCCGATATTTTTGCCGATGTCTTTTCCGAATTTATGGGCGGCGGACGCGGCCGCAAACAAAGCTATGCCCAGCGCGGGCAGGATATCCGCTATAACTTGTCCATAACGCTGGAGGAGGCTTTTTCCGGTGTTGAAAAAGAAATCAGTTTCCCGTCGACCGAAACTTGTGCAACCTGCCACGGTCACGGCACCAAAGACGGCGGTGAGGCGCCGGTTTGTCCGCATTGCGGCGGTTCCGGCAAGGTGCGTCTGCAACAAGGCTTTTTTGTGGTTGAACAAAGCTGCCCGCATTGTAAGGGAACGGGGCGTTTGGTTAAAGATGCCTGTCCGGATTGCAAAGGCAAGGGCTTTATCAATAAAAACAAAGTCATTAAGGTCAAAATCCCCGCCGGTATTGAAGACGGCACCCGTATACGTGTTGAGGGTGCCGGCGAGGCCGGAATCCGCGGCGGCGCCAATGGTGATTTGTATGTTTTTGTTACCGTTAAGGAACACAAGCTTTATGAGCGCGACGGCGCCAGCCTTTATACCCGTATTCCGATTTCGATGTGTTGCGCGGCCCTTGGCGGCAAGGTTGAGATTCCCGCCATCAATGGCAACAAGATTGAGCTGACTATTGCTCCAGGTGCCCAGACCGATCAGGTGGTTAAGGTCAAAGGTCAGGGGATGACGATTGTGCGCTCGGAGCGTCGCGGCGATTTGTTTGTCAAACTGCGGGTCGAAACACCGGTTAACCTATCCGAACGCCAAAAAGAGCTTTTGGAGGAATTTCGCGCTATCAGCAAAGAAAATTCCTGCCAACCGGAGGCCAAAAGCTTTTTTGACAAAATCAAAGATTTATTCGCGGCATAAAACCAACAATTTAATTGTTTGTTTAGCAATTTTATGCTACCATAAAAGAGTGGTGAACTTTTAAGGAGAAGTTTCATGTCCGTTTCCTCTGTCAACGGCAGCTCAACGGAAAACAGCAATATTGCCGGCTGGGACAAAACGGTTGCCGACGTTAACAATGTCGACGAAAGTTTTGCTAATGCCCGCGATCTCGGCTGGTCGCGCTTGAACGATTCGCGTATTTCGGTTATCGCGACGCTGGATCCGTATGACAATAAAGATATGTACATGGTTCAGGTTCAGTCCAACGGCAAACTGTTTATCAACCTGCGCAGCGGCGATTCGACGGATGACGGCAAGGTCTTGGATTTGTCAAAATATGAAACCCGCCTGAACGAAATTAAATCCGAGCTTGAGGCCATGGGTATCAAAACCGAGGAAGAAGAGATCGACACCACGCCGAAAACACCTTTGGAAATCGCTCGTGCTGAAGTTGAAAAAATGAAAGAAGAGCGCGAAAAAGCCAATGCCGGTCTGCTGGATGACCTTGCCGAAGGTATGACAATTAAGGTTTATATGAAAAAAGGCAACCGTACGGTTACCATCGGCGATTCGACAGCGGACAAAAATTCCGAAGAATACGCCAATATGAAAGCGATTTTGTCCGGCGAATACAAGGCCAAAAAGGGCTATTACTACATTGAAATCGGCTCCGAGGCAGAGACGCCGGAGGCCAGCATGCCCTATGTAATGCAAATCCGTCAGGGGGACAAATACCGCAATGACTATCTGGTGACCGAAACCAAATCCTCGGATTCGCAGAAAGAGACGATTTCATTAACATCGAGCACGTCATCGGCGGAATATATTTCGGCGGCCTATGCCGCGCAGATACAGGCGCAAAAATATGAGGCCACGGCAACACTGATGTCGGATGCCTACACCAATCTGGCTTCAATCAGAAACAAACAAGACAAGGCAACACAGTTATTTTCAACCCTGCTGAATGTCTAAAAGCCGGTAAAGTTAACAAGAAGCCTCCGTCAAAAACGGAGGCTTTTTTTTTAATTGTCATTCTGATCTTTTCTTTTTCTGTCATTCTGAGGGACGAACGTCCCGAAGAATCTCTGAGATGTTTCGCTCCCGCTCAACATGACAAAAGGAAAATGTCATCCTGAGCGCAGCGAAGGATCTCTACGATGTTTTGCCCCGCTCAACATGACAAAAGGAAAATGTCATCCTGAGCGCAGCGAAGGATCTCTACGATGTTTTGCCCCGCTCAACATGACGAGATATTGTCATCGCTCATCGGGAGACATTCCTCCCGATGATAAACGATCTTCCTTTTTTCTCTTTTTTAAAGTTGGTCAGCAAATTTGTGCAAAAGAGCCTTAAGCTCATTCACCTGATCAAGCTGACGGGTAAGCTTTCTTTCCGGCAGATCTTCCACACTGAAACATAACTTCTTACCATAAAGGCAGAACAAGTCGATAATATTGAACAGCCGTCGGTTGTGCCAGCGCACCTCGTTTCCTTCTTCAATCAGAAACAGATTATCGGCTTTCATACCGAGATTTTCAGCCATTTCTTCCAAAGACAAACCGGATTCCTCGCGCGCTTGTTTGAGCAAATTACCGAGTGTTTTGGTCGTCTGAGACGTTAAGGCAGCGGTCAAAAAATGATTCATCAGTTTTAACTCCTTAATTTTGTTATTGATTAAACAAAACCGCCCTTTGAAAAGACAAAAGGCGGGGAGCTAACAAACTGCAAGTGTACAGTCGCGCTTATTCGAGCAAAGCCTTATATCGCGCACTCCCCGATGAAGGAGTTATAAACACTTGAGATGTTTGTTAGACACCACCGGAGCAACCCGCTCCGGCAAAGGTAAGATTAATTAAAATATCTCAAATAAGCAAGGGGAATTTTCTTATTGTCATCGCCTCATTTAAAACCGTACCCCCGCCTTTGGCAGACAACGAAACCTGTCATGCCGCCTTGCCAAGCATTCTTCCCATTTAAACCTGTCATGCCGCCTTGCCAAGCATTCTTGGCAAGGCTCAGGCATCTTCAACTTTTTTAAAAATCGGAAAATTCCTAATCCTCGGCCAAAGACCTCGGAGGAATAACATTAAAAATTAGACGGTCATCGCTCCCGAGCGAAGTGAGGGATTAGCGATCTTCCGATTATTTAATAAATTGAAGACCCCTTAGCCTTACTTCGTTCGGCGGGGTGACAGGTTTTAAAGGCGGCAGGACACGTCTTAGGTCATTCTGAGGAGTATTCCTTTTCCCGTCATTCTGATCTTTTCTTTTTCTGTCATTCTGAGGGACGAAAGTCCCGAAGAATCTAAGAGATCCTTCGCTCCGCTCAGGATGACGCACCCTAGGTCATTCTGAGGAACGAATGCGACGAAGAATCTCCTCTTTAAACACATAGTCCCCCAGCGGCTCTTTTGGTTACTTTTGTTTGCACAAAAGTAACATTAAACTTTAGACTGTCATCGCTCTCGAACAAAGTGAGGGATAAGAAATCTTCAACTTTTTTAACCACATGACGAAAAAGTAAGAAAATTTTTATATTCGGGCAACAAAAAACTCCCCGTAACAGGGAGTTTTTAATGGCGCGCTCGGCGGGATTCGAACTCACAACCTTCTGATCCGTAGTCAGATGCTCTATCCAATTGAGCTACGAGCGCATCTTGATAACAAAGAGTTATTACATCATCAAAATTAAAAAAGCAAGCGATTTTTTTTATAAAAAAATCTATTTTTTTACCAATCTTTTAACAAAAAGGATTATTTTGAAAAAACAATGAAGATGCGCAATCTGTTTTTTGTAAAAAAATTCCTTTACAAAACCGGCAGATAGTGTAAAAACAGAAAAGAAGTTATTTTTTATTTTAAGGTGCTGTTTCAATGATAAAATTAGCAAAATTATCTTCTCTCATCATAGCGGCCGCCGCATTGGGCGGGTGCACTTACTCGTCTGACGCCATTTTTCCGTCGCTTTTCGGTGATGATGTTGAGGCCGAAATCTCCGAAAATGATGCCAAGGCCGCCGGTATAGCGCTGGGAACTACTAATTTTGAGCCAGTCAATGTTTCGGATGTCAGCAACACCGGAACCTTTGTCGGGCAAAAGGTACTGACATTCCGCGGTGAGTTGAGTCAGCTTCAAACCTCAATTCGGGATAATAATACCCAGCTACAGAGTATCAGAAAATCTGTCGTCAATAACGCGCTGCAATATCACAAAACAATCGGTATGATTGAGGCTAAATTGCAAGTAGGCACCACGCCGGGCAATCCGCAGATGTTTGAGATGTTGTCAAATGCTCAAAACAATATCCGCACCATGAGCACCAATTCGGCCGCTTTGAATCAGTTATCGGCTAAAATTTCGGCAGATACCGCCAATACCGACTATTTGGTTGACGCCATTCGTTCGGCGTACAGCATCTCCGGCGCGGTTGATGAAGATCATCGCCAGTTGCGCATTCTGGAAAACGAGGCCGGTCAGACATCAATCCTGATGCATTCCCTGCTTGGTGAGGTCAATAGCGATATTTCGCGCCAGCAACAATATATTGATACAGCTAATAACAATATCGTTAAATTGAGCGACGCGATTCGGATCGGCAGTTTTGGCGTAAACAATGTTCCGCTGAGCCGTTCGCCTATGGCGGTTTCTGGCCTGCCCAGACCAAATGCCAAATCCGTTCCGGCTCTTGCCGGCGGAAAGCCGCTGCTGGCCGTCAAATTCTCGTCGCCGGATGTCAATTATAAAGGCGGATTGAAACAAGCTGTTGCTAATGCTGTTGCCAAAAAACCGGATGTCATTTTTGATGTGGTTGCGGTTAATTCCCCGCGCGGCAATAATGCTCAAAAATATGCCTCACAGATATTTCAGGATATCATAAACATGGGGGTCAGCGCCGACAAAGTCAATATCTCGGCCAAAACTGACGCCAAAGTCAGTTCGCCGGCGGTAATGGTTTTTGTCCGCTAGAAATACTTGCCTGCCAAAAACCCGCAATCTTCGGATAGCGGGTTTTTGCATGCGCAAAAACATTTTATCAGATTAAAGAAGCAATCTCGGCGCGCAAAAAATCAATACCGGCCTTTTTCTCTGAGCTTGTAGCCAAAACACGTGTATAAGCAGCGGCATGCTTGGCGGCCTCAATTTCTGTTTCAGATAAAACTTTGGCCAAAGCCGCCGCGCTTATTTTATCTGCCTTAGTTAAAACAATCTGGTACGTAACCGCAGCCTTATCCAGCATCTCCATAATTTCGCGATCAATTTTTTTGACGCCATGGCGAGCATCAATCAATAAAAAAACTCTCTTAAGATTAGGCCTCCTCTGTAAATAAGCAAAAATAACTTTCTGCCATTGTCTGACCTGTGCCTCTGGTGCCTGAGCATAGCCATATCCGGGCAGATCAACCAAATACAAAGCATCTGCCAAATCAAAAAAATTAAGCTGCTGTGTGCGGCCGGGGGTATTTGAAGTCTTGGCCAATCCTTTTTGTCCGGTCAGCGCGTTAATCAGACTCGATTTTCCGACATTAGAGCGTCCGGCAAAAGCGGCTTCCGGTCGTTCGGCAGGAGGCAATTGCTCCAGCTGCGCAACGCCCAAAACAAACTTCGTTCCACGCCGAAACAATGCTGCTGCCGCAGCAATTTGCTCTGAAGTAAAATCCTCCACGCCGAAAGCCATCAATCAACCCCGACTTTTTTCATAATGACTCTTTGTTGGATAATGGACAAAACATTGCTTAATGTCCAGTAAATAACCAGTCCAGAGGCAAAATGCCCAAGCATAAAGGTAAAGATAACCGGCATCAGCGCAAACATTCTTGCCTGATCCTTGTTAGCCGGTTTGGGCGACAGCTTTTGCTGAATATACATCGTAATACCCATCAATATCGGCCACACACCGAGGTCAAGCAGGCTCGGAATAGGGATTCCCGTCATTGCCGAAAGTGTCATCGGATCCGGCGCCGACAAATCTTTAATCCAGCCAACAAACGGGGCATGGCGGATTTCAATCGCGATATTAAGAACCTTATAAAGAGAGAAAAACACCGGAATTTGTATAAGCAGAGGCAAACAGCCGGATGCCGGATTGATTTTTTCTTTTTTATAAAGGCTCATCATCTCTTGTTGCAGCCGCATTTTGTCATTTTTATAGGTTTCCTGAATAGCCATTATCTTCGGCTGCACTTTTTTCATCTTCGACATACTTTCATACGACTTATTGGCAATCGGAAACATAGCCAGTCGCAAAAGAGCCGCAAACAATAAAATTGCCCAGCCCATATTGCCGATAAAGCGATATAAAAAATCCAAAATATAAAAGAAAGGTTTGGTTAAAAAGTAATACCAGCCAAAATCAACCGCCAAATCAAATTTTTCAATTCCCAGATCTTTGGCATAATGATCCAACAAAGCAATTTCCTTAGCTCCGGCAAAAAAGCGCACGTTATTGGTAGCAACGCTGCCGTTCGCAACGCTTATCGGCGCACCGACATAATCTGCCTGATAAACATTTTCTCCTGTCCGGCCGAAACGAACCTTATTCGTAGCGTTGTTTAAGATAATCGCTGAAAACCAATATCTTTCGCCAAAGCCGAGCCAGCCGCCGGTATCTTCAAATGTTTCTTTCTCACCAACGTCAAAATCCTTGGGCTTAAATTCTTGCAGGTTTGAATCAACCACGCCTATCAACCCTTCATGCACCACGGTTGAAGAATTTTCCTTCTCGGCATAAACTTTATTAATCAAGCCGTAGGGATAAAGTGTTATGCTTTTACCGGAGTTGTTTTCGACAATCTGTTCAATATTGAACATATAATTTTTGTCAACCGATATTTTACGGACGAACTTTAACCCTCCGCCATTGTTCCATTCCAAAGTCAAAGGCGATTCCGGCGTCAATTTACCACCGACAGCCTTCCAAACGGTTTGCTCATCCGGTAGCGCCAGCTTCTGATTATTGCTCAGCCAGCCAAACTCGGCATAATAAGGTGCTTTGGTCGCACTGGGTGCAAGAAGCTCGACATCTGGACTATCGGCAGCCAATGTTTGTTTATAATTCGTCAGATACAAATTATCAAACCGTGCACCTTTAAGCCGTAACGAACCGACGATTTTGGCATTGGCAATATCAACGCGTTTGTCGGCTTTTAAGGCTTCCGTGATGGTTGTCGAAGGTCTTTCCTGCGGCAGGGGTTGCTTTTGCAAATCTTTTGCGGCAGGTTCCGGTTGAATTTCTTCTGCCGCCGGCGGTTCGGCGTTTGTCTTGATGGGAGCGGCTGGCCATATCCAATTAACCGCCAAAATAGCGATTGTTGACAGTACAATAGCCAAATACAAACCTTTGGTCTCTTCTTTCATATTCGTGTTTGACTCCTCAAAAATTCATCTTTCAATATGTAATATAAATAATGCCGTTAAGCAAGCAAATATCCGGTTTTATTCTTGTTTTTTAGGAGGAATCGGATCATAGCCGCTCCCGCCCCACGGATGGCATCGCAGGATTCTTTTAATGCCGAGCCAGCTGCCCTTTACCACGCCGTGTGTTTGCAAAGCCTCAATAAAATATTCCGAACAAGTCGGCCGATAGCGGCATACATTAGGCAGCAAAGGCGACAAAAAACGTTGATAACATCGCACCAATCCGATCATTAAGGTCTTTATCATGAATTTTCTTCACCCACAGGCGAATATGCCTCATTGATTTGTGCATTTATATCCTTAACGGCCTGACGCAGCCGTCGGGTTAAATAATCAAATTTAAGTTTGGTTGTGTTATGGCGTCCGACAATAACATAGTTAACGCCGCTTAAAGCGTCTTCAGGAAATACAATCGCCACAGCTGCCCGAAGTCGGCGCTTAGTGCGGTTACGAACATGCGCTTTACCGAGTTTTTTGGTGGCAGTATAACCGACATAACAACAACTATCGTTTTTGCCGGATACATTTAAAGCCGCCAGCAAAACCAAACCGTTGACAACAACTTTGAATCCCTGAGCGGCTTTAACAAAATCTTTGCGTTTTTTTAAGACAAAAACTTTCATCTCAAAAAAAGCTACGCCGAAATCTTTTTGCGTTTATGGGCACGGCGCGCAGATAAAACCTTGCGGCCGCCGGCCGTTGCCATCCGTGCACGAAAACCGTGGCGGCGGGCTCTGACCAGTTTCGAAGGTTGAAAAGTACGTTTCATCTTTTTTCTCCGGTTATTTGTTGATTATTTAAAGCCTCGGCAATTTTTGCCGAAGTCCTCGGACACTCCCGCTTTATAAAGCCAAAAGGTTGATATGTCAACCCTTAAATTGCCTGTCCGCCGCGCAAAATTGCTTGGGCAATATCCGTATGTGTTCCGTCTTCGTTATGAACAGAAATTGCCGGATGCAAAACCAACGGCGTTTTAGAATCCTTTTGTGCCCGAACAATAATGCGTTTGGCATCATCTCCTGATTTAGAACACAATGGAAATATCTCAATTCGTCCCAACCGTTTGTGCAACACCGCCAAAATGTCTTCCAGTGCTGCCGCACGATTAATCATGCAAAAACGCCCTTGCGGCCGCAGCATCTTGATGCAAAAATCCAGCCATTCTTTCAGCCCTCTGCCGGCAAAATTATGCGCTGCCGCCTTGCTTTTGTTCGGCGAGGGCATGTCGTTTTCGGCATAAGGCGGATTGGTAACAACATGGGTAAAAGAACAGGGATTGAGGCGTGTTTCAAAAATATCTTCATTAACAATATGTAAAAAGCCAAACCCGTTGGCCTTGGCGCTTAATGCCGCCGCTTCGGCCAAAAGCGGCTGTTTTTCGATTCCGGTGATGCTGACGCTGCAATCCTTAAACCGCTGCGCCAGACAAAGAGCAACGGCGCCTGTGCCGCAACCAACATCTAAAATCGTGTCGCCTTTTTTTGCTTTGCCGAGTGCTGCCGCCAGCCACACCGCATCGGTCGATGCGCGATAGCCTTCGCGTGGTTGAAAAATTTTAACATTTTTGTTTAGCAAATAGTTTTCGTCAAAGCTGTTCATATTATCTCCGGTTAGTCAAAGAGTATTTTAGACTATTTTTGCCAAAAATCTAGAATTTTTCTTGCTAAAATTTAAACAATGCTGTAAAACACAAACACAAACGTATAATTAATTAAATTTATTTATTATGAAAAGAATAAAAAAGCAAATTTTTTGGAAAGCGAGCATTGTAATAGCCTCGCTAGTGGTCGCGATCGTCGGTTTTGCCTGTGATGCGATGATTCTCTTTGGAATAGGAGCCGCCTTTGCGGTTTGCTTTATTGATGATTTAAGAGCCTCTTGGCTGAGGTACAAACGTTATCAGAAAGTAACCGCACAGATAAAAAACAAAACAATAGATGAGAAAATAAATCTCATCTGTGAAAATGTCGAATCTTGGAGCCGTTACGCTTCCAAGGAGGACGTAGAAGAATTAGAAAAATTAGCGGCAGTTATGTCTTCAAGACATGAAATGAGCGCAAAGCTTGACTACATCTTGGAGTATATAAAAATATACCAAAAATGAGAAACAAAAAATTAGATCAAAAAACCTGTGATGACATTATTATCGCAGGAATGATGACCTTCTTGGGGCTAATATTTTTATTTGCTCGGGATTGGGTCATGGCAGGAGTATTCCTCACTTTAGGAATAGTGGGGGCGTGTTCTGGAGTTTACCATTACTTCCGCTACAAAGAATACCTCAAACTAAAGGTGTCTATGGAGAAAATGGGATTTTCCGAGCAAATAAGGTTTCTCTTGCGGAACAAAGACAGCTTTAAAATATGGGCTGCCCACGTGTCTGAAGAAGAAATCAGGACACTCAAAACAACGTATCAACACACTGCGGGAGACGGCTCTATTGCCGATTTGGCGCGGCTGTTGATAAAGTATTTTGCAAAAGAGTAAATTAAACCGCCTGTCTTATAAGGACTGGCGGTTTTTTATTGCTATTTCCATTCAATAACCGCTCGCGCCAGTTCGCGTTCATTATCGGAATCATAGGTTCGTATACTGTGATAAGATTTATTGCCGTCCATTTTGGTGGTAACCATAATCTTTTCGCCCATATAGCCCTCTTTGCGAAAATTAATATCGATTCGCGCCGGATTATGCGCCAGCCGGAATTCTGGCTCAACGGCTTCCGCCGCCCAAAGGATATAGACGGCATTATTAATGTGTTTATTCAAATCAATGTCATCAAAACGCACGCGGAATTTGAACTGGCTGTCTCCGTCGGTTATTTCAGATATTTTCGGAAAATCGGTGTCAAGCGCGCGTTCATTAAGCGGCAGATGCTGCGGCATATTGTCCATCACCGATATCGGCCGCCATTTTTCAAGATTAATCAATACCCATTGGCTCGAGGCACGGATAATAGAAGAACCGTCTTCGCCAAAGACTTCATAATCACGATAAGCCGAGAGTTTGTTTTTTGCCGACGGCCACGTTTCAATGGCAATATTTTCATGAATCTTAGGCAGCCGATCAATCTCCAAGGCATAATTGGTTCCGACCCATGTCATGCCGTGCTCAATACAAAATTTAAGTCCAAAACCCAAACGCGCGGCATCATCATCGGCCATGTCCTGCAAAATGTTCATCAGGGTCAGAATACGCAGATTATTGTTGCGATCGCATTCATAGGAACGGATATTATACTCTTTGCGATATTTTTTTGCCTGCATTTATTTTCTCCGTTTACATAGTATTGTATTGAATTTTTGCATCGTTCGTCGCCGACTGAAAGTCCGTTTCAAAAAGCCGATTCCCGCGGTGGCTTTCTGCCACACTTCGGTCAAAGCGGCGTCTTCGTTAGCCACCAGCCAGACGGCCGGTCTTTTTGACAATAACAGATATTGGTTACCGCAAAGTTTATATAAATAATTATTTTTAGGTTCCGGTTTAATCATCTCAAAGTCGATAACCGCCGCCAGTTGTTTGAAACTTTCGACAACAAAAATTGGACAATGTGTCGGGATAAATATCGCCCGCGGCATGATCTGATGAATAAATTCCCAATCACCCAAAAAACCATGGCCGGCACCTTGAAGAACAGGGTAATCTTTTAGGGTAATAAAAGGAATATTGCGGGAATTAAATTGGCCTTTGAGCGGATTAAAATAGGTGCGGGCAGTAATCAGCCCGAAGCTGTCTTTTGACGATTCGCCAAATCGATTGCCGAGATCATTAAAAGCACCTATAACAACAAAATTGTTATCCAAAACATCAATATCATCGGGAATTCCATGAAAAACTTTTATTTTGCCTTTGGCTATCCCAACAAAATCGATTCCATAGCTCTCCAACATCCTAAGGTAAACATAAAAATCATCTTCTCCGTAAAAGACCACGTTTTTTCCAAGCTTCAACGCAGCCAAAAACGCTAAAATATACATCTCAACATGCGTCGGATATACTGGTAAAAATATCTTTTTCTTGCGCGATTTGCGGATAATCTTAACCAAAGTTTTGAAGACGTCGGCTTCTCGCCAAGCTGTTTCGTCATTGTCAATTCCGCAAAAATCTGCCACGATAAAATTAATTTTTGCGGTCAACTGCCGCAAGCGTTTCAAATCCGTCGGCCGGCGGAAGTAAGTCGTTTGGTCGATTTTCATATCGCCGCTGTGGTAGACGGTTGTTTTGCCGTCGCTGATAATATAGCCAAAACTGTCAAAACAAGTGTGCGAGGCATTAATCGTCTCAATCTTGAGCATCCCGCACCTAAATTTATCGCCGCCTTTAATTTCCACAAATTCCGGTTGTTTTGTCTTGCCTATTTGATAGCGCATATACAAATCATCCAATACCATTTTGGTATATCGCCCGCCATACAGCGGCGGCAGCTTGTAACCGGAGCGGATATAATGGATAATGCCGTTCAGATGGTCTGGATGCGAATGGGTTAAAAGCACCCCCTTAAGGTTAAGCCTTTTGTCTTGCAGCAGAGAACGGATATCTGGCACGGCGGCAGTAGAGTTTTTGATTCCCAAAGCCTGATGATTGTCAAATTTGCCCAAATCAACCACGACAGAAGAGCATTTAGCTTTTCCGTTTTCTTGCCTAACACAGGTGTATTGGTAGCAATGTCCGCTGATCTGGTCTATATTGTTGCCGCCGAGAGCCCGCCAATACAAACCTGTGTCCTGCAAGGATATATCCATTTAAAAATACCCGAAAATATTAAAGTCGTCTGGCCTTTTTCAAACGATATTCCGCCAGTTTTGCCTCACGCCAAGCATGAGCCGCGGCCGCAGCCTTAGCTTCAAGCTGTTGCGTATTTTCGGCCAAAAATCTGCTTTTTTCAAGCTTTTTGATTTCAGCGGCGGGTTTACGGACAGCCTCTCTTTCCAGACTGGCCTGCACAATACCTTGATAAGCTTTTGACAATCGCTGGGCATATTTTTTGGCTTTGCGCGGCAAGCTTGAGTGATAAGCCGTTGCGGCCTTATTCCAGTCGTTTCCTTTCTGAGCATAAAGCTTTTTCAAAAACTTAGCGCCGTATTCCATATTTTTATAAGGGTTAAAAGCCTCTTCCAAGTTATCAAAAGCATCCGGATGATAAGCAAGGTTAATCTGCATGCACCCGACATCAATACTTTTAACACCTTTTGCTTGCAGCTTTTTCACTGCGGCAATGGCTTCCCTTTTGGTTTCAAAATAGCGTCCCTTTCCTTGGGCATTCACCGTCCACGGCCATGCCATATTCCGCTGGCGTTTCTGATTCCAGCGGCCGGATTCGACATTGGTAATAGTAGAAAGAAGATGCTTTTTGATTTGGTATTTTTTTTCAAACTGTTGAGCCGCAGCCGTACAAACCTCCTCGTCATTGACATACTGCGGATATTCCGCAGCCTCGACCGGCTGAACCAGCATCAGCAAGAATAACAAAAACATCAAAAATTTTGATACGAAAAGTCGCATCCCTCTGTTCCCTTAAGTTCGCCACAAACATCCCTTATGCAACAAATGTGCCAATTTCAATTTGCTTAACGGCTTTGTTTTCCCTTCAACTGAATAAATCAAAACTTAAGGTTAAGTTAGCCAAAATTTCCGGCATTTATCTGTTGCCGAAAAACCACAATTCGCTTCATATATATTAACGAACTGTTAACACACAAGAGGGATACATAACATAATTATTTTTTAAAATCCAGCAAAAAATTGCCCAATTCAACGATTGCCTGACAGATATTCTGGCTAACATTTTGAAAATGAGCCTTTTTTTGGTAGGACTGTTCATCCATATAAAGCTTGCGATTAAGCTCAATTTGCAGGGTATAGATATTTTTGCGAGGCTGACAGTAATTAAAAGTTATAAAAGCGCCGGCGTATGGACGGTTAAATTCGCCGCGCCAGCCACCAGATTCCAAAGCGTCAAACAACTTTTGCGACATTTCATGCGGGCAGCTTTCGTCAAACAGGTTGCAAACGCAAAAATCAATAGGTTTAGCTTCATTCATGATATTGCAGATAACAGACGGCATCGAGTGGCAGTCTACCAGCAGACAGAAACCGAATTTGCGATTGCACTTATCAACCAGTTGTTTAAGCCTTTTGTGATAAGGATCATAAACTTTTTTGATGCGCTCCTGCGCTTCATGATAATTCAACAGGCCGTCATAAATATTTTTGTTTTGGTAAACAACGCGGTGCAAAACGCCGAGCCCAACGCGACACCGCCGCGAATTAATATCACTGATCTTCGGTGCGTTAAAGAACATTGTGTTGTCAAATTCGATTTTATCACGATTGACGTCGACAAAAGTGCGCGGCAGATTAAGGCTCAACAACGGGATTCCCTCATCAGACGCCGGTTTAATGAGTTCGGTAACAAAACAGTCCTCGGACAAACGAAGCTCATGTTGCGTCAGGGCGCTGTTTTTTAAAAATTCTTCGGGAAAGGTTTCTCCGGCATGCGGTGAAGACAGCACAATCGGAAATTTCGGTTCTTTAACATTAAATTCGTCAAAAATTTTAAGCTTTGTGTAATCAACCGTAAAATCCAGCACTTTATCACTCATTAAACTTGGCTCCTTAAACTTTTCCGCAGCGTACTTTTCATTATATGCGGGCAAAACTTAAATATTCGCTAATAGCGAAAAAAAGACTTGCATTTACTGTAAAGATATATTATCAAAGAGCTTGTCTTGTGTTCATGGGTGTGTAGCTCAGGTGTCCAGTCGCGTTACGTTGACATCGTAGAGGCTTGAGGCCGAAAACGGCTCCGGTGGAGCGGTTTTCAACGAAAGGCGAGAGTTTGTTAGTTTATGAGCAAGCTGTTAGCGTAGCGAAATAAACGTTACAAACCGAGTGACCGCAGCGAGTAGGCGAAAGCAGATATGCTTGAGCCTTAGGAGCAAGAGCAGGTTCGCCTGCGACAGAATTATTAAGAATTTTCCTTACATGGGTGTGTAGCTCAGGTGGTTAGAGCGTTACGTTGACATCGTAGAGGTCGCAGGTTCGAGTCCTGCCACTCCCACCAATTAACAATCGAAGCCTCCGCAAAGGAGGTTTTTTTATAAGCGAAACGATATGAAAATAGGCGTTTTTGATTCCGGTTTAGGCGGCCTGGTTGTAACAAAGGCTTTTAAGCAAGCCTTGCCGGAATATGATTATGTTTACTACGGCGACACCGCCCGCCTGCCCTATGGTGAGAAGACGTCCGGACAGATATTGTCCTATACTATTGAAGCAATAAAATACCTGATTGAGCAAAACTGCGGGCTGATAATCATTGCCTGCAACACGGCAACCTCAATTGCTCTGCGTTATCTGCAGCAACGATTTATTCCGTCATTTGCGCCGGATACAAAGGTCTTGGGTGTGGTTATCCCGACGGTTGAAGAAGCGGTATCCGGCAATGTTTCCCGCATTGGGGTTTTAGCGACCAATGCCACAGTACGTTCGCACATCTACCAAACTGAGTTGCAAAAAATTAATTCCAAACTGGAAGTTTTTGAGGTCGCGGCGCCGGAATTGGTTCCGGCCATTGAGCGCGATGACTTTGCCGCAGCTGAAGCGGCGGCCGCAGAATATATCCGAGCTTTTGATAACATCGATTCGCTTATCTTGGGGTGCACGCATTACCCTTTGTTGAAAGGGGTTTTTCGCCATCTGTTACCGGAAAACGTGCGCGTTGTGTCGCAAGATGAATTGATGGGAGCCAAGCTGCGTGATTATCTGCGGCGCCATGTCGAAATTGATATCAGCTTGAGCCGCGGCGGCAGTTTGCGCGTTTTGGTTAGTCGGCTAAATAATCACTACCGCCGGGTGGCCGATCGCCTGTTTTCGGGGATAGGAATAGAGGAAAAGGCGCTATAATACCCCGCCCTTTTTTTTATTATCCTTCTTTTGGTTATTTTTGTTCGCACAAGAGTAATGTTAATATCAAATTAAATAATCAGAAGATGCCTCAGCCTCAGGTCGTTCAGCGGCATGACAGCTTAACTTTTAATGCCATCCTTCCTTCTTTCTTTCCCGTCATCCTTCCTTCTTTCCCGTCATCCTGAGTGTAGCGAAGGATCTCCCAGATTCTTCGGCGCTAACGAGCCTCAGAATGACAAAAAAAGAAAAATTCAACATGACAATAAAAAACTTTGCCACTGCCTGAGCTTGCCCAAAAGGCAAGCAAGGTCAGCTTTCCCCCGTATCATCTTGTTGCCTTGCCAAAAAAGCCTTAATCTCCGCCAACCGCGCCGTTGCATCCTGCCGCCCGAGTTCATACATCTGCCGCACGATTCCCAAATCAGTTTCCATCTTGCCGATTTTAATCAGCCGCGACGGCCGCAAAACCAGTGCCTGGCCGAGCTTTTCCTGTTCGACGACATAATCAAGCTCTTGATTATACATAATATGGCGGCGGGCAATTGCAGCGGCAAAAGCCGGATATTTCCGATAAACCAGTCTTGCCAACCATCCGTTATGCGCCGGTTTTTTACGATAGCCCTCGGGGCGTGTCAGAATAACGATATTGCGGGAAAAGCCCAGATCCTGCGCCGCCTTGAGCGGAATACTGTCGCAAATACCGCCGTCCAACAGTTTTTTACCGTCAATCTCGACGATTCTGGATAAAAAAGGCAACGATGCCGACGCACGCAAATAATCGATTCGATTGTCGCGCA
Source organism: uncultured Alphaproteobacteria bacterium (assembly GCA_944393715.1). Taxonomy (GTDB): domain Bacteria; phylum Pseudomonadota; class Alphaproteobacteria; order RF32; family CAG-239; genus CAZU01. Next base: position 88,085 of record CALYBB010000036.1, read on the forward strand.
AACTTGGACACAATATATATTCGGCCTCGCCTGTTACGAGATTAGAGCAGACAGCATAAAACTTTGCCGCCGCTTTTTCAAAAGAATCATGATCAAATGGATCCAGCTTGTCAGGCAGTTCATGATAACAAAACTCGGTATCGACCACATTTCCGGTTTTAAGCCAGTTTTTAAGGCTCATAAAACGCGGATCATTACCGTATCTAAGATTATAGCGGATAGAGCGTTCTTTTTGCCCCGCCGTGTACGAACAGCCGTGAATCGCACCGGCCGAAACACCAAATACCGCATCCGGCATAATAACGTTTTCCAAAAACACATCCAAAACGCCGGCGGTATAAATGCCTCGTTTGGCGCCGCCCTCAAGAATCAATGCCGTTTTCATCTTTCGCTCCATTTTGCAAAATCATCAATTTTTACTTTATAGCAACTCGCCTGAGCAGATACAATCGCAAAATTAAAAAGGGGATAAGTAAGCTTGTCATCCCCCATGTTGATATTTTCGTCGCCGTCGCCGCAAGATTGCTTCAGAATGCCCCAAAAAAAGCGTAGAATACCCCTAAGAAAGACAATAAAATCAGCTTTTGTGTTTTAGCTTATCAATCAGCAGAAGTGCGGCGCCGATCATGCCGGCGTTGTTTTCAAAAACCGCTTCTTTGAGCACAAAAGGCTGGGTCAAAATTTTGGCATTAGCAGCGGTGCTGACTTTATCATATTCAACAAACTTGGCCATTGAGCCGGAAAGGACAATAACCTCAGGATCAAAAATATTAGCCAGCATAATCAAACCTTTTGTCAAATAATCTTGCCATTTGTCAAAGGCAGCACGCGCCTGATGGTCGCTTTCTCTGAGTCCGCGGATAACGTCGTAGCTGGTGGCTTCAGCTCCCATATACTCGTGGGCATTAGTGTTTAAGCCGGTGCCGGAGGCAAAGGATTCAAAGCAATCAGGCTGACCGCAGCCATTACAAATGCGTTTGTTGCCGGAATCAATCGGAAAATGCATTTCGCCGGCGGCGCCCGATTTCCCTTTAAGTAGATGCCCGTCAACGATGATGCCGGCGCCAACGCCGGTTCCTAAAGTCAGAATAACCGCATTACGGCAGCCCTTGGCCGCGCCGAGCGAAAATTCCGCCCAACCGGCCGAATTGGCATCGTTCTCGACTAAAACTGGCTTGGTACTCAAAGCGACAAAATCCGTCTGATTGTAACCTTCGGGCAGGTTGCCGGTGTATGAGGTGATTCGGGTTCCTTCCTGATCAACGGCACCGGCGGTTGAAATCGCAACGCCGTCAATCTTATCTTCCAGACCTTTAGCCGTGGTTTTTAACAACTCGACAACGCCGGCGGCTGTTTTCGGTGTCGAAACCTTGATGATTTCGTTTAAAAAATTTCCGCCTTCGTCTATCATGGCATAAGCAATTTTGGTGCCGCCGATATCAAATGATAAAACTTTTGTCATCAAGCATCTCCCGAGATTTTGTTATCTGCCCGTACAATATAGTCTAAATATTAAAATTTGGTATTTTTTAATTCGCATATTGTCAAAAAAAATTCGACCGTTTATACTAGGCGCTGAGCAATTTCACATAAAGGAAGCAGAGGATGGAAAAAATAGCCAGTTTTACGGTTGATCACCTGCGTTTGGAGCGCGGTGTTTATATATCAAGAAAAGATGTTTTTGGAGGACAAACCATAACTTCTTTTGATCTGCGCATGACCAAGCCAAATGCCGAACCAGTGATGAATACCGCAGAAATTCACACGATTGAACATTTGGGCGCGACATTTTTGCGCAATCATCCGCAATTTAAAAACAAGATCGTTTATTTTGGGCCGATGGGCTGTCGCACCGGCTTTTATATGTTGCTTGCCGGAGATTATGCCTCAATTGAGGCTTTGCCGCTGGTTATTGAGATGTTTGAGTTTATAAGAGACTTTGACGAGGCAATCCCCGGCGCCGCAGCCAAAGACTGCGGCAACTACCTTGACATGAACCTGCCGATGGCTCGGTATATCGCCAAACGTTATCTTGAAGAGACACTATATAAAGCCGGCAGCCAGAATCTTAATTATCCGGCATGAGGTGCGCACAATGTACGAAGAAATAAAACAGGCTATTCGTGATATTCCGGACTTTCCCCAAAAGGGAATTTTGTTCAAAGACATTACCACTGCGCTCAAAGATAAACGTTGTTTCCGGCAGATTATTGATGCTTTTTGCGATGTTTTGCAAAGTGAGTCGATTGACAAAATTGCTGCCATTGAATCGCGGGGCTATTTGATTGGAGCCCCACTGGCCTACAAGCTTGGTTGTGGTTTGGTTTTGTTGCGCAAACCCGGAAAATTGCCGGCGGCGACAATCAAAGAATATTATGACCTTGAATATGGCAAGGCGGCTTTGGAAGTGCATCAGGACGCCATTAGCGCGGGAGAGCGTATATTGGTTGTTGACGATCTTTTGGCTACCGGCGGCACGGCCGAGGCAGCCTGCAAACTTATTAAAAGGCTTAAAGGCGAGATTGCGGCAATGGCGTTTTTAATCGAGCTGTCTGACTTAGGCGGTGCCGAAAAACTGCGCCCGCATGCCAAAACAATTTCTCTGCTTAAATATTAAGGAATAAAATGATGAAAACAGGGCTGATAGCCGCTATGCAAAAAGAATTTGAACTGTTTGCAAGCCTTTTGCAACAACCGCGGACGCAAAAGCTGCGGCATTTTGAATTTGTTGAAGGCGGGCTCAACGGCCGGCAAATTGTGTTGATGCTTTCAGGGATCGGCAAAGTCAACGCCGCCGCGGCAACGGTAGAAATGATCAACCGCTTTGCGCCGGATAACATTATCAACAGCGGTATTGCTGGCGGGCTGGATCCAAAACTCAGCGTTATGGACGTGGTCTTGGGCGAAAGCGCGGCTTACCATGACGTATGGTGCGGTGTCGGCAACGAATATGGTCAGGTGCAGGGGTTGCCGGTCAGATTTGACGGTGACAAGCGGCTTTTGGACAAGGCTTTGCGCTCTTTTTCAGACACGGCCGTTCACAAAGGATTGATTGTCAGCGGCGACCAATTTATCAGCGAACCGAGAGAGCTTGAGTCCATCAAAAAGCATTTTCCTGAGGCTCTGGCCGTCGATATGGAATCTGCCGCCATTGCGCAGGTTTGCTATTTGTACCAAACGCCGTTTTTGGCCTTAAGGATCATTAGCGATACGCCGGGAATTGAAAATCATTATCGTCAGTATCAGGATTTTTGGCAACAGGCGCCGGAAAAATCGTTAGAAATAGTGCGGCAGCTGCTTTCTTAAGCCTCAGGCGCGTGCGGCAAAAAAGTTTTCCAATGCGGCCATCACTCTGGCGACGGTTTCAGAGACCTGTTCTTCGCGGGTTTCGACCACGATGTCGGCTTCCGAATAATAAGGATATTCCTCATTGATATAGTTTTCTATTTTGTCGCGCAGGCCTTCATCGTCCCCTTTCAAAAAAGGTCGGTGGCGGCGGCCGGCAGTGCGGGTATACAAGATGTCAACATCGGCTTTGAGCCAGACGGTTACGGCTTTTTCTTTAGACAAACGGCGGGTTTGGTCACAGACAAACGAACCGCCGCCGGAGGCCAAAACGCACGGTTCGGAGGTTAAAAGTCTTTTCATTACTCTGGCCTCACCGGCGCGGTATTCTTCGGCGCCAAAACACTTCAAGACATCTATCAGGCTCAGACCGGCGGCTTTTTCTATCTCGCGGTCGCCGTCGACAAACGGCAGCGAAAGCTTTTGTGCCAGACGGCGGCCGACCGATGTTTTGCCGCTGCCCATCATGCCGACAAGCAAAATGATTTTATCTGTTCGTATGTTCATTTTTGACTTATCTTTCAAATTATTTGTGCTAAATATATAAAAGACGTTTTTCTTTAGCAACTCTTTTTTTGTCGGGGATATTAAAAATGCGCCGTGAAAAATCAAATTTTGTTTACTATATTATCGCTCTGGTTTTGCTTTTAGCTGCGGGGCTGGTTGTGTTGCACGAAGTTCCGCTGCAGCCGGAACACGTTGAAGAAACTGTCGAGGTTCATGACTAACGGGCTGATTGACGATTTTTTGGACATGCAGACCTCGGAGCACGGCGCTGCGGAAAATACGCTTATGGCGTATCGGCTGGATTTGGAGCAGTTTATTGGCTTTTGCGGTAAGGATCCGACCGCTGCCGCCGAGGGCGATATTCAGGAATTTGTCCGTAATTTAGCCGCACAAGGCTTCGCGCCGGCTTCAATAGCTCGCAAAATCTCCGCTCTAAACGATTTTTTTAAGTTTCTGTTGTCGGAAAAGAAGATCAAAGCCAATCCGATGGTTAATATTTTGACCCCAAAAAAGGGGCAGCCTCTGCCGAAATTTTTAACCCGTAGAGAGGTGGATCTGTTGATTGAAGCCGCCGAGCATAATCCTGATGCCCGCCACAAGCGCACGGCGGCCATGCTCAAACTGATGTATGCCTGCGGGTTGCGGGTTTCTGAGTTAGTTAATCTGCCGCTAAATTGCATTAATTTTGACCGGCGACAAATACTGGTTAAAGGAAAAGGCGCCAAGGAGAGGATCATACCGGTAGCCGAGGCGGCCGTTAAGGAAATTCTTGCCTATCTGCCCGTCAGAGAGGCTTTGCTTAAAGGCAGGGAAAAGCCGTTTTTGTTCCCTTCAACAACGGCTGCCGACGGGCATATCAGCCGCGACGGCTTTTATAAAAATCTTAAAAATCTGGCGGTTTTAGCCGGAATTGATCCGGAAAAAGTATCGCCGCATGTGTTGCGCCATTCTTTTGCCACGCATCTGGTCAACCGTGATGCCGATCTTCGTTCGGTACAAAAAATGCTCGGGCACGAAAATATTGCCACGACAGAGATTTATACCCATATTTTATCCGACGAATTGCAACAAAAGGTGCTGGCAAAACACCCGCTCGCCAGACCCAAGAGTTGATTCGCGCTTTAGTGCTTGCCTTTTTTGAACGCGGCGCGGTGAGCATTTTTGGCTATTTTTTCTACGCCGCCGCCGGTGGCTTTGACAGCTGTTCCGGCAGCTTTGGTAACGGTTCCAGCGGCTTTGGCGGCGGCTCCGGATGCCTTTATAGTTGCGCCGGCAATCTTTCCGGCAAGACTACCGGAAGAAGCCATTTTTTCACCGGCAGCAGACATCCGCTGGCCGACTGTTTTGAGCCCGCTGCCGGCCGCTGAGCCGAGTTTGCCAGCCTCGGCAGCAGTATGTCCGACAATACCGACCAGCCCTCCGGCCTGATGATATTTTTCCGAAACCGCCTCGCGCACCGGCGCACTGGCTTTGAGGGCCATTCCTTTGGTGGCCGATGCCGCCATGGTGCCGATACGGCTGGCCAGCGGCTTTTTGAATCCGCCTGAGGACAGCGAGGCAGCCAAAGGAGACGCTTGGGCAATAAACTTGAAGCCGAATATGCAGGCAAAAAGCAACAACAGAAAACCACTGCCGCTGATATCAGTTTCTTTTCTGATCTCGGCAATATTCTGGTTGTTGATGGCTTCGGCGATGACATGCATTTTGCTGACGGCAGCGGAATTGGTTTGTTCTTGATTAACGGAATCGGAAGCACCAATAGACAGCGCCTCGCCGACCAAAATCAGGCAGGCGCTGACGACAAAGCCGGTAAAGAACATGACAAAAAAGGTGTTGAGCAGCATCTTAAATCCGGTGGTGGCATACTGAGCCGTCGCCTTAAACGGCCAGCCGGCGATCATAAACGGCAGCATTGCGCCAAGAATAGCCAACTGCAATACGGCATCAAGAAAATAAAAGGCAAACGATATAGTCAACAAAAAGCCGAAGACCGTCAAAAACCCGCCCAAAAACATCATCCGGATGCCTTCTTTCATCTGAGAAGTGTCAATGGTTATGATCTCGTGGCTGCCGACGCAAAACAATGATGTTCCGATAGCCTGCATATAGGCAATCTTTTTCTGCAGCGTGCTCAAGTAAGTCTCAATCTGACAAAAAAGGTTTTTGCCGCCGACCGGCAGATTATAATAAGATTCGTCCACCGGATTGCAACAGCAGGACTCCGGAACCATTGTGCAGTCAATCGGGCTTAAGGAGGCGTCTTTGTCTAAAATAGCAATCCCCATATCCAGCCCGCCCATCAGCACGGGATTGATAAAAAACCTAAACAAGTCGTTGATGTTCATCAACAAAAAAAACACCAGCGCCACCTTAAACCCTTGCTTAAGGATGGCGGACAAAAATTTGGGCGCGTCTTGTTTGGTCAACGGAAAAACCTGTTGCAACGCTGTCAGAGCCAGCCAAAGCGCAAAAAGCACCACGACCACAGCCAAGAACGACGCCGAAAAAGTTTCATCGGTTTTACGGGTTACTTCATTGGCGGCGCTAAAGATCAGCCGCGCCAAAGGGCAAAAAAAGCAACTTTTCATGTTGTAATATTTGACGGGCAAAACCTCACAGCCTTTGGTGGAATTATTATCTGTTTCGTTAGCATAAACAAGGGTCGGATTATCAGATGCAATCAGTCGGTATTGGTTCCCATCCGCGCCGGAGAACGTTTGGGAAGATTTAAAAGTATAGAAGCCTTGAGTAAACTCTGAACTGTCAATAAAACCCGTCGGCTCAATCGAAATAATACCGGCATCCGTAATATTTCCCAAAATATTCCGGCTGTTTGCCGGACATCTGCTGTCTGATGCCGGCCAATTAGCGTGCAAATCTAAAGAGTTAAAGCCTTGCTTCGGAACGCAGCGCCCGTATTCTGAAACGCCGATTCCCCCATTTACTGATAATGAACTTACCTTGCATTTTAGACAAATCTCCGTTACCGCATCGCACAGCGTATTTTGGTTGCCGCAGAAAATTTTTTTTGCATTTTTGTCTTTTTCTAAAGCACTGGCCAGGGCGTCGTTTTTGATGTACTCGCGGGCATACGTGGCAGCGTCTTTGGCGTCATCGATAGCCTTCCATGTTTGGGCGACAGCCGGCGGCGCAAAGCTCAGGTTCAAAACCGGAACCAGCAAAAAAAACAAATTTTTCAGACACTTTAACATTGGCGCGCCGCTTATCTTTTCATTCAGATGATCATCATAAAAATGAGTATAACACATAAATTACTTAAAAAGTGTTACAGTTTTTTTATTTTTTTTT
>CALYBB010000037.1 GCA_944393715.1 uncultured Alphaproteobacteria bacterium
TCTTTATCGCCGTGATAAACGCAGGGCATAAGCACACTCTCCCCGTCCGGCAAAGAGAAATATGCCGGTTCTTGACGTTCTCTTTTGTATTCATCCAGAAGAAATTGTTTATGATCCATCCGTTTTAGCCCTGTCTGTTTCTTTTATATAAACTATAATAGCACAAAATTAATTTATTGCAAACAAATTATGGACAAAAATAGCGAAAACATGTGTTTTACAAACTAAGTTACCCTAAGCCTTCTTAAATAATTATTAATTTATTTTCAATATGTTGCATTGCCATTTATGGCTAAAAAAACACAAATTCAATCGACTGATTGACTTTTTGTTTTTTAAGTGTATTATCGCGGGAAGTGGTCGGCTGTGGAGTGATGGTTTCCTGAAGGAAACTATGCGGCGCCGGAGTGCGTACTTTACAGTTGGGTAAAAATGCTGTTTACTGGCAGCCGATACGATATATTGCAGAGGATGAAAAAATGGAACAACAAATTGTGAAAGAACTTAAGATCGCTGATATTCTCAAAATGCTGCCACACCGCTATCCTTTTCTGCTGGTGGATAAAGTGCAGATTGTTCAAGAAGGCGTTGAAGGGGTTGGATTTAAGAATATTACCATGAACGAGCCGCAATTTACCGGACATTTTCCGGAGAATCCGATTATGCCCGGCGTGTTGATTATGGAAGCCATGGCACAAACTTGTGGTATTGTTGTTAAGGATTCGCTCGGCGGCGGTAATTCTGGTGTTGTTTTGTTTATGGGGATTGATGAAGCCAAGTTCCGCAAGCCGGTTTTGCCCGGAGATATTATGGAAATGCATGTCGTTAAGGAAAAGGAGTGCCGCGGCGTGTATCGTTTCAGATGTCAGGCAAAATGCAACGGCATTTTGCATGCCGAGGCTGTTTTGACAGCCATGATGGGCAGATAATTTTATTTAGTTTAAGGACAGCACAATGGCCGATAAAACAATTTATCTGGACTTTGAAGAACCTATTTATAAGCTTGACAGCAAAATTCAAGAACTTAAATCCTGCTGTGATGACAAATTAGCAAAAGATTTCAATAAGGAAATTGCTAATTTGGAAAAAAAGACCAAACGGCTTCTGGAGGAGACTTATGCCAAATTAACGCCGTGGCAGAAAGTCTGTGTGGCCAGACACGCCAATCGTCCACATACTATTGATTATATCAATGCCCTGGTTGATAATTTTATGCCGATGGCCGGCGATAAGCTTTTTGGCGATGATGAGGCCATTATCGGCGGGTTGGGCTTTTTTAAGGGACAATCCGTTATGATCCTTGGACATGAAAAAGGTCATGATCTGGAGAGCCGTATCCGCCACGGTTTTGGGATGGCGAAACCGGAAGGCTATCGCAAAGCCAAGAGACTGATGGAACTGGCTAATCATTTTGGATTGCCAATTATTTCGCTTGTGGATACAGCCGGAGCATTTCCGGGAATCGAGGGCGAAGAACGGGGTCAGGCCGAAGCTATTGCTTCGTGTATTATGGAAGGATTTAAACTTGAAGTTCCTTATATCGCCGTGGTTATCGGTGAAGGCGGTTCCGGCGGTGCTATTGCTATTGCATCGGCTAATCGGATTTTGATGCTGGAACACTCTATTTATTCAGTTATCTCACCGGAGGGCTGCGCATCGATTTTGTGGCGTGACGGAGCCGCGGTCAAGAAGGCTGCAACGGCTTTGCACCTGACAGCACAGGACTTGTACAAATTTGGTGTTATTGATGAGATTATCGCCGAACCTCTCGGCGGTGCGCATCGTTTCAGAGAAGAAACTATCCGCCGCACCGGCGATGTCATTTGGAGGCATTTGGCGGAATTGAAAAAAATGTCGTCAGAAGAATTGGCTAAAAACAGGGAAAATAAATTTTTGGCCATGACCCGTTTGGAATTAAAGTAAGAGGAAGATTATGAATTGGCTGCTTGATTATGTGCGTCCGAAATTATCGGTCGCCAAAACCGAAAAAGACGTGCCTGATAATTTGTGGGACAAGTGCCCACAGTGCGATGCGATGGTTTATGGGCAGGAATTAGCTAAAAACCTTTATGTCTGCCCCCATTGCGGTTATCATTTGTATTTGCGTCCGCGCAAACGCCTAAATATGTTGTTTGACAACGGCGAATACACTTATTTGGAAACACCTCAAGTTAAGGAGGATCCGCTTAATTTCAGGGATACGAAAGATTACCGCACCAAGCTCAGGTCTGCCCGTGAAAAGACCAAATTTGACGATGCTTTTGTTGCCGCTTATGGTAAGATGGGTGGACATGGTGTGGTTATTGGCGTTATGAATTTTAATTTTATAGGCGGTTCAATGGGAGTTGCTGTCGGTGAAGGTATTGTTCGGGCGGCGCAGTTTGCCGTCGAACATCACATGCCGTTGATTCTGGTAACTGCGTCCGGTGGTGCCAGAATGCAGGAGGGTATTTTGTCTTTGATGCAGATGGCACGGACGACTCTTGCGATTAAGCTCTTAAAAGACCAGCACCTACCCTATATTGCCGTATTAACCAATCCGACGACCGGAGGGGTTTCGGCGTCATTTGCCATGCTTGGCGACATAACCATCGCCGAGCCGGATGCGCTGATTGCTTTTGCCGGTGCACGAGTTATAAAAGAAACTATAAAAGCTGATCTGCCGGTTGGTTTCCAAAAGGCCGAATACTTGAAAAAACACGGTATGGTTGATATGATCGTTAACCGCAAGGAGCTGCGCGAAAAGCTTATTTGTTTGCTTAACTTGCTTGGCAATGCCTTTGTTAGAGGAGAATAATATGAAGGATCTTAAACTCTTGGACTTGTGTGGCAAAACGGTGTTTCCGCTGTTTGAAGGCGGGCGCGGCGTTAATGTCAGCAACGGACAGACGGCCGGTGCTTGGGCCAAAGAAAACTGCATTGGGACATTTTCGGCTGTTTTTCCGGATATACGCGACAAAGACGGTAATTTGCGACTGGAAAATATTACGGCAACATCCAGAATTGAACGACATAAACAAATGATGGAACAAGCCGTTGAGGGCTGCCTTAGCCAAGCTCAGATCGCGCATGAAATTTCCGGAGGCAACGGCTTGATTAACATGAATGTTTTATGGGAACTGGCTGACAGTCAATATCTGATTAAAAACGTTTTGGAGCGTGCCAAAGGGCTTATCAACGGCGTGGTTTCCGGCGCCGGCTTGCCGATTAAGCTGGCGGAACTGACTTCACAGTTTAAGGTCTTTTATTATCCGATTGTTTCTTCTGGAAGAGCTTTGCAGATTTTAATTAAACGCGGTTATGATAAATACAAGGAATATATGGGCGGTGTAATTTATGAAGATCCGTGGTTTGCCGGCGGACATTGCGGATTTTCAAATACTGACGAAGTCGGAAAGCCGCAGAGTCCCTATGAAAAAGTAGTTGAGCTGCGCAAGGTTCTGCGCGCTAACGGGCTTGATAACGTGCCGATTATTATTGCCGGCGGTGTGTGGTCGCTTGACGACTGGCAGGATTATATTGATAATCCGGAAATTGGTAAGATCGGTTTTCAATTTGGTACCAGACCGATGCTGACCAAAGAAAGCCCTATCAGTCAAGCCTGGAAAAAACTGATGCTGCATCTTAATTTGGATGATGTGGTGATTCAAGATTTCAGTCCGACGGGCTTCTTATCCTCAGCAATTAAAAATTCTTTCCTTATGAAACTGTTTGAACGCAAAAACAGCGAGATAGCTTTCAGTAAAGAGCAAACGGAAGAATTTTCGGAGCCGATTGTTTATTCCAAAAATACGACCTATTATGTTCGTAAAGAAGATTTGCCAATTGTAGATGAGCAGGTAAAAAAAGGCAAAACCTGTTTGTCGGCAACTCCTGATAATACGTTGATTTTTTTGACAAAAGATGAAAAAGCTCAGGACATGGAGGATATTAGAGATTGCTGCGGCTGCTTGTCAGCCTGCAAGTTTTCAAGCTGGTCGAGTCATACTGGTACAACCGGCAAACTTCCTGACCTCAGATCTTTTTGTATCCGCAAATCGCTGATTGAGATTGGGCATAAAGAAGGAAATATTCTCGATAATATTTTATTTTCGGGAAAGAATGCATTTAAATTTAAAACTGATCCGTTGTTTAATCGTGGCAACTGGCCGTCGATCAAAGAGCTGATTGAAGCCATAAAAAGCGGCCACTAAGGCGGGCTAAATCTTACTTTAAGGAGAAATTTCGTGAAAGAAGCTATGAAAAACAAAAGAGGTATTATTCTCGGTCTGGCCAATGATCATTCAATTGCTTGGGGTATAGCCAAAGCTCTGCATGAGCAAGGAGCCGAAATGGCTTTTACCTATCAAGGCGAGGCTTTGGAAAAACGCGTGCGCACATTGGCTGAGAGCTTAGGGTCAAATATTATCCTGCCGTGCAATGTTACCGATGCGACGACACTTGACAATTTGTTTGCTGAGATTGAGAGACGCTGGGGCAAGATTGATTTTGTGGTTCATGCCATTGCGTTCTCGGACAAAAATGAGCTTAAGGGGCGTTATTGCGACACCTCGCTTGCCAACTTTTTAAACTCTATGCATATTTCCTGCTATTCGTTTACGGATATTTGTGCCCGCGCAGCCAAGATTGCCAATGACGGCGCCAGCTTTGTTACCTTGTCTTATCTGGGAGCGGAAAGAGTTATTCCGAACTACAACGTGATGGGCGTGGCCAAAGCGGCTTTGGAGGCTTCGGTGATGTATTTGGCTCGTGATTTGGGCGAGCAAAATATCCGCGTCAATGCAATTTCGGCTGGACCGATCCGGACTTTGGCAGCGGCAGGCATTGGTGATTTTCGCAATATTCTGGGCTGGAACAAGGCTAATTCGCTGCTGGGGCGCAACATGAGCATTGATGATATCGGCAATTCGGCGGTTTATCTGCTGAGTGATTTGGCCAGCGGCGTTACCGGCGAAATTTTGCATGTTGACGGCGGTTATAATAAGCAAGGAATGTGCAATATCAACAAAGCCTACGAAGTTTCCGAATTATTGGCTGAATTTGCAAAAATGAAGGAAGATAAGTAATGGCGCAGCAAGAAGATATTGCTTGTATTGAAAGCATTGCCAAAATTGTCAGCGATTTGGATTTGGAATCGGTTGACTACAACAAAGACGGTTTGCATATTATCGTGACCAACCGAGCAAGAGAAATTGTTGCCGCTGCTCCGGCTGCAACCCCCATCTCGGCTCCTCTGCCGGCGGTACCGCTGTCGGCTGCTCCGGAAACCGCTCCTGCTCCGGCGGCTGCTTCTAAAGGTGACGTTGTTAAGTCGCCGATGGTTGGTGTCTTGTATTTGTCTGCCAGTCCGAATGATCCGGATTATGTCAAGATCGGCGATACGGTGCACGAAGGTGACGTGTTGTGTTTGATCGAAGCAATGAAAACATTTAACCAGATTAAGGCGCCTAAGGGCGGTATTATTCGGGAAATTTTGGTTTCGTCCGGTTCGGCGGTTGAGTTTGATGAACCTTTGTTTGTAATTGAATAAAGAGAAAACGAAAAAATATGTTTGAAAAAGTATTGATTGCCAACCGTGGCGAAGTTGCCTTGAGAATTAACCGTGCCTGTCATGAAATGGGGATTAAGACGGTGGCGGTGCATTCGACGGCAGACAAAGATGCCATGCATGTTCGTCTGGCTGATGAAGCCGTATGTATCGGCGGGCCGCAGTCAAAAGATTCTTATCTTAACAAAACGGCTATTATTTCAGCGGCTATTGTAACCGGCGCCAATGCCATTCATCCGGGTTACGGTTTTTTGTCGGAAAACGCTGATTTTGCCGAAATGGTTATTAAACACGGATTGACTTTTATCGGCCCGACGCCGGAACAAATGCGGCTGATGGGAGACAAAATTGCCTCAAAAAAAGTCGCTATTGAAGCCGGATTGCCGGTAACTAAAGGATCTCCGGCACTGGACACGGTTGAAGACGCTAAAAAATGGGCCAAGGAAATCGGCTATCCGGTCATTATTAAAGCTAAAGACGGCGGCGGCGGCAAGGGTATGAAGGTCGCGTTTAATGAGGAGGAAGTCGAAACTGCCTTTACCATGGCTAAAGCCGAAGCAAAAGCCTCTTTTACCAGCGATGTGGTGTTTATGGAAAAATACCTGCAAAAACCGCGCCACATTGAAATTCAGATTTTGGCCGACATGCACGGCAATGTGGTGCATTTGGGCGAGCGCGACTGCTCTATTCAGCGCAAGCATCAAAAGTTGATAGAAGAAACGCCCTCGCCGGCTCTGAATCAGGAAAAGCGTGACGAAATCTGCGGCATTGTCTGCTCGGCGATTAAGAAAATCGGCTACTACGGCGCCGGAACGCTGGAGTTTTTGTTTGAGGACGGAGAGTTTTACTTCTTGGAAATGAATACTCGTTTGCAAGTCGAACACCCGATTACCGAGGCGGTTACCGATATTGACATCGTGCGTGAGCAAATCCGCATTGCCAACGGTGCTAAACTCGGCTATACGCAAGATGACGTGCATTTTCACGGTGCGGCGATTGAGTGCCGTATCAATGCTGAAGATCCGTTTACTTTTGCGCCCTGCCCCGGAACGATTGCCGAATGGCATGTGCCTGGCGGACTTGGCGTCAGGGTGGATTCGGAGGCTTATTCGGGATATCGGATTCCCCCTTTTTATGACAGCATGATTGCCAAGTTGATTGTGCGCGGCACAACCCGAAGCGGCGCTTTGCTGCGTCTTAAACGGGCTTTGCGTGAATTTGTTATCGGCGGGTTGACAACAACCTTGCCGTTGCACGAAGAAATTATATCAACGCCGGAATTTGTTGACGGTATTTACAACATTCACTGGCTGGAAAATTTTTTGGAGAAAAGAGGCAATAATGACAACAAATAGTTTGCCTATGATTACGGGTATCGGTTATGCCGTTCCGAATAAGGTTGTTACCAACGATGATCTAACACATTTGTACGAAACTTCAGACGAGTGGATTTATACTCGCACCGGTATTAAAGAACGCCGCATTTTTGCCAGCGATGACGAGGCATTTGATTTGTTGCGCCAAGCTGCGGAACAAGCGGTTAAAAACGCCGGAATTGATGTTGAGACGCTTGATTTGATTGTGGCTGCGACCTCGATGCCGGTGCAGTTTATGCCGTCATCGTCGTGTATGGTGCAGCATTTGCTCGGCATTAAGAAAAACGTGCCGGCGTTTGATATTTCGGTCGCCTGTTCCGGCTTTGTTTACGGGCTTGATATAGCCTCGGCTTATATCAAATCGGGCATGGCTAAAAATATTTTGCTGGTTACGATAGACAATTGCTCGCGCTATGTTGACTGGACCGACCGGCGGACGTCGATTTTGTTCGGCGACGGTATCGGCGCAGCGGTTATTTCGGCCGGAGCGGAAAATGATGTTCCGGTTATCAATATCAAGGCGGACGGACATGTCGGCGATTATATAACTATGCCGGCGGCCAAAGGCAACTGTCCGTTTGTTGACCAAACACCGACACAACAAATTTGTACGATGAAAGGCCAGGACGTTTATAAATTTGTCGCAAACGTTATTCCATCGTATATTACCGACGATATTCTGGCACAAAACGGCTTTGCGGCAGAAGATATTGATTATCTGGTTTTGCATCAGGCCAACCAACGGATTATTAAAGCTGTGCAAGACCGTCTGGGTTATGATGACAGCAAGGTCATTTCCAATATTGAACGACTGGGCAACACGTCGGCTTCGTCGATTTTGATTGCTTTGGGCGAAGCGATTAAAGACGGCAAGATTAAAACACCGGCAAAAGCAGTTATTTGCGGGTTTGGCGCCGGTATGTGCTGGGGCGGCGGAATCATTAACCTGCGGCCAGGAATTTTCAAAACCGAAAATATTTTTCAAAAATAGAAAGGACAGACAATGAAGAGAGTAGTTGTTACAGGGCTTGGGGCATTAACACCTTTCGGAATGGGCGTAGATTTGTCTTGGAATTCAATTATCGCCGGCAAATCGGCCATCCGCAATATTACCAAATTTGATACCGAAAATTTCAGCGTCAAAGTTGCCGGTGAAGTCATTAAAGGCAGCGAACAGGGGCAATTTAATGCTGACGAATATATGGATCCGAAAGAACAACGGCGGGTCGATGATTTTATTCTGTTTGGCATTGCGGCGGCGGAAGAAGCGATTAAAGACGCCGGATGGACACCGGAAGACGCTAAAGAAAAAGCACGCACCGGCGTGATGATCGGCTCTGGCATCGGCGGATTAAAGACCATTGATGACAATGCCAAAATTTTGGCGGCATCGGGACCTCGGCGCATCAGTCCGTTTTTTATTCCCGCGACGATTATCAATATGATTTCCGGTCATGTTTCGATGGCGCACGGTTTTACCGGACCGAATCTGGCCTGCGTTACAGCCTGCGCGACCGGTTCGCACGCCATTGCTCATGCTTATCAGAGCATTGTGCTTGATGATGCAGACGTCATGGTTGTTGGCGGTGCGGAATCGGCGGTCTGTGCGTTGGGTATTGCCGGATTTATGCAGGCTAAGGCTTTATCGCACAGCTATAATGATACGCCGGAGAAAGCTTCGCGGCCGTGGGATAAAAGCCACGACGGTTTTGTTATGGGCGAAGGTGCCGGTGTTGTTGTCTTGGAAGAATATGAACACGCCAAAGCGCGCGGCGCCAAGATTTATGCCGAACTTATTGGCTACGGGACATCCGGTGATGCCTACCATATCACCTCGCCGGCGCCCGACGGCAGCGGCGCCAAAAAGGCGATGAGTGAGGCCCTGCGCAAAGCCGGTATCAAACCGCAAGAAGTAACTTATATCAATGCGCACGGCACATCAACAATGATTGGTGACGCGATGGAAGCCAGAGCCGTTAAAGAATTGTTTGTCAACTGTCCGGATTTGAAGATGTCTTCAACCAAATCGGCTATCGGCCATCTGCTGGGTGCGGCCGGCGCGGTTGAAGCGGTGTTCTGTGTTAAGGCTATTGAGACAGGCATGTTGCCGCCGACACTTAATCTTGAAGACCCGATTGACGAAGTCGAAGGTTTGGATTTGGTGCCGCACAAAGCTCACCCGTGTGATGTTAAAGTCGCGATGTCCAATTCATTTGGCTTTGGCGGTACCAATGCATCGTTGATTTTTAAGAAAATTTAAGGAGCTGCTTCATGGAAGTTATATCCAATGTTTTGGTCTTTCCCGGTCAGGGATCGCAAAAAATCGGTATGGGTAAAGATTTGTACGAAAACTTTGCCGTGGCTAGGGAAGTGTTTGAGCGGATTGATAATGCCTTGAATTTCAAACTAAGTTCGCTGATGTTTGCCGGCGATGCCGAGGAACTCAACAAGACTTCTAACGCTCAGCCAGCGATTATGGCTGTGTCGATGGCTTATTTTGAGGTCTTGAGGAGCCTCGGTTTGATTAATCTTGACGAGGTTAAATTTATGGCCGGCCATTCACTCGGCGAGTATTCGGCGCTATGTGCGGCGGGTTGTCTGTCGATTGAAGATACGGCGGTCTTATTGAAAGCGCGCGGCGCTTATATGATGCAGGCGTGTCTTGATAATCCGGGAAGCATGGCGGCAATTATCGGCCTGAATTATAGTCAGGTTAAAACCATTGCTGACGAAGCCGGCTGTTATGTCGGCAACTCCAATTCGCCGGCACAAATTGTTTTGAGCGGCCGTAAAGAAACTGTTGAAAAAGGATGCGAATTAGCCAAAGAACAAGGCGCCAAACGGGCGATTATGCTGCAGGTTTCCGGAGCATTCCATTCGCCGTTGATGCAAAGCGCGGCTGACAAAATGGCCGAGGTTATCGCGCAGGCGCGTTTTGCCGAGCCGACGGCTAAGGTTATCAGCAACTTATCGGCTCTGCCCTATGAAAATACTGCCGAGATTAAAGATTTGTTGGTCAAACAGATTACCAATACCGTCAAATGGCAAGAAAGCGTTGTTTATATGGCTGACAACGGCGCGACTAAGTTTATTGAGACCGGTTTTGGCAATGTTTTGACCGGCCTAGTTAAAAAGACACGGCCAGAGGCGGAAACTGTTTTGGCTGAAGATTTATTAAAATCTTATGCCGAAGCAATTTAATTAAAATTAAGGAGAAAGCTTCAATGCTTGATCTGCACGGCAGAACTGTTTTGATTACCGGCGCGACCGGTGGTATCGGCCGCGGTATTTGCAAACTCTTTCAGCAACAAGGTGCCGAGCTGGCAATTGTCGGCCGTGACGCCGATAAATTGGAGACTTTTCGCCAGAGCGAATTGCCGGACGGCAAAGTGCGGATTTATGCCTTTGATTTGAGTGATGAAAACAATATTGCTAGGTTGGTAGCCGAGGTTGAGAAAGACTGCGGCAAAATCGATGTTCTGATTAATAACGCCGGTATTACCAAAGACAATTTGTCTCTCAAGATTTCAAGCGAGGCCTGGCATAAGGTTCTGGATACCAATCTTACATCAAGTTTTTTGTTGTCCAAAGCTGTTTTGCCTTGTATGCTCAAACATCGTTTTGGGCGGATTATCAATATGACCTCGGTGGTCGGCGTGGTCGGCAATGCCGGACAGAGTAATTATGCCGCCAGCAAAGCCGGACTTATCGGAATGTCCAAGTCTATGGCGCTGGAAGTGGCCTCACGCGGTATTACCATCAATTGTCTGGCTCCGGGGTTTATCAAAACGCCGATGACCGACGTT
Organism: uncultured Alphaproteobacteria bacterium; assembly: GCA_944393715.1. Lineage (GTDB taxonomy): Bacteria > Pseudomonadota > Alphaproteobacteria > RF32 > CAG-239 > CAZU01. Next base: position 10,731 of record CALYBB010000037.1, read on the forward strand.
TTGCCCGATAAAGCCAAAGAAAAAGTTTTGGAAAATATACCGATGGCGTATATGGGCACACCGGAAGATGTGGCTCATGCGGCACTGTTTTTGGCCAGCGACGAGGCCGGCTATATTACCGGACAGACTATTCACGTCAACGGCGGCATGGTAATGGTTTAAGCTTAAGGACTTTAAAAGATGGGCAACCTTTATCTTAATAAACCGCAGTTTGAAGCCGAGTTAAACCGCTGTTTGAATTGTGCGGCCAAACCGTGTATGAGCGCTTGTCCGGTCAACTGCTCGCCACAGGAGTTTATTCAGCATGCAAGAAAAGGCGAATTCAAAGAGGCTGTTGCCTCCATTTGCAAAAACAACCCGATGGGACACACCTGCGGGCTGATTTGCCCCGACCAGTTTTGCATGAAGGCCTGTTTGCGCGGCAAAATTGATTTTCCGATTAATATTCCGCTGGTGCAAGCTACCTTGATTCATAAATATCGCGAAGATATGACCGACACCGCCAAAGAACCGGACAACGGCAAAAAAATAGCCATTGTCGGTGCCGGACCGGCCGGAATGGCCGCGGCTTGGGTCTTGGTCAAACTGGGATACGGCGTTAAATTGTTTGAAAAAAGCGACAGGGTCGGCGGCGCACTGAACTTGATTCCGGCTTATCGCCTGCCCCATGAAGTGATTGAAGACGACTGGAACTATATTAAACGAATCGGTAATGCCGAAATTGTTTTTAACAACCGTGTAGATAATCCGCTGGAGCTGTTAGCGCAAGGGTTTGACGGCGTGATTATGGCTATCGGCGAGCAAAACGGTATTGACCTCGGTGTTGAGGGGGAAAAAAACGTTGTGCCTTATACCGAATATCTGCATCGGCCGCAGGAATTTGCCGGAGCCAAAAGAGTCGGCATTATCGGCGGCGGCAATGTGGCGGCTGATTGCGCGGTTACGGCCAGAAATCAGGGAGCGGATAGTGTTTCGGTCTTTGTAAGGCGCAAGATCTTTGACATGAAGGTTACGCGCAAAGAGATGGAAGAGTTGATTGACCGACAGATTGATCTGGTTACCACGACACGGGTTTGTAAAGTGGTTAAAAACGGCGACAAACTTGATGTCTACACCTGCTCTACCCAACCGGGGGAACGCGGGTATGTGGATATTGAGGATTCCGTTATCCGGCGCAAAGGTTTTGACCTGATTATCAAAGCCATCGGCAGCCGTGCGGAAAAACCGGTTGAACATACCAATATTATTTATGCCGGCGACTGCAAAATCGGTGGTTCAACCATTGTAGAGGCTGTTGCTTCGGGGAGGGATTCGGCCAAACTGCTGCACAGCAAAATTTCGGAGGAGAAAAACGCATGAAAAAAATATTAGGCTCTTTGATGATGATAACCCTGTTGGCGGCTTGTGCCACCGACCCTTATACCGGAGAAAGCAAGGTTGCCAAGACAGCTTGGGGAACAGGTATCGGTGCGGCTTTGGGTGCGGGAATCGGCGCTTTGGCTGGCGGTGAAAAAGGCGCGCTTATCGGCGCCGGTATCGGTGCGGCCGGCGGCGCGGCAGCCGGCGGCTATATGGATTATCAGGCTGCCAAGCTGCGGCAGGAGCTGGTCGGAACCGGCGTGCAGGTTAAGGAACTTGACGGCCGGATTTATCTGATTATGCCCGGCAACATCACTTTTAACACCAACGAGGCCTATATCAAATCGTCGTTCCAGCCGGTTGTGGTTTCGATTGCCAAGGTGTTGAAGGAATATGATAAGACTTTGGTGCAGGTTAACGGTTATACCGACAGCACCGGTTCGGCCGCGATTAACAACCCGTTGTCGCAACGGCGCGCCAATGCCGTAGCCGATTTCTTAAAACTGCAAGGCGTGGCGGCCGGACGGATTATTGCCACTGGATACGGCTCGGCCAATCCGATTGCCTCTAACGCGACGGCGGCCGGACGCGAACAAAACCGCAGGGTAGAAATTGTGTTGATTAATCAGCAACAATCTTTGATTTGCTTTGGTTTTCGGAGGTTTCGCTTTGCGAAGCCTCTTTTTTTGACAAAAAATTAGATTTTTGTCATTTTTATGGTTGACCGCCCCTGCAAAATGTGATATGTTCTCCCTCAATGACACATATTATTAACTTTAAAAATTTAAAATTATGGCAAAGAAAATTTTTACGAAACAAGAAGTAGCAGTATTGTGCCCGCAGTCAATTTCCTCAAAAAGTGGCAATTTTTTGAAGAGCGGCGATGTTCCGTATCTGAAACAACTGGTCATTAAGGCTCGTCAAAGAGGATATTCCCGTGATGATGGGGCAAATGCTTGGGCGATGATGTTGAATAACAAGTCGCGAGGCATTTCTTTTGATAACAGAGAGATGCTTGATCTCTCTGAGGCTCTGACAACTCTATTCCAGAACCTCAGCTATTATGAGGCAAAGCAACATTATGTTGCCTTTCTGGAGTTTAACTCCAGACCGGAGAAATATGCTGATTAAATGAAAAGATTTCGGTCCGCCGGGAACATTAAAGTTCCCCGCGGGTTTTTTTGTGTGTTTTACCGCCTTAACTACTTGTGTCTGCGTTATTTTTTTGTTGACCAAATGATAAAAAAATTATATTCTGTATGCTACAATATTTATAATGGTAAAATTATTAATCAAAAAAAATTTTTTTAACTATGGCGAAAATAGAAAATTTAAAGCTACGCGTTGTGGATTTGGCGGATTATGTAAAAAAGAGGAAATCCATTACGGAGGTTGTTTTAGAGGCTTTGGAAGATTATGATCTCTTGCTGTTTGATTCGGTTTGCTCCGATTTGGACAAAGACAACACTATGTTGAGTGTGCGGCGGCTATGGAAGGCTGCTGAAGCACAGGCTAACGCCTCATCGGTTAAACCGACCAGAAAGAAGATAGAATTTGTTCTTGACAGCATCCGCTACTGTCAGGACTGTCTAAGACTTAAAATCAAGTTGCGGAGTCGCTTTACCTTCGGGCAAGCACTGTTTCAGCTAAAGCGCGAACAGATTCCGCTACGCGATGTCATAGCACTCTTCATTTTTGAGCATCAGGATATTGCCCAGCAAACCGAACAACAGTTGCTGAAAAAGCTGGACGACCTTCTGATAACTCAGGATATGATGAGGAAATTTACGGAAGAAAACGCTTCTTATTAAAGAGGCGTTTTTTTTGTAAAAAAGAAAACCACCGACTAGACCGGTAATTGCTTTTTATAGCAAATTTTGCGGAATGCTGACACCTTCTTGCCTCAGGGTCTGAATAAAATCAGCCAAATACATCCGCTCGCTGTAATGCAAATAGCCACTGACCAAGCAAACTTTCACCGCTTCTTTTAACAATCGGATTGCCTGCTCCGGATTTTTTGATTTTAATCGGCGCAAGGTTTCATAAAATTCGTCATCGCCGGCACGGAGCCCCGACAAGTACCGCGCCAGATATCGATCACTCAGATTTTTGGCCGCGGCAACGGTATTTTGAATATAATCAAGTATTATTTTTTGTTTGACCGGATTTTGGTCGTTCCATATCCGCGACATAAACAAAAGCAGAATGAGGTCATCTTTGACCGGCGACAGAACATCGTCCGATTTTGACGACAAGGTTTGTTGAGGCTCTTTAGCCGCAGTTATAAAATCTTTTGCAAATTTGCGAATATCACGATAATCTGTTCCGCGGCTTAAATCTGAGATAGCACGGACAAAAGCTGCGTCAAAGACATAAGCTTTTTGTAAGCGATAGATATAAATGTCTAAAAAAAGGCTTTGGTCTTTTTGCCAGACGTTGCGGACGGCGGCTCTTTCCGAGTAAATCTTGCCATTTTTGATCAGATTGACCCGCATGTTGTAAAATTTGTCCGTCGGATACATCATTTTGTTCACCTAATATGGTTTTACTATAAGTTATTTTTTTACTTATGTAAATAATTTTCGTTGATTTTTTGTCTATATGCGATATAATGCCCGCTGTTAAATTCTTATTATTAACTATAAATCTTTAATATTATGATTCAGCCCTATTTAAGTTACGAACAGGTGTATCGCTTGTTTGGTTATCAAAAAGAAATTGAAATGGAACAGGTTTTTTATGAGCTGTTTTATTCTATCAGTTCAATCAGCAACGATGCATCTAATCCTTTCGGCTTGGTTATGTCGCAGGATACTAATTTTTCTTTGGCAGATGCTCCTTTGATCTTTATCCAAGAATTTCAAGAGGCTAAGAAAAATCTGCCAAATTATTTGGGAAAAAAATCCGATCCTCAAACGATGTTTGAAATTGATGTCCGGTTGAGGTTTATCAGGATGATTGAAAACAAACTTCGGCAAATTCCGTTTTGGGATTTGGCAAGAAAAATTAAAATCAAGCGACGTATGGTTAGGCAAAAAAAAGAACAACTTCCTGTTCAGACTGTGTTTCAATATTTGGAATATCGAGCTGCACAGGACGGTGTGGATGTAAAAAAACTCCATACCGCTTTCAAAGAGTTTGCGGAAAAATTTCCGAACAGAGCTCTTGCTTAAAAAAATACCGGTTCAGGACATTGTTGTCCTCAGCCGGTATTTTTATGCCGCCAGAGCGGCGATTCGGTCTATGTATTGTCTGATTGTGGCAATGCGCACGGCGTAAGATGACAAATCTTTTTCAATAAACAGGCGCTGATCCGGACGGACTTTGATGGTGCCGAAAGACGAGGCTATCAGCTCTATCAGCTTTTCCGGACGGGCAAAGACATTGCCCCTAAAGCCGATTAACACGCCTTTGGCGCCGGCGTCAATCCGGTCGATTCCGGCCAAGCGGCAGGCAATTTTGATTTCCACCGTGGTGAGCAGGTTTTCAACCTCCGGCGGCAACGGGCCAAAACGGTCTATCAACTCCGCTTTCATATCGGCCAGAGCATCTTTGTCCTTAATATCGCCGATACGCTTATAAAGCCCCAAGCGAATACCCAAATCGCGCACGTAGACCTCCGGTATCATAATCGGGATACCGGTTGAAATCTGTGGCGCCCAGTCTTCAATCTGCTTGCGCTGCTCATCGGCCATAACGCCGGAACGCAGGCGGAGAATCTCTTCTTCCAGCATATGTTGATAAAGCGAAATGCCGACGTCTTTAATATGGCCGGACTGCTCCTCGCCCAGAACATTGCCGGCGCCGCGGATATCCATATCATGGCTGGCCAGCGAAAAGCCGGCGCCCAGCGTATCCAACGCCTGCAAAATGCTCAGGCGTCGCTCGGCCACCGGATTGAGCTTGCGGTGCGGCGGAATGGTGAAATACGCATAGCCCCTGACTTTGCCGCGCCCTATTCTGCCCTTGAGCTGATAGAGCTGTGCCAGACCGAACATATCAGCACGATAGACAATCATCGTGTTAACCCGCGGCATATCAATGCCGGATTCGATAATCGTGGTGGATAACAGCATATCGGCCTTGCCGTCGGCAAAGTCGTTCATAACGTCTTCAAGCTGTTTGGGCGGCATTTGGCCGTGGGCCACCAGAATTTTGATATCCGGCAACAGCGCGCGCAGTTCTTTTTCAACCTCGCGGATATCCGAAACCCGCGGACAGACAAAGAAACTCTGGCCGCCGCGGTATTTTTCGCGGTAGACGGCCTCTTTAATCATCACTTTGTCAAACGGCATAACAAATGACCGCGCGGCCAGACGGTCAACCGGCGGTGTGGCAATGACGCTCAGGCTCTTGACGCCGGTTAACGACAGTTGCAACGTGCGCGGTATCGGCGTGGCGGTTAGGGTCAGGACATGGACATCGGACTTAATCTGCTTTAGTTTTTCCTTATGAGCGACGCCAAAATGCTGCTCCTCGTCGATAATCAACAAGCCGAGGTTGCAAAACTCAATCTTTTCTGACAACAGCGCGTGGGTGCCGATAACGATTTCAACCGAGCCCTCTTTCAACCCCTGTTTGGTTTCGCGCGCTTCTTTGGGCGTTACCAGACGCGAAAGCATTTTAACCCGTATCGGAAAGCCCTCCAGACGGGCTTTGAAATTTTGATAATGCTGGCGCGCCAAAAGCGTGGTCGGCACCACAACGGCCACCTGAGCGCCGGAAGCCGCCACGGCAAACGCGGCGCGCAACGCAACCTCTGTCTTGCCGAAACCGACATCACCACAGACCAGACGGTCCATCGGGATTGCGGCGTTCAAATCCGCCATAACGTCGGCAATGGCGTTGAGCTGGTCGTCGGTTTCGTTATAAGGAAAACGGGCGCAGAAGTCATCAAACATTCCCTGCGGCGGCGTATAACAGTCGGCCTTTTTGAGATGACGTTCGGCGGCAATTTTAATCAGTTTTTCGGCAATATCGCGGATTTTGGCCTTGACTTTGGCCTTTTTGGCCGACCAGGCCGCGCCGCCCAGCGTGTCAAGCTCAATATTTTCGTCATCAAGACCGTAGCGCGATAAAACATCAATGTTTTCAACCGGCACAAACAGCTTGGCATCGTTGGCATAAACAATCTTTAGGCAATCATGCGGCGCGCCGCCGGCCGTGATGTTCTCCAGCCCCATAAAACGGCCGATACCGTGGTCAATATGCACCACCAGTTCGCCGACTTGCAGGGAGCCGACATCGGCGATAAAATCCTTGGAGGAATATTTCTTTTGCTTGCGGCGGTTTTGTTTTTCGCCCAAAATATCCTGCTCGGCAATCAGGCACAAGCCGTCGCCCTTAAAGCCGTGTTCCAAAGGTATAACAACCATCACAATCTTGTCTTTGGCCTTATCCAAGGCTTCGTTCCATCTTTCGGCAAACGTGAGGTCGGGGATTTCGTATTCGTTCATCAGCGAAAACAGACGCTCGCGGCTGCCCTCGGAATAGCAGGCAATAATGCGCTTTAACTTTTTGTTTTCGCTCAAATAATTTTTGAGTTCGACATAGACCTCGCCGGCGGTAATGTTTTTGGCAGAGGCAAAATCGCGCACCGGCAAAATCTGGCAATCAACAACATTTTCAGATGATGGAATACTTAAAAAAGTTAGTGTAACAGATTGTTTTTGCTTTAGTATATTTTCAAATTCTTTATCCGTCAGATAGAGGAGTTCCGGCTTAACCGGACGATAGGCTTCCTCGCCGGCGGCCGATTTTATCTTGAGTGCCTCAAGCCGGGCGTGATAATAATCGGCAATACTGTCGGCCTTGGCGGCGGCCGCGTCGACAACCTTATCCGAAACCAAAATTCCGGCGGAAGGCAGATAATCAAACAAAGTCGGCAGCGGGTCTTCATAAAAAAACGGCAGCCAGTTTTCCAGCCCGATATATTTGCGGCCGGCGGAAACGGCCTCGTAAATTTCATCGCCGCTGAAGTCTGCGCCGAAAGCTTCGCGGTATTTGGAGCGGAAAGTCTTAACAGTGTTGGCGTCTAGTACAACCTCGCTCATCACCTTAAACTGATAGGACTTCAGCTCGCCGGTGGTGCGCTGACTCATGGCGTCAAACGTGCGGATACGCTCAACCTCGTCATCAAACAAATCAATACGCAGCGGCTCGTCGGTACCGACCGGAAAAATATCAATGATATCGCCGCGGACGGCGTATTCGCCGGTCTCGTAGACCTGAGCGACGCGGTTGTAGCCGTTGATTGTCGCGTAATGCAAAAAATCATCAAAATTCAATTTATTACCAACAGAAACTTCACGCAAAGAATTAAGAAAAATTTTCTTTGGTGGCAGTTTTTGCAGCACCGCGCCGACCGAAGTTACGACAATGCGCGGATGCTCGGGCGACGGCGCCTGCGCCAAAGCCGACAGGCAGTCAATCCGCTGCGCAATGATTGATGAATTGGGCGAAACACGGTCATACGGCACGGTGTCCCACGCCGGAAAACGCAACACCTGCAGCTTGGGGAACATATACTCAATCAACGCGGCCGTATTGGCCAGCTCAACACCGTCGGCGGCAATATAGACCACGCCCTCCGGCGAATTGAGCGCAAAATTACCCGCCAGAAGAGCGTCATAGCCCTTGGCGACGGAAGAAAAAACGGCTCCCTTAAAATGCGCAATATTGTACTGCATTATTTGTTTCTTGTTGTTTACTTAACGCGAAAAAATATATACAATAGCCTTTGGTTATGCAAGTTTTATTTCATGAAAGGTCACGGTTTTATGCGTCCGGAGATTTTGTTTCCCCTGTTTGCCGAGATTTCAACGCTTAAAGGTATCGGCAGCAAGACCGTCAAACTGCTGCAAAACCTTTTGAGCGGCAGCAAAATTGTTGATCTGGCGTTTCATCTGCCGGCGGGAATTATTGACCGATCCTACCGGCCGCGGCTTAAAGACGCCGGACCGGGCCGGATTTGCACCGTGCGGGTTAAGGTTATCGAACACATTGCACCGAAAACACGGCAGCAGCCTTATCGGGTTTTGGTCAGCGACGGCAGCGGCGAAATGACGCTGATTTTCTTCAAGGTTTATGCTGACTCGATTGCCAAGAATCTGCCCGTCGGCGCGGTGCGGATTGTCAGCGGCAAACTTGAAAGTTTTAACGGCATGCTGCAGATGGCGCACCCTGACTATATCGTGCCTGAGGCCGACAGTGATAAAATTCCGGCGTTTGAACCGGTTTATCCGCTGACGGCCGGCATCAGCAACAAGATGCTCAACAAATATGCCGAACAGGCGCTGGCCAAAGTGCCTGCCCTGCCCGAATGGCTGGACGAAGCCTTTGTGCACCAACAAGGCTGGGACGACTTCCGCTCGGCACTGGTCAAGGCGCACCATCCGCGCTATCAGCAAGATCTTGAGCCTTATGCCAAAGAGCGGGCGCGTCTGGCTTATGACGAGCTTTTGGCCAACCAGTTGACACTGGCCATTGCCCGCGAACGGGTCAAAAAACAAAGCGGCCGGATTGTCCGCGGCAACGGGCTGTTGCGTAAAAAAATTATGGAAAAGCTGCCGTTTACGCTGACAACGGCGCAAAAAAACGTTTTGGCGGAGATTTATACCGATCAGGCGGCGCCGCTCCGCATGTTGCGGCTGTTGCAGGGCGACGTGGGTTCCGGCAAAACGATTGTGGCGTTTTTGGCCATGCTGAATGCGGTTGAGGCCGGTTTGCAGGCGGCGATTATGGCGCCGACCGAGATTTTGGCCAAGCAACATTTTGAAACGATTGCGCCGATGTGTGAGGATATCGGCATTACGGCGGCGCTGCTGACAGGCAAGACCAAAGGTAAAGCACGGACGGAAATCCTCAACGAACTGGCTGAGGGAAAAATAAACATTCTTATCGGCACGCACGCCTTGTTTCAAGAAGACGTGAGCTATAAAGAGCTGGGGTTTGTGGTGGTGGACGAGCAACACCGGTTTGGCGTGCACCAGCGGCTTAAATTGTCGGAAAAAGGCGACAAGGCCGATGTTCTGATTATGACGGCCACCCCTATTCCGCGGACGCTGGTTTTGACCTCTTACGGCGATATGGAATATTCCAAAATCGATCAGGTCCCCGAGGGGCGCAAGCCGGTGGATACCCGTGTTTTGCCTCTCGGCAAACTGGCGGAAACGGCAGCGGCTTTAAAGCGCAAAATCGAAAGCGGAACGCGGGCTTATTGGGTGTGTCCGCTGGTGGAAGAATCCGAAAAAAGCGATTTGGCGGCGGCCGAGGCGCGATTTGAAGACCTGCGCAAAATATTCGGCGATGATGTCGGACTGGTGCACGGCAAAATGAAAGAAAAAGATAAAGACGCGGTGATGGAGCGGTTTAAGCGCGGCGAGATAAAGCTTTTGGTGGCAACGACGGTGATTGAAGTCGGCGTGAACGTGCCGGAAGCCACCATTATGGTGATTGAGCATGCCGAACGTTTCGGACTGGCGCAGCTGCACCAGCTGCGCGGACGGGTCAAACGCGGGTTTGAGGCGGCAACCTGTCTGCTGCTTTACGGGCAGCCCCTGAGCGAAACCGCTCATGAGCGTCTTA
>CALYBB010000038.1 GCA_944393715.1 uncultured Alphaproteobacteria bacterium
GCAATTTGTTCGGAGCAGACAGTACTTTGGACTTCTTAACGATAACCAACGGTGTTAACAGTGCTTTTGGTGGAAAACTCGTTAATGAATCCGGCAGCGACAAGAATCTGTCGCTTAACAGCGGTAAATATATTATTAATAATGATCTGGGCGGCCAGGACGGCAAAATCCAGGTGGATGGCTGGAATACCATCAGGGCCTTGTCTTCCAGCACGGTACGGCTGGAAAGTGATCTCACGCTGGATGGTTCAGAAAAGAATCTTATTATTGAAGCGGGTGCAGCTCTTGATGTTTCGGGAACTTTGGACAACGTTATCGACGTTACCATAGACGGTAATGTTGTTAACAACAGCGCTATTGATTTTACGCTCTCAAGCGGAGAAAGCGCTGCGGATAAGCTGACCATCAACGGAAATTACTCCTCAGATGGCGGTTCAATCCTTCTTAATGTTGATCCCCGAAACAATACATCTGACAGTTTGGTTATTACCGGTGATGTTATCGGCAATACCAGCGTCTTTTTGACATCATCTTCCGCGGCTTTGCCAAACGGAAATATTTTGATGGTCGACGCGCAGAATAACGTATCCGGCACGGCCGAATCCTTCAGTGTCTGGCGTTATGAGGGCTCTCCTTATACCTGGGATACATTATTTGAAAATAATAAATGGTATGCATATGTAACCGACGGCGACCGGCCGGGAATCGTTCCGGAAACCGCCGCTTATTATGGTTTGATTGACAATACTTTTATGCAGACGGCCTCTCTGGGCGCTAATCTGAGAACAAACATTGTCGAAAACGAATTTCGCAAAGTTCCCTGCCGCGTTTCGGGGCCGTATAAATACAGTAATAAAATATGTCGCAGCGACCGGCCGGTGTTTACCGGCTGGGTAGCTCCGGTATATTCCGAGGCCACTGTTGAATATCCTTATAACTATACTGCTTCGGTTACCGGTTTTGACGGCGGCCTGGATTTGATAAGCAGCGGTTATGCCAAATTCGGTCTGTTGGCATCTTATCGCAACGGTAAATATACTTATGACGAAGACGGCGACAACTATACGATCAGAGGCGAAGCCGAAACAACCATTAACAGTTATCTGGGCGGCGCCTACCTGCGTCTTGACAGCGGTCCGTTGTCAATTCTGGGCGCGGTTTATGCCGGAACTCTTGATGTTGATATCAGCACCAAAGACAATGTCAGCGCCGATACCTCTGGCACAACCTATGGTGCAACGCTTGATGTCAACTATATTTACGAAAACATCAGCGGCTTTAGAATTGAGCCGGGCGTACGTTTCAGCTATACCTCGGTTTCGCTTGACGAGATTGAAGACAATGCAGGAAAACGTCAGGAGTTTGAAGACGCCGACCGCAAAGAAATTGAAGCTGGTGTCAAGTTGGCTCAAAGATGGGAATTTTCCGACACGAAAGCCGAAATTTATGTCAAGCCGTCCGTTGTTCATATGATGGACAGCAGCAACGAATTTGAGCTGGTTGAAGAGCGTTTTCTGGATACGGCCGAAGACCGGACACTGGCAAAAATTGAGGCGGGAATGTCTTTTGATATGATTAATAACTGGAGCGCCGGCCTGAAAGCCTCTTATGCCTTCGGATCTGATTATACCAACACGTCGGCTAGTCTGAATATCTTGTATAATTTCTGATGAGTTTACAAAACGGCGGGAAGGTAAGGTGCGGAATGATAATGCCTTTTACGGTCATGTTGAGCGGGAGCGAAACATCTCAGAAGAGATTCTTCGGGACATTCGTCCCTCAGAATGACAGAAATGAGGGGTAGAATGACAGAAATGAGGGATAGAATGACAAAAAGAGAGGCTGACAAAAAGAGGGGCTGAACAACAAGAAGGAAATATAAAATCTTTTGATTCAAACGGTAAAACATGGTATACTAAATGATAGTACGGGCAAAAAAGATGATGGGAGGTTTCCATGTTTTTAAGAAGTAAAAACAGCTCATCATATTGTAATATCAGTAAAATATTCCCGTGGGGAGGGGTAGTTCTTGCCGGTGTTTTAGCGTTTAGCCCGGTGACGGCGGCCGAACCGGAAAACAACGGTATCACCTTAGACAAATTGCAGGAGCTGACCGGCGATAAAATGAGCTGGCAGGAGCTGGCGGCCGACGACGGCAGCGATGACACGGTGCAGCTGGGCGAAAAATGGTTCAAATACAACTATACCTCGCCGATAACTCTTTATGCCAATCTGACCGGACAACACCTTGATCAATTTGACCGGTATTTTGGCGGGGCGATTTATAACGACAGCGATCTTGATAATATCACCGGTAGTTTTATCGGTAACTCGGCTGACTTTGGCGGGGCGATTTATAATACCCACGGAAATATTGATAGCATCAGCGGTGATTTTATCGGCAATTCTGCCGAGTATAGCAGCGGCGGGGCGATTAATAATAACTACGGAAATATTGATAGCATCAGCGGTAATTTTATCGGTAACTCGGCTTACACCGGCGGGGCGATTTATAATGGTTATTCCAACAGCATCGGCAATATCAGCGGTGATTTTATCGGCAACTCGGCTGATTCCTCCGGCGGAGCTATTTATAACAACGGTGATATTGATAATATCAGTGGCAGCTTTATCGGCAACTCGACTGATTCCTCCGGCGGAGCTATTTATAATGGTTATTCCAACAGCACCGGCAATATCAGCGGTGATTTTATCGGCAATTCTGCCGAGGTTAACGGCGGGGCGATTTCTGCCCATAGTCTCGATACAACACTGACCAACGCCAGTTTTTATGACAACTATGTGACCAATCCCAACGGCCTCGGGGGCGCAATTTATGTTCTTAGTGAAGGAAATTTAAACATCGTTGCCGACGGCGGTGAAAGTATTTTTTCCGGCAACGGCATTTATGAAGCAACGGCAGACGGCGGATATCAAATGAAAGATTCGCAGGCTTTATATGTCGACCTTACGGCCAAAACAACGCTAAAAGCCGTCAACAACGGTCTGATCCGGTTTGATGACAAAATCGAAAGTTCCGGTTTTGATACTTTTATGAACAGACTTCATAACTTGGAACAGCAAGGCTATATAATTACCGACAACGGCTACGGCAGTTATGCATTGTCCCTCAACCAGACCATAGAAGATGACGGCATTGTTATGACCGCAACCAGCAACGGCACATTGATTAACAACGGCTCCGAATATCAACTGGTGTTAAACCAAACAGAAACCAGGAAACAAACTGAGGTCATGGATCGGCAAACGGTTGAGGAGGGCCTGCAACAGATGGCGGATATGGGCGCTGAGATTACTCAGGACGGCGACAACTGGACGGTCAGTCTTGAAATGCCCGAACAGGGAATCACCGCAAAAATATCTTACGTCTTTACGCTGCAGCCGGACGGCAGTTATCTGGCAGATATGAATATGACGCAAAGTATCAACGATGTTGAAACAGGAAACCTTGATGTGCCCGACCTGATTATTACCGGCGATGCCAGCGGCAAAGTTGAGCTTAATAATGCGGTCAACGGGTTTAGGGTGGATATCAGCCAAACCAATGTCGAACTCAACAAAGCCGGCGCGCTGACCGCGGCCACCGTCAGCAACGGCGGGGTTTTGGACGTTAATGACGAAAGCTTTGTCCGCGCGACAACAATCAACGCAGACGGCAGCCTCAATATTAACGCCGGCGGCAAAGCCATAAACACCCATGTCAATGACGGCGGAAAAATGCATTTGGCCGCAGACGGCACGGCTAACGATACCGTGGTTGAGGCCGGCGGGACACTAAGCGCCGAAACGCGCGCCAAACTCAACAATCTGCTGGCCAACGGCGGCGCCATTCTTGATATTGACAGCGGCGCAGTGCTGACCGGCGATATTATTCTTGATGCTAAGGCCGAACTCGGCGGCAGCTACGATTACAGCCAGATTTTCAAAGACGAGGTGCAGGACAGCGGGTCGTTGACTTTGGTCGGCGGATTGAATGATTATCTGGTTGAAGATTCGCTGGTTAACAATGTTGAGGCCAAAGCGCTTAAGCTGACCGGCGGTGATTATGTCATCGGCGACGGCGCGCAGGCCGTGTCCGGCTGGGACGAGATGGTGATTAAAGACCAAGCCAATGTTAAGCTGGAGGGCGATATTGCAATGTCCGGCGCTGAAAAAAATATTAAGCTTTTGCAAGGCTCAACCCTCGATTTGTCCGGCCATTCGCCGACAAACTACGAAATCATCGGCAGCTTTAACAACGACGGAACCATTAACTTTAGTCATGCCGGCGACGGCGCCGACGACGTGACAACCATTTACGGCAATTACAAGGCCTATGACAACGCACAAATGACCATTGACGTTGATCCGGTCAATAATGTTGCCGACAAACTGGTGGTTGAGGGCGATGTGGCCGGAACAACCAAAGTAACCCTCAACCCCTTAAGCGACGGTAAATCAAGCGATAAAATATTGTTTGTTGAGGCTCTTAACGATATGGCCGATACGGAGGCGCATTTTGAAATATTCCGCGTTATCGGCGATGCTCAGGTGTGGAATGTTTTGTATGAAAATCAGGGCTGGTATGTCGGAACGGAAAATATTATTGCCGATTCAAGCAACAACGGCTATGGTGATGCTACCGGCGGCGAAATACTTGAAGATAATGACGAAGATGCCTTTGCCGACGCGGTTTTGCCGCCGAATTTTGAACTGCCGGACAGCAATGATAATACCGACGGCAATATAACCGGCGGCAAAACCAAGGTCTATGCCGAGGCCGTGGCTTATGCCGGACTGATTAGCGCCGGACTGGAACAAACCCGCGGGCTGGTTGACAAAATTGCTGCCAATGTGGCCAGTGCCAAAACCTTTAACAGCCGCTGCGGCGGGTATTATGACCGTTGTTATGACGGACATCAGCAGGCGGGTGTCTGGGCAGCGCCAGAATATACTTATGCCCAACTTGATGCCCCGATTGAAATGGAGGCCGATATTACCGGGTTTGAGGGCGGATTTGATATTCAGCATGACGCCAACAACCGGCTCGGCATATTTATGTCTTTCCGCCGCGGTAATTATGACCTTGACGGCAGCGGCGATGATATTTACGCCGATAAAGGCTCCGAAATTGAACTCAACAGCTATCTGGCCGGACTTTATTATCGTTATGACCGCGGCCGGGCTTATACCCTGGCTGCCCTTTACGGCGGCTGGCTTGATGCAGACATCAGCACTGATGACGGAGTCAGCGCCGACACCGACGGCTGGCAGATTGGTGCGGGAATCGAAACCGGCAAGGCTTTTGCCCTGCGGCATAATCTTATTTTGCGGCCTTTGCTGAGTCTTACTTATAATCAAATTATGTTTGACGATGCCGCTGACGCTTACGGCAAAACCGCCGAATATGATACTGTCCGGAATCTGGCGGTTGAGGCCGGTATTAACCTTGAAAAACAGTTTAATGCCGGTTATTACCACCGGGGTAAGATTTATATCCGGCCGAGCCTGATACAAAACTTTGGCGAAGGTAGTGTCAGAATCAGCGGTATAGACGAAGTTGAAGGTATTGACGACAACCTGTTGGCCAAGGTTAAAGCCGGCGGAAATTTTGAATTTGATGACAAATGGTCCGGCTATGCCGACGCAGCCTATACTTTTGGCAGTGATTATCAAAGTGTTGCCCTGACTGCCGGAGTAAGATATTCTTTTTAAGAAAAAATTGCCGTGCTGCCGGGGCATGGCAATCCAGGGATAAAAAAAGATAAATCAGGACGGCAAATATCCGTCTGACTGCATCTTGAACAAATCAGCATAGCGGCCTTTTTTGCGCAGCAGGCCGAGGTGTGTTCCCTGCTCGACTATTTTGCCGTTTTCCAGAACGATGATACGGTCCATTTCCCGCAGAGTTGACAAGCGGTGGGCGATGGCAATGACCGTTTTATCCTGCATCAGCGCTTTCATGGAAGACTGAATATATTTTTCGCTTTCGGAATCCAGCGAAGACGTTGCCTCGTCAAAAATCAAAATGGGCGCCTTTTTAAGCACGGCGCGGGCAATGGCAATGCGCTGACGTTCGCCGCCGGACAAAATAACCCCGCGGTCGCCGACTTTGGTTGCGTATTTGTCGGGGAATCGGTCAATAAATTTGTCGGCCGAAGCTTTTACGGCGGCCTGTCTTATCTCGTCATCCGAGGCGTTGACATCGCCGTAGCGGATATTTTCCGCCAAAGTACGGTTAAACAGGCAGACGTCCTGCGGTATGACGGCAATATGCTTATGCAGCGAATCCTGCGTGATATGGCGGATATCAATGCCGTTGATTTCTATGGCACCGGATTTGACGTCAAAATAGCGGTCAATCAATTTAATCAGCGTTGATTTTCCCGCACCGGAGGCACCGACAATGCCGACCTTCTCGCCCGGTTTTATGTGTAAATTAAAATCTTTGAAAATCAGCCGGCCGGCATTATAGCCGAAGCAGACGTCCTTAAAGGTGACGCCGGCCTTAGAGGCTTTAAAATCGACGGCCTGCGGCGAATCGACGATTTCAGGCTCCACGGCCAAAGTTTCAAGCGCCGAATCCATCTGGCCGAGAATGCGCGACATATTGTTAAAGCCCCAGTTGACGCTGAAAACCATCCATGACAAGCGGCTGACCACCGTCAGAATAAAAATAAACGCGGTAACGTCAATGCGGCCGAAATAAAGCAAGGCAATGCTCTGCAGGGCAAAAAGCAATGCCGAACAAACCGCCACCAGCTCAAGCCACAGGTTTATAAAGGTTTTGCATTTTTGCTCCGTGGTTTCCGCATGGCGCCAAATACGCAGATTTTTAAGCAGATGCTGCCGCTCAAACTTATAATTGGCAAAGCTTTTAATCTCCGAATAGTTGGCTATGGAATCAACGATTACGGCGTTGGACTGGCTTTGCCGGGTTGATGTCTGCTTGGAAAGAGCCGCGCGCTTCCGGCCGAAATGGCGGCCGATGTAAAAGACAGCAATGCTCCAGACAACCACAGCCAGGCCCAAGGTCCAGTCCATCCAGCCCAGAATGCACAAATTGACCAGCAAAAAGCAGCTTTCGTACATCATATTGCCCGAATGCATGAAAAAATCGACCATGCCGCTCTGCAGCTGGTTAAACTTATTGGATACGTTGCCGGCCATTTCATTGGTAAAATAGGAAATGGAATGTTTGTTGACATAGGCAAACACGTCTTTGATGACCACGGAACGGATATGCGGCATCAGACGGTTGCCGAACCACATGCTTAAAGTGCGGAGAATTGAGGCGACAACGTCTATTCCGGTACAGGCCAGAACCACCGCCAGAAGATGACGCCAGTATTGCGGCGACGGACTGTTTGACGCGGCGTAGTCAAACAACGAGGCAAACAGATAAACCGCGCCCTGTTGGCATAACTGCCCGAGGACAGCCAAAGCAACAATCAAAACCAAAGTATATTTAAACTGCCGGAAATATTGCCAGATAAACTTGAGGGCGGTTTTTTGCATAAATCATTAACCTAAAATTGACAGATTATTGTTATTGTAATACCATAACAAAAGAGTTTGTGCAATATCGGAAAGCTTTATGAACATGGAAACGCAATACTATACCCTGATTGAAAAACAGGACTTTTTTGAGATTATTGAAAACAAATACGGCGAGCTGGCCATTTTTATTGATGCCCGCGACGGACTGCCCAACGAGCCGGTTTTGCAGTTTGACGGCAAGAAAACCGCGCTTCTGAAGCGCGACGCTCATCTGGCGGTTAAGCTGGATAACATCAACGAAGAAACCGTTGAGCCGCTGGCCGAGGCCGAATTTGTGATGATTGTCGAACTGAAGGGAAAAACGGTTGAAAGAGTTTACGGCGTGCCGGTTGAAAATGTTGAAGATATTGTCTTTGAAGGACGCCAGACCCGTGCCGACGAACTGGTCAAAGCCAAAAACCGCGACGAACTGTTAAAAAGCTTCGGTGCGGTTAAAATTTGGACCAACGGCGAAAAGAACGTTAAATAAGCGAGGAATACTGATGATTGGTTTGGTTTTGGTTACCCACGGCGATTTGGCCAAAGAATTTATCTCGGCGATGCAGCATGTCGTCGGCAAACAGGAGCAGGTTGAAAGCGTTTGTATCGGCCCGGAAGACGATATGGAAATGCGCCGCAACGAAATTCTGGAAAAGGTCGGCGAGGTTAACAGCGGCGAAGGTGTTGTGCTTTTGACGGATATGTTCGGCGGCACGCCGTCGAATCTGGCATTGTCGGTCATGGATCGTGCCAATGTTGAAATTCTGGCCGGCATTAACCTGCCGATGCTGATTAAAATCGCCTCTCTGCGCAAGGAAAACGATATGAAAAAAACGGTTGAGGGCGCGCAGGAAGCCGGCAAAAAATACATTAACATCGCCTCGCAGCTTTTGGGAAAATAACAATGGCCGATAAAATCGTTAAAGAACTGGAAATTAAAAATATTAAAGGTCTGCATGCCCGGGCGGCGGCGGCTTTTGTCAAAACAGTCGAACCGTTTGACGCGGAGATTGAGGTTGAGCGCATCGGCCAGACCGTCAGCGGCAGTTCCATCATGGGGCTCATGATGCTGGCGGCTTCCAAGGGAACAACCATTAAAGTTTCGGCCGGCGGAAAGCAGGCAGCCGAGGCAATGGCCGCCATTGAGCAGCTGCTGGACAACAAGTTCGGAGAAGAATAATTGCCCGCCAAAGCCCCGCGCAATAAAACAATCCGCCTGACAAAGGCCGAAACGAGACGGCTGGCGGCAAAAGCGGTTAAGCTGAAAAAAAAGGCGGCGCTTGAAGAAATCGTCAATCACATTATATGGCAGGACGCTTTTAAGGCGCTGGATTTTTTGCCGGACGCTTGTGTTGACCTGATGATTGTTGATCCGCCGTATAATCTCACCAAAAATTTCGGCGGTTCGGTCTTTAAGGAAATGAAAGACGATCAATATCGCAAATGGCTGGATAAATGGCTGAAAAAGACCGTGCGCGTGCTTAAAGACAATGCCTCGGTTTATATTTGCGCCGACTGGAAAACCTCTATTGCCGTTCCTTATGCCGCCGGCAAATATTTTATGCTGCAAAACCGGATTTCCTGGGAGCGCGAAAAAGGCCGCGGCGCCAAAAACAACTGGAAAAACTGCCTGGAAGACATCTGGTTTTTTACCAAAGGAAAAGACTACAAATTTAATCTGGACAAAGTTAAAATCCTACGGCCGGTCATTGCGCCCTACCGCGACGGCGACGGCACACCCAAAGACTGGTTCAGCAGCGGAAGCCGCAAACTGCGCCTGACACATCCGTCAAACATCTGGACGGATATTTCGGTGCCTTTCTGGTCAATGAGCGAGAACACCGATCATCCGACGCAAAAACCGGAAAAACTGATGGCCAAGCTGATTTTGGCCTCGTCAGACGAAGGCGATGTGGTGTTTGACCCGTTTGTCGGCTCCGGAACCACCGCGGTGACCGCCAAAAAACTCAACCGGCGTTTTATCGGCATTGAAAAAGAAAAAGAATATGCCGCGCTGGCGCTCAAACGGCTGGAAATGGCCGACGAGAATCCGCAGATTCAGGGGTTGGAAGACGGCGTTTTTAAACCGCGCAATATGTAACTTAGCACAAAGATTAGGTTGTTTACCGGCTTTGCAGGGCTTACCTCTTGAGGTGCGCCAATGCGCAGCTTTTGTTTAATATTTAAGGAGTAAAAAATATGTGTAAAGATATGAGAGATTCATCTTCACGTTCGTCTTCGGCCAAGATGTCGGCTTCTTCTTCGGAAAAATCAAGCAAGTCTGCGGCCTCGGAAAATACTTCAAAGCCCTCTTCCCAGTCTTCTTCGTCGTCAAACGGCGGCGGCTGCGGATGCGGCGGCTACTAGTCTGAGCAGATAAAAAAAGCCAAAAGTCCCCTGCCGGCAGCAGCAAAATGTCGACAGGGGACTTAAGTTTGACTAGACTTATCGCGCGGAGCGGCTATATTAAATATGAATTATTTCGGATACATATAAGGAATCGGGTGCAATGAAAAAATATCTGGCCGCGGCGGCCGCTTTGTTGTTTTGTTTTGAGGCAAAGGCTCAGTCTGCTGAAAACCTGCAAAAAATTGAAACCTATTTGAACAACATCAAGAGTATGGAAGCCACTTTTGTGCAGATGGCCTCCAACGGCGCAACCGCGGAAGGGCGCCTGTTTATTGAAAAACCCAATAAAATCCGTATGGAATATGCCGAGCCGACCAATGTGCTGATTGTCGGCGACGGTGATTTTATCGTCTACAACGATTTGGATCTGGACCAGGTTACGCATATTGATTATGACGATATTCCGGCGTCTTTAATCCTGTCAAACAAAATAAAAATCGACGGCAAAAAGCTTAAAGTCATTGACTTTTATCAGGATTCCGGTTCAACCTCCATTACGCTGGATTATGCCGAAAAAGGCGATATCGGGCCGATTACGCTGGTGTTTGCCAACAATCCGCTGGAGCTCAAGCAGTGGAAAATTGTTGATCCGCAGAGTGTTGAGGTGACGGTTTCGCTGTATGATGTCAAGGCCGACGCCGATATTGACGATGATGTTTTCAAATTTAAAAATCCGAAAAACCGTTCGCGCAACTTCAACAAGAAAAAATAACCCATGGACTCGTTTAAGCTGATTACCTGGAATGTCAATTCCGTCCGCATCCGGCTGGAGCTTTTGCAAAAGCTGGCGGCCGAGCAGATGCCCGACATTATCTGCCTGCAGGAAGTTAAGGCCAGGGAAGAGGATTTTCCGTTTGAGGCCATACGGGCCTTGGGGTTTGAGCATATTGCGCTTTACGGTATGGCCGGCTACAACGGCGTGGCTATTTTGGCCAAAACACCGCTCAAAAACATTACCCCGGCCGACTGGGTGGGCAAACATGACGCACGGCATATCCGGGCTGTCGTATTTGATGATATTGAAATCAACGACATTTATATTCCGGCCGGCGGCGATATCCCCGACCCGGTGGCTAATCTGGCGTTTGCCCACAAATTATGCTTTATGGACGATATCAGCGAATATTTTGAGCAGCACAAGGCGGAATTAAGCCAAAAGAAAATGCTGCTGTGCGGTGATTTTAACGTGGCGCCGAGCGAAAACGATGTTTGGAATCACAAGCAGCTTTTGAAGATTGTGTCGCACACGCCGATTGAGGTCGGCCGGCTGAACCGCCTGTTTAAGTCGCTCGACTTTGTTGACGCGGTGCGACTGGCTTATCCGGAACCGGAAAAAGTTTTTTCGTGGTGGAGTTACCGCAACCCGAACTGGCAGACCAACAACAAAGGCCGGCGGCTGGATCATATCTGGGTATCGCCTAATCTTAAAGACCGGGTTTGCGGCGCCAAAATCCTTAAAGAATATCGGGCGGCAGAGCGGCCGTCGGACCATGTTCCGGTTATGGTAGAAATCAGCAAATAGGTTTTATTTTTCTTTTTTGTCGGTCTTCGCCTTATAATAACTGGCGGGCAAAACTTCCATCAGCTCAAACAGTTTGTCGGCAACCTGCGGGTTGGGAATACGGATAAAACTGTTGACGAGTTCTTGAATCCGCGAGCTTTTTAACGGATCTTCCACCGTAACCGCCGCGGTGTCTTCGGCGCTGAAAACGGCGTCGGTCGCGATAAAACGCGGACTTTGCGCGCGGGCTTCCGGCGGGATATCCTGATAAAAATAGTCAATATGAACGCCCAAAACCAAAGCGATATCATACAAGCGGCTGGCGGGAACACGGTTTTGGGCTTTTTCGTATTTTTGAATCTGCTGGAAGGTCAAACCCAGCAAGTCGGCGAGTTTTTCCTGCGGCCATTTTAAGGTATTGCGGCGCAGCCGGATACGACTGCCGATGTAAATATCAATTTTGTTGGGCTGGCCGTCGGGCTGACGGCCGCGCGCACGCTGCCGCGGCGATGAAGCCGGCGCCTCGGTTGAAAGATTGTTTGAAACACGGGATTTTGTCATCTTGCAGAACTCCTGATTTTTTGAGATACAAAAAAACCACCTTTATAAGGTGGAGGAGGTTGGTATATGTGTCAACGCACAGCAACTTATTTACCCTCCACGAAAGAGGGCTATTCGTTGCCCTCCTCCGCAGAGGTCGGCAACGATTATTTAAGCGGCTCGTTTACCGCGTTGACAGGGATACCACTCCCCTTAAACTACCTAATAATATTGTCGTTCTGCAAACGACGTTATCAGTATAAAAGCAAAATGCTTAATAAGCTATTACTTTTGTTTGATTGAAAATATCCTCTCTATGGCAGAGGCAGGAGCTAGTTAATGCAGATAGGCGCATCGTACTTATTCGTCATATCCTCAGGATATGCTTATTTCTTCAGCTCCCCGAGGGGAACCGTGTTTAGAGGAGTTTCTAAGGCTCCACAGAGGCAACTCGCCTCTGCGTTTACGATATTAAGGGAAATAATAAAAAAATGCAAATCTTAATTTAGAAAACAAAAACCTTCCGCATAATCAAACGGAAGGTCTGAAACAAAAAATCGCCTTTATAAGGCTGAAAAAATCTAAAAAGAAAGCCTCTGAATCGAGGCTTTCTTTTTTTTGAAGTTTCTGGTTTTTATTTGCCCAGCTGAGCAGCAACCTCAGCGGCAAAGTCCTCTTCTTTTTTCTGCAAGCCTTCGCCGAGTTTGAAGCGGACATAATCAACCAATTTGATATCTGTTCCGAGCTCTTTGGCTGCGTCGGCAATAACCTGCTTGACCTTTTTGTCCGGATCCATAATAAAAGCCTGTTCCTCAAGAACAACTTCTTCATAATATTTACGGACGCGGCCTTCAACCATCTTTTCAATGATGTTTTCCGGTTTGCCGGAAGCTTTGGCCTGTTCAGCGAAGATGGATTTTTCGTGCTCAACGGCAGCCGGATCAACCGAGGCAATATCTTTGAACAGCGGCGCTGAGGCAGCAACATGCATGGCAATATGTTTGCCGAGTTCTTCAAGTTTAGTCTTATCAGCTGTGGATTCCAAAGCGACCAAAACGCCGATTTTGCCCAAATTGCTGCCGCAGCTATTGTGAATATAAGATGCAATAACACCATTATTAACCTGCAACATCGCGGCACGGCGCAAGGTCATGTTCTCGCCGATTTTGGCAATCAGGTCAGTCAAGCGTTCTTCAAAAGTTTTGTTACATTTCGGGCAGTGAAAAGTTTTCATGTCGCAGAGTTCGCCGGAGGCCATCAAAGCAACCTTGGCCGCATCAGCAACATATTCCTGAAACAGTTCGTTTTTGGCAACGAAATCGGTCTCGGAATTAACCTCGGCAACAGCACCTTTGTTGCCCTCAACATAAACCGCAACCAAACCCTCGGCAGCGATACGACTGGCCTTTTTGGCAGCGGAGGCCAAGCCCTTTTTGCGCAACCAATCAACCGCGGCATCCATATCACCGTTGCTTTCGACCAAAGCTTTTTTGCAATCAAGCATACCGGCGCCGGTTGATTCTCTCAATTCTTTTACTTTTGCGGCAGTAATCTCTGTCATTTTTGTCATTCCTCTGTATTTTTGCTTAATCGGCGGCGGCACTAAAAAGCTTAATGCCGCCGTTTTTATGATACTGATGATTGAAACAGGAAAAAATTATTCCTGTGTTTCGGCTTCGGCCTTATCTTCGGCTTTATCGGCTGCTTTTTTGGAGGTTCTTTTTTTGGCAGCTTTCGGCGCTTCGGCCTCGTCCTCAACCATTTCTTCTACTTTGACACCACGTGCGGCAATCTGATCTTGCATACCATCCAAAACCGCCGCGGAAATCATTTCTGCATAAAAACGAATGGCGCGGATGGCATCATCGTTGCCGGGAACCGGCAGATCAACCGCCTCAGGATCGGCATTGGTGTCACAGATGCCGATAACCGGAATACCCAGTTTTTTGGCTTCTTTAATAGCCAAAGATTCTTTGCAGGTATCAATTACAAAAACTAAGTCCGGCTGGCCGCCCATGTTCATAATGCCGCCCAGCTCAAGCTGTAATTTTTGCTGTTCTTTTTTCATGCCCTGCAGTTCTTTTTTGGTGTAGCCGGTCAAATCGCCTTTTTCAAACATCTCATTTAGTTTGACCAAACGAGTGATTGATTTGTGAACGGTTTTCCAGTTGGTCAACATACCGCCCAGCCAGCGCTGGTTGACATAATATTGACCACAACGCTCGGCATTTTCTTTGATGATATCCTGAGCCTGACGCTTGGTGGCAACAAACAAAACTTTGCCACCCTGAGAGGCGATCTCCTTGGTGGTGGCCATTGCCGTATAGAGCATTGGGTAGGTCTTTTGTAGATCAATAATATGAATATTGTCTTTTTTGCCGTAGATATAGGGAGCCATTTTTGGATTCCAACGACGGGCGTGGTGACCAAAATGAACTCCAGCTTCAATCATCTGGCGTAAAGTAAATGTAGGAAGAGTCATGTTTTTATCCTTTTCCGGTTAATCCTCCGCGGGTCCTTGGCCATATTTGACACCGGAGTGAGGCTTAAAAGCAGCCCCAAAAACCCGCGTGTGAGCTATAAGGACGCCCCATGCGCCCTTTTCGGAAGTCTTTTTATACATAAACGATTAAAAATGCAAGCGTTTTTTATAAAAAAGTTTGTTGAATTATCAAAGTTTGTGCTTGTGATTTGCAAGCTTTTGTTTTATGGTGGCGCTTGAATTATAAAGCTTTGAGTAAGGATCATCATGTCTGATTTGTTTGATGCCGCCCCGAATGAGGCGAAAGATTATAATGCGCGGTCAATTGAGGTGCTGGAAGGGTTAGAGCCTGTCCGCCACCGGCCGGGTATGTATATCGGCGGCACAGACGAGACCGCCCTGCACCATCTGGCGGCTGAAATATTAGACAACTCAATGGACGAAGCCGTGGCTGGTTATGCCGACCATATTGATGTTATCATGCACGCGGATTATTCGGTTTCCATTATTGATAACGGCCGCGGTATTCCGGTCGATCCGCACCCTAAATATCCTAACAAATCAGCACTGGAAGTCATTATGACGATGCTGCATTCCGGCGGCAAATTCGGTGGCGGCGCTTATAAGGTTTCGGGCGGTTTGCATGGCGTTGGATTGTCGGTGGTTAATGCGCTTTCGGAAAAACTGGTGGTTGAGATTGCCCGCGACAAAAAGCTTTATCGTCAAGAATATGCCAAGGGTATTCCGCAAACGCCTCTTGAACTTATCGGCAATGCGCCAAACCGGCGCGGAACCGCTGTTACTTTTAAACCGGATCCGGAAATTTTCGGCATCAATTCAAATCTACAACCAAACCGAATTTTTCGGATGGCGCGGTCAAAAGCTTTTTTGTTTAAAGGAATTAAAATCAACTGGCGCTGCGCACCGGAAATTATTGGCGAAGGAGAAACGACACCGCTGGAAGCCGAGCTTTGTTTTCCGAACGGCATTTTAGACTTTTTAAATTATCAGATCGGCGCAAAAGCGACCATTAACCGGCGGCCGTTTGCCGGCGAGGCAGAGCTTGACAATGACGAGGGCAAGGTTGAATGGGCCATTACCTGGCCGGAAGATGAAAACGGCTTCTGCCATTCCTACTGCAACACCGTTATTACGCCGCAGGGTGGTACGCACGAAACCGGATTTAAAGCTGCGCTTATCAAAGGGCTTAAAGAATATGGCGAGATGGTCAATAACAAAAAAGCTGCTTCCATCACCGCAGAAGATTTTTTGAGTGATGCGGCAATTATGTTGTCGCTATTCATCAGAGATCCGCAGTTTCAGGGGCAGACTAAAGACAAACTGACCTCAACCAAAGCAACCCGGCTGGTCGAATCCGCGGTTAAAGACTCTTTTGACCACTGGCTGTCATCGGACCTGGAAAACGCCGCGGCGCTGCTTGAGTATGTTGTTGAACGCGCCGAAGCCCGTAAAAAGAAAAAAGAAGAAAAAGAAAAGGTGCGCAAAAGCCCGACCAAACGCCTGCGGCTGCCCGGCAAACTGGCCGATTGCTCGCAGGCATCGGCTGAAAATACCGAAATATTTATCGTTGAGGGTGATTCCGCCGGCGGTTCGGCAAAACAAGGGCGAGACCGCGTTACGCAGGCTATCCTTCCCCTGCGCGGCAAAATTTTGAACGTGGCCAGCGCCTCGCTTGAGAAAATCACCCAAAATCAAGAAATAAAAGACATGATTGAGGCTTTGGGCTGCGGAACAAAAGAAAATTACAAAGAAGAAAACCTGCGCTATGAAAAAATTATTATCATGACCGATGCCGATGTTGACGGCGCGCATATTGCTTCATTGCTGATGACGTTTTTTTACCAGCATATGCCGCAGCTGATTGCTAACGGACATTTGTTTATTGCTACGCCGCCTTTGTACAAAATCGCTATCGGCGGCAAGAATTATTATGCTCTTGATGATGAGGACAAAGACAAAATCCTTGCCAAGGTTGTTAAAGGCAACCAAAAGCCGGATATCAGCCGTTTTAAGGGTTTGGGCGAGATGAGCGCGCAACAGCTTAAAGAAACAACCATGGACAAGAAAAACCGTATGCTGCTGCGGGTGATGATCCCGTCAACCGCTACCGAAGAAGGCAAAGAAGAGGCTTTTGAAACCAGACGGCAGGTTGAAAGGCTGATGGGCAAAAACCCCGAGCTACGCTTTAAATTTATTATTGAGCGCGCTAAATTTGTTGATGATTTGGATATCTGACGGTGAAAGAAATGAAACTATCGGCGATTTTTCTTTCTTTGTTGGTGGTCTTTATCTGGGGTATTAACCCTGCGACCAGCAAACTCGGATTGGAACAGATACCGCCGTATACTTATTTGACTATAAGATATCTGATTATCTCGTTTTTGGTGCTGCCATTTGCTGATAAACCCACCAAACACGAGTTGTGGCAGTTGTTTATTGTCGCGATAACTTCAAACGTCATCAATAATATTTTGTGCTATATTGCTTATTCCGAGTTGTCGCCGTCGGCCAGTACGCTTCTGATGCAGACTGAGGCACCTATTTCGGTTTTGATGGCTTGCATTTGGGCAAAAGAACACATTACCTTGCGGCAGGTATTGTCTATTTTGCTATCGTTTGTCGGGGTTATGGTGATTTTGGGCATGCCACAAATGAGCCTTTTGGGCGTGGCGTTGATTTTGCTGTCGCGCGTTTTTTGGGGCGCCTGCCAAATTATATTCAAAAACACCAAACATATGTCGATGACGACGTTTTTGGCATATTCGTATTTGTTTGCGGCACCGTTCACCGCCGCTGGTTCGATTTGGGTTGAAAATTATGATTACCGCAATTTGGTTGAGGTCAACTGGCATATCGCCGGATGGGCTCTGGCTTTTGAAGTGGTTATGTTGTCGTTGGCAATGGTTTTGTGGCAAAAGCTGATTGCTGCTAACGGTGTCAGCAAAATTGCACCGTTTTGTACGCTGCGAATCGTTTTTGGTATTGCAGCGGGCGTTATTGTTTTTAATGATCCTCTTAACTGGCAGATTTTGCTTGGTGCTATTTTGGTTACGTTCGGCGTTTTGTTAACAATGCGCGATTTTAACATTATTTTGAAAGCAAGAACAAACTCCGTCGCTGTTTATCGCAATGCCCACCGCGTTTTAATGGAACGGCGGCTGAAAAGAATATCATTAAGGAAAAGACACAGATGATCAGAAAATATCGGGCGGAAGACGTTGATAAAGTTTTAGATATATGGCTGAGGGCCAGCGTGCAATCACACAGTTTTGTCAAAGAAGAATATTGGCAAAAAATGGTTCCGGTGATTAAAAAATATTATTTGCCGAATACCGACAGTTTTGTATTTGAAGACAAGCACAAAATTAAGGCTTTTATGAGCATTATTGACGACAAACACATCGGCGCATTGTTTGTTGATCCTGTTTATCAAAATCAGAAAATCGGTACTAAACTGGTTAATTATGCCAAAAAAATTTATCCGGAACTGACCTTAAAAGTCTATATCAAAAATCTTGAGGCAACGCGCTTTTATCAACGCAACGGATTTAAAATCATTGCCGAACAAACCGACGACGATACCCAAGAACAGGAGTTGTTGATGAGCTGGTCTTTGGAATGTAAAAGCGGCTGGACGAAAAAATATCCTGGTGATTCTTAAAAAAAGCTCCGATATCTGTTTAAGACAGAGATCGGAGCTTCCGGTTAAAAATGTTTTAGATATGCAAGAACATCTGAAAGACCTTTTTCTATATTTATGCCGTTAACGCTTATCACTTTGCACCAAAAAATTATCTTTTCCCGCAAAACAGGCTCTGTTGTTTCGAGGTAGTCGAAAATTCGGTTGTGAATAAGCGCATCGTCTTCTCTAACGATTGAGCGGCCGCTACATTTCGGACAGCAACCCTGAGAGGCAAAATGCGTGGTGCCGCAATTTTCGCAAATACGGCGCTGGCTAATGCGGGACAAAATGTCTTCAATCGGCGTGTTGAGATAGACACAAACCGGATCATAAATATCTTTTACACATTGTTTCAAAAACTCAAACTGGGAAAAACAACGAGGATAACCGTCCAAAAGGACACCGCCTGCCGCTTCGTCCAAAGCTTTTTTAACAATCGGATTAACGATAGCGTCATTAACCAATATTCCTGTTTTGACACGAGAAGCGATTTTACGTCCAAGCGATGTTTGATCTTTTACTTCTCGGCGCAGAATATCCCCCGTCGAAATTTTGGTTAAACGCATCTGCTCCATGATCTTGTCGCCCAAAAGGCCTTTACCGGATCCCGGAGCACCAAACATAATGATTAGAATCTTTTTTTCCATAAAATTTATTTTTTATAATAACGACAATAATTTTTGAACATGCGCCATTTTATAAACACAAAAAAGTTTTTTGTATAGAGTTTTTTGCGTATTTTTGGCTTGACTTTTGGCAAAAATTTGGTTACTTTGCTGTCGAATTCGGGGTTATAGCTCAGTTGGGAGAGCGCTTGAATGGCATTCAAGAGGTCAGGAGTTCGATCCTCCTTAGCTCCACCAGTTTTGACAGGGCCCGTCAGCACGGCGGGCCTTTTATAAATAAAAATTATTAACTATGGGGTCATAGCTCAGTTGGGAGAGCGATTGGTTCGCAATCAATAGGTCGGGAGTTCGATCCTCCCTGGCTCCACCAATTTTTAGAAAACCTGCCTTATAACAAGGCAGGTTTCTTCTTTTTACCACGGGCTTATTTTAACCGTCAGCCGCGGAAACAAAGGATCGGTACTGCCAAAATGCGAATAAACGTATTCGCCGTATTTATCAGCCGTCAATAACGAATTAAACGGCCATGTTGATTTTAGTTCCGGTGTAAACTGGTATTTATAAAAATCTTGTTTTGTATCATTATAAATCAAAAAGTTTTTGGTTGCAAAAGGCCGTTTTGTTATGGTTAGGACGCCGTTTTTGGCTGACGATAGGCGGATGATATCCAGCGTCGGAAAAAGTTTTTTTACTTCGTTGTAGGACAGTTCAACCGGCAAAAAATAGCTGTTTTGCCAGACAACATCGTAGAATTTGAAGTTAGCCGAATTGTAGCCGATCAGCCGATTGTCGACAATAAATTCAAAGTTGGAGGCAAACTCGTCTAGTCGTGTGCCGCCAGCGCCGATATATTCGGAATAGCCGCCGGAGCCGTGCGAATAGTGTTTGGTAAAGACCATGCGGTCTTCAACCATCCCTCCCATCGACCAAAAATGTCCCGAAGGCGAGTATAATACCTGATGATTTTCTCCAATCTGATTATCCAAAATAGTCGCCGGAACCTGATACCCACTATCGCAAGCCGCTAAAAACAAACAAAAAATTAAACCGTATTTGCGCATAAAAAACTCCGTTAAATTGAGATTTGTTGTTGCAGTTTTGTCTAAAGGATATTAGCTTAAGATAAAGTTTTAATCAAGGAGTTCTTCTAATGTCTGCCGAACAAACACCACGGGCGCTGCGCCATAATATTGTTATTGTCGGTCGCCGCAATGCCGGAAAATCGTCATTGCTTAATGCCATGACCGGACAGGATATATCCATTGTTTCGGCCGAAGCCGGCACCACCACTGACGCCGTCCAAAAGGCTTATGAGCTGTTGCCTCTAGGACCGGTTACTTTTTATGATACCGCCGGATTGGATGATGATTCAGTACTCGGGCAGGAGCGGATCCGGTCAACCCGCAAGACATTGTTTAAGGCTGATGTTGCGGTGTTTGTCATTGGCGAAAAGGGCTTGGATAATTTTGATAAACAGATTATTGCCGACATTCGTCGGATGCAAATTCCGTTGGTTGTGGCTTTCAACAAAAGCGACCGGAAGACACCGGAAACAGCCGACACAGCCTATTGCCGCGACAGTAATATTGCCTGCATAAGCGTTTCGGCAACCGAAGGGCATGGTATTGATCGGTTGAAAGAGTTGATTATTGCGGCTGTGCCGGAAGAAGACAAAAAGCCGGTTTCGCTGCTTGGAGGGATTGTTGATGCTAAGGATAAAGTGGTTTTGGTAACGCCGATTGACTCTTCTGCTCCTAAAGGACGTTTGATTTTGCCGCAAGTGCAGCTTTTGCGTGAAATATTAGATATGCAAGCGGTGGCCATGGTGACCCAAACCAACGAATTGGCTGGCACTCTGGCAGCGCTTAAAGAGAGGCCGCGAATCGTGATTACCGACTCCCAAGCCGTTTTACAGGTTGATAAAATCGTGCCACAAGATGTTGCCATGACCACCTTTTCGATTTTGTTTGCGCGGCTAAAAGGAGACTTGCCTATTTTGGCAGAAGGATCCAAAACCATCGACAAGCTTGAAAACGGCGCTAAAATTCTGATTGCCGAAGCCTGCTCTCACCACGCGCAGACAGATGACATTGCAAAAGTTAAAATTCCGAACTGGCTGCAAAAATATTGCGGTAAAAAACTTGAGTTTGATTTTTGCACCGGCAGCGATTTTCCGGAAGATTTGGAAAAATACCAATTGGTTATTCACTGTGGCGCCTGTATGCTCAATCGGGCAGAAATGAATCGCCGACTCAAAGAATGCGTGCACCGCGGCGTGGCAATTACCAATTATGGTTTAACTATTTCTAAGACTCAGGGTGTTTTGGAGCGCGTTATAAAGCCTTTTGGCTTGTAAGATGATCAGAAAAAACATCGTCCTTTTAAAATTTATGAACTTTTTTAACGGCTTTTAGTTGTTTTCGCCGCTGGCTGTTATTTATTTTGAACAGGTAACGCACTCTTATGTTTTGGCCATGCTGGCCTTTTCCTTAGTTACGCTGGCCCAAAGCTTGTCAGAAGTTCCCTGCGGGATGTTTTCTGACCGCTGCAGCCGCAAATAGCCTCCTTTCCTTCTTCTCCCCCCCCCCCTTGTTTTTTTGCCATCAAAGCTTATCTCTTTGGCGAACATGTTATTTTATAAGGAGAAAGCTGATGAAAAAACTATTGTTGTCGTTGATTTGCGTTCTGTTGGCTGCGGCTAATGCACAAGCCAAAGATAAACACAAAAACAAAGGATTTGTTTTTGTGCCGGAAAATGTTGTGGTCGAAACCGTGGCCGATGCCAAAGACAAAGCTGATGATACGCTGGTGGTGCTACAGGGACAGATTGTTAAGGCTTTGGGTGATGATAAATACCAGTTTACTGACGAAACCGGCGAGATTATTCTGGATATTGATCAGGAAGATTTTGACGGCGTTACCGTTACCGAAGGCGAAATTATTCAGATTACCGGCGATATTGACAAGGAAATGATGAAACCGACAGAAGTCGATGTCAAACAGATAAAAAAGATTAAGGACAAGAAAAAAGATAAACATAAAAAATAAGCTGTTTATTATGTTTTAGCAATTATTTTTGGAAAGGGCTGAAGCTTAAATAAACTCGTGGCATTTATTTAATTACGCTGTCATGCCGCCTTGCTATTTAAACCTGTCACCCCGCCTCAAGAGGAATGCCTCTTGAGGCTAAGGGGGCTTCCGCTTATTAAAAACAGTGGAAGATGCCTGAGCCTCACTTTGTTCGGCGGCATGACATTGTTTGGGTGTGTCTAAAGCCTCGGAGGAATGACAGTTTAAATCTTACGGTCATTCTGAGGAGCATTTCTTTTCCCTGTCATTCTGATCTTTTCTTTTTCTGTCATTCTGAGGGACGAAAGTCCCGAAGAATCTAAGAGATCCTTCGCTCCGCTCAGGATGACAAGAAAAGGGGCTCAGGATGACAGTAAAAGGGGGGATAGGATGACAAGAAAAAAAAGGATGATGGGAAAGAGCGCCTCAGGATGACAAATGAAAAACGGTCAGAAGAGGGGGGAAAGAGGCTGGGGATTAACAGTTTTAGATAACACTTTTCAGGTTATCAACCTGCACCAAGAGCTGCTCTTTAGTCAAATCAAAATCCGAATCGATCCAGATTTGCTCAAGCCCTTTTAAAATCCGGCCGACGTTATTTTGATCTGCCAAGCCCATTCCGATAAGCTCTTTGCCTGAAAGTGGAAAAAAAGGTTCTTGTAAAGAGGACGTTTTATCGTAGAAAGACCAAAAATCTTTTGGAACTTTTTGCTCATGGGCGACAGCCGTCAATAATGACGCCTGATAAAAGCTTTTGTCTTGATTGTAGATAATTTTTATTTGTTTTTTAGAATCCAGCATATCGCTCAGAGACAAATTTTTTGCGGCCAAAGATGTAAAAAGCTGCTTTTCGCGGCGGCTGATTTTCAGACGGACAGCTAAATTCTCCGCTAAAGCTTCGTCCGGATGATACAAAACAAAAAACTTTATCAAGGCTATGTTATCTATTTGACGGCTGCCCAAGATTTTGTTTAAAAAGATCAGATCATCTATAAAGGTCGCATCCGGCATAATATGGCTCAGAATATTGTTTTCTTGCATCAACTTATAGATTTTTGGCGCGTTAGGCGTTTTGATGATCTTAAATAATTCGTCACGGATACGTTCCATTGGAACTTTCTTTAGATTTTCGCAATTTTTCCGACAGGCATCAAGCGCTTTTACATCCGGTTCACCGACACCAAAAAGCGAATAAAAACGAAAATAACGCAAAATACGAATATAGTCCTCTTTTATGCGGCGATCTGCCGAACCGATAAAGCGTACACAGCCTTTTTCCAGATCTTCGATGCCGTTATAATAGTCAAAAACATTGCCTTGCTCGTCGGCATAAACCGCATTGATGGTCAGATCGCGGCGGGAAGCGTCTTCTTCCCAGTTGTCGGTAAATTCGATTTCTGCCGTGCCGTCTTTTTGCAAAACGTATTTATAAAGCGAACTGACCTGTAGCAAAATGTCGTCTATAACAACGCCGATCGTTCCTTGTTTGATGCCTAGAGGAACGGTTTTGATACTTTCGTCGGCACAAGCCTCGGCTATTTCTTCCGGACTCAGATCCGTGGCCAGATCCAAATCTGATCCTTTGAGCCCTTTTAGGGCATCGCGCACGGCACCGCCAACAAATCTCAAGACACCGCCATGACGGGAAACCAGCCGAAAAAGCGCCATAATTTGCGGGCTTGAAGTCAACTTGGAAATATCAAGATAATTGTCTCGTATCATTGTGCCTCAGGTATTGTGCAAATTTTTTTTGAAGTTAACAGTTTTTATATATTTTGCAATTATAATTGTTGTAAAATTAACCATAATTGTGAGTGAAAAAGTATGAAAAAATATTTTATTTTCGGACTATTGGCTTTAATCGGACATGCTGGTGCCGCTATGGCTGCCG
Organism: uncultured Alphaproteobacteria bacterium; assembly: GCA_944393715.1. Taxonomy (GTDB): domain Bacteria; phylum Pseudomonadota; class Alphaproteobacteria; order RF32; family CAG-239; genus CAZU01. The sequence continues at coordinate 23,761 of CALYBB010000038.1, forward strand.
CACCGCAAATTTTGGGCGAATACGGTGATTGGATGGCCTATTATTATCGAGACAGTGCCGGTCCGGTGTGCTATATGGCCTCAACACCTAAAAAAGATGAGGGAAAATATACCAAACGCGGCGAGATCTTTGTTGTGGTTACCCACCGCCCGAATGAAAAAAGTTATGATGTCGTCAATATCAACGCCGGTTATGATTATAAAAGAAACTCGCCGGTTGAACTCAAAATCGGCGCCAAAACATTTCAGTTGTTTACCGACGGCGATAAAGCATGGGCTATGAAAGACAAAGATGATAAAGATATTGTGGCAGCTATGAAACGCGGCAGCCGAATGATCGTCAACGGCACTTCGTCTCGCGGAACAAAAACCAAAGACACTTATTCGCTCAAAGGTTTTACTTCTGCTTATCGGGCAATTTCTAATAAATGCAAACGATGAAAAATCTTATCGGCTTATCAAAAGACGAACTGGTTGCCGAGCTTGAACATCTTGGCGAGAAGCCTTTTCGCGCCAAGCAATTGTGGCAGTGGATTTATTTTAGGGGCGAAAACGACTTTGACAAGATGAGCAATTTGTCGAAAGAGTTGCGAGCCAAACTCAAAGAAAACTATACCTTGCAACGACCAAAAATCGTTGCCGAACAGATATCTAAAGACAAAACCCATAAATGGCTTTTGGAGTTTGATGACGGACAACGAATCGAAACGGTTTATATTCCGGAAGAAGACCGTGGCGCGGTTTGCATCTCGACGCAGGTTGGTTGTGCGGTCGGATGCAAGTTTTGTCATACCGGAAGCCAAAAAATTACCCGTAACCTGATTGCCGGCGAAATTGTCGCACAATTTATGGTGGCGCGCGACGCTTATGGCGAATGGCCCTCCCCCACCAATGAAACCCGCTATTTATCCAATATCGTGGTAATGGGTATGGGCGAGCCGCTGCATAATAAAGAAGAAACCTTTAAAGCACTCAAAATATTATCCGACGGCGACGGAATCGCCATATCTAAGAGGCGAATTACATTGTCAACCTCGGGAATTGTGCCGAATATTGAGGCGGTGGCGTCAGAACTCGGGGTTAAGCTTGCGATCAGCCTGCATGCATCGAATAATGAAAAACGCTCGCAGATTATGCCTATTAACAAGCGTTATCCGATTGAAAAAGTGTTGGAAGCCTGCCAAAAATATCAGAATATTATGGGCATGAGCCGAATGATCACTTTTGAATATCTGATGCTTAAGGACTTTAATGACGCACCGGAAGACGCCAAAGAGCTGATTACCCTAATGAAAAAATTTAACCTCGGCGCCAAATTTAATTTGATTCCATTCAATCCTTGGCCGGGGTGTCATTTTGAGCCAAGTTCCAATAACAGAGTTCATGCTTTTGCGCGGATTTTAGAGGCTGCCGGTTATGAGGCTCCAATACGCGTGGCGCGTGGGCAAGATATATTGGCCGCCTGCGGTCAGCTTAAATCAAAAAAACAAGATGAAAATCCCGCTTAAAAAGCGTTCGGAATATGTTTTACTTTTAACGGAAACTTTACCAAAATTGCGTCAAACCGAATATCAAAGTCGGTATATTCGGGATGATGCGCCCAAAAGACTTCGGCTGCACGACGAATCCGTTCTTGTTGAGCAGGCTTGACGGCATAGGCGGCTTCGGTCAATGTCTGGCGTTTCTTGACTTCAACAAAGACTAGGGTCGTTTTGTTTTTGACAATCAAGTCAATTTCGCCGGCGCCGGTTCCGCGACCGGTAACATAATTGCGCGCAACCAAAGAATATCCTTTGAAGCGCAGATACTGCAAGGCTATAAATTCTGCCGTCTTTCCAGAAACCTCAGCGGCCATTTTTCAGCTCCAGCGCGGCTTGATAAACCTCGTTTTTGTTTAAGCCGTATTTTTCCGTTATTTTTTGAACCGCGGTTTTAAGAGAGCCTTTTTGGAGTTCGACAGCAAGCTCCGCTTGATAGTCAACAGTTTCTTTTTCTTCCGGCGGCGCAACTAAAAGCACAATCTCTCCTTTGGGCGGATTGGCGGCGTAATATTCTGCCAATTCAGCCGCCGTTCCGGCACGGCATTCTTCATAAAGTTTGGTTATTTCTCGGGCAACAGCCATTTCACGGCGGCCAAAAATGTCAGCGGCAGTAGACAGGGTTTTCAACAACCGATTGGCGGTTTCATAAAAAATCAGCGTAGCTTCAACATCTTTGTATCGGCTTAAAGTTTCTTTGCGAGCTTTGTCTTTGTTGGGAATAAAACCGGCAAACAAAAATTTATCGCTCGGCAGACCGGACAACTGCAAAGCACAAATTGCCGCACAGGATCCGGGGACTGTTGTCAGATAAACATTTTGCTTTCGGCATAAACGAACTAGTTTGTATCCCGGATCAGAAATAAGGGGCGAGCCGGCGTCGGATATATAAGCAACTATGTTGCCGGCTAAGGCCAAATCAATGACTTTTTGCGCTGTTTCTTCTTCGTTATGATCATGCATTATGACAAAAATCTTGCCACTGCTTGAAATAGCCAAAAGAGACAATAATTTTTTAGCAATGCGTGAGTCTTCACAAGCAATAACGGCGGCATTTTTTAAAACTTCCAATGCCCTAAGCGAAATATCTCCCATGTTGCCAATCGGGGAGGCAACAAGATAAATCCCGTTTTTCATAAAGACCTCTCTTTACATTAAATATTTTTTAAGCTAAAACCGATTATAAGATTGTTTTCTATTTTAGGATAAAAAGCAAGTGTTAAAAAAATTTTGTTTTGCAATTATGAGCCTGCTGGTCGTTTCTTGCAGCTCAACCGACGTCATAAAAGACGAAGGCGGCGCGGACAGTTATCAGACGGATATTGCCGAGATTGGCATATCAACGGCAGAGAGTTTTCGCGTTGGCATGCTGTTGCCGCTTACGGGAAAAGATGCCCGATACGGACAAGGGCTCAAGAATGCTTCAATGCTTGCACTGAATGATATCAACAATCCAAATTTGGTTTTGCAATATTATGATACTGCCAGCACACCTTCTGGCGCTCGAACGGCTGTTGAAAATGCTATTAATCAACGTTCTGATTTGATTATAGGTCCACTTAAAAGCCTTGAAGTTCAGGCTATTGCTAATGAAACAATTTACCGCGGCGTTCCGGTTATTGCTTTTTCTACTTCTCAGGAAGTTTTGCAACCGACAATCTATACGCTCGGTTTGTTGATTGATGAACAGGTTGATCGAATTATGACTTATGCCGCAGGACAAGATCGTAAAAGATTTGCGCTGTTGTTGCCGGATAACGGAACGGGGGCGGCCGTGGCTCGTGCGGCCGTTAAATCTGCTCAAAAAAACGGCGTTGAAGTTACTGTTATCGGTTTTTATCCGCCGGGAGCATCCGATTTTTCGGCTATTGCCAAACAAATGACAAATTACGGGCACAGGCACGCCAGAGTTGCGCGACTGAAGAATCAGCTGCAAGCCAAAGCAAACGGCGGTGATGCGGCGGCAAGACAAAACCTGAAAAAGTTATCAACTCGTGAAGGGCTCGGCGATATTGGGTTTGATGCCCTGATCATACCGGAAAGCGGCGCTAAGTTGACGGCGGCTATTTCTATGTTTGCTTATTATGATGCTGCCTATCCGCAGGTTCAGTTTTTGGGAACTTCTATATGGGAAAGCGGCAGACTAAACAACGAAGCAGCCATTAATAAAAGTCTGTATCCTGCTGTTACCAGACCTTTAGCCGGACAGTTTGCCGGACAATATTACACTGTTTTTGGCGAAAAACCGAGCAGCCTTTTTACATTGGCTTATGATGCGATAGTTATTGCCAATCGTCTGGCACAAATAAGAAGCGAAAACTTGAATAATGATATTGCCGCAGAATCCGGATTTGGCGGCATTAACGGGCGTGTTAGATTTTTTGCGGATGGTTCCAGTCAACATTCGCTTGATGTTGTTGAGATTCGCGCTGACGGTAATGTTGTTGTGGACAGCGGAGAAAAATATTTTGAAACTGTCGCCGAACCTCTGCCGCCGGTAATGATAGATGAATATTACCGTGCACCCCGTATTTTGGGCAAAGATGTTTCTTTGGCTCAGGTTATGATCTACGGACAAGTGTTGCCGGAAGAAAATTCTTATCATGCCGGTTTTGACAATGCTGCCGATGATGCCGCCGTGAACCAGCAACTCCGCGCAATGGGCATTTATATAAATTGATTCAAAAAGCAAATTGTGCTTGAAATCAAGGCGGCTTTTTGTTAAGTATGGCTATTGGAGGAGGACGGGTCAGCGTTTCGCCAACTCGGTCAGGTTCGGAAGAAAGCAGCCGTAACGAAGTTTGCTGAGGTCGTTTCTTCTCCGCTTTTTGTTTTTGATAACAGGAAAATTTGATGGCTGAAGAAGATAAGCAAGATTATGTCGTTTTAGCGCGCAAGTACCGCCCGCAGAATTTTAATGAACTGCTGGGACAGGATGCTTTGGTTAGAACGATTACTAATGCCATTAAAAATAACCGGCTGCATCACGCTTATATCTTGACGGGAATCCGCGGTGTCGGCAAAACGACCACTGCCCGCATTATTGCTAAGGCTCTTAATTGTACGGGAAAAGACGCAACTGCCGGTGCAACGGTTAATCCTTGCGGTATTTGCGAAAATTGCCGCGCTATTGCCGAATCGAGGCATATTGACGTATTGGAGCTTGATGCGGCTTCGCGCACCGGCGTGGATGATATTCGCGAAATTTTGGACGGTGTTCGCTACAAACCAATCAATGCCCGTTATAAAGTCTATATCATTGATGAAATCCACATGCTTTCCAAACAGGCTTTTAATGCCTTGCTCAAAACTCTGGAAGAGCCACCGTCTCACGTCGTGTTTATCTTTGCAACGACTGAAATTCGCAAGGTTCCGGTTACCATTTTGTCGCGCTGCCAAAGATTTGATCTGCAACGGTTGTCGATAGAAACTCTTTTTAATCATTTCAAAAATATTGCCGACAAGGAAAACGTCAAAGCCGAAGACGAGGCTTTGCATCTGATTGCCCAAGCGGCTGACGGCTCTTGTCGTGACGGGTTGTCGCTTTTGGATCAAGCGATCTCACTCGGCGGCGGCGAAGTTAAAACCGATGTTGTCAAAAATATGATCGGGCTTGCTGACCGGACTTTGACCTTTGAACTATTTGAAAACTTGGTTTCTGGCAATATAGAGAAGGTTATTGCTAATTTGGATTTGCAACATAGAAACGGTGCTAATCCGCTGAATCTTTTACAAGATTTGGTTGGTATCACGCATCTTTTGGCAAAGGTTAAAATTGTGCCGGAAGCTGTTAATGATCCGGCTTTGTCTGAAAATGAAAAAGATTTTTGTTCTCGGTTGGTGCCGAAAATTTCGATCGCCGTTTTGTCGAAAATATGGCAGATGTTGATTAAGGGGCTGAGCGAGCTTAATATTGCGCCGCTGCAAGATGATGCCCTAGAAATGGTGCTTATTCGCATAGCTTATTCGGCTAGCCTTCCTTCTCCGGCGGAAATTCTGGACGGCTTAAAAAAAAACTCTGATTTGACCGGAGCAATTGTAAAAGAGATTGCGGCACCGAGGTCTTTGGAGCAAGCGCCTTTGTCAACTTCAGGCAAAGAAAAAACGGTAGAAACCCGCGCCGATGCCCTTTGTTTTAATACACCGGAAGATTTGATTAAGTATCTGTCGGATATAAAAGAGCTTATGACGGCGTACAGCCTCAAAAATGATGTTTCGTTTGTTGAATTTAAAAACGGTGCCATGAAAATTAATGCCTCCGATAAAATTAACAACGACTTTTTGCTTAACCTACAGCGCCTTCTGACCAAAGCTACGGGAATTTGCTGGAATATTGACATTCGGAGCGGCGTTTTGGGTGAAACAATCGCCGACAAAGAGGCCGCTAGAGATATGGAAAGCAAAAAAGACGTTATGGATCTGCCCTTGGTTAAGGCTATTTTGGCAGAATTTCATGGTGCCAGAATCGACAGCCTGACCCGCAAAGCAACGCAACAAGAAGAAAATGCCGAGGCGGCATCTTTTGAGGAAGAAAACAACTATTTTGATGAGGACAACGACGCATGATGAATATTCAAAATTTGATGAAACAAGCGCAGATGATGCAAAAGAAAATGCGAGAAGAGCAAGCCAAGCTGGCAGAAGAGGAAGTTGAGGGATCTTCAGGCGGCGGCATGGTTAAAGTAACCTTGAACGGCAAATATGTTATGACCACACTTCATATTGACAAAAGTCTGATTGATCCGGAAGAAGCAGAAATTTTGGAAGATTTGGTTCGCGCGGCTTATAATGATGCCAAGGAAAAAATTGATGCCAAAATGAATGACAGTTTAAGCGCTCTGACCGGAGGGCTTAATCTCGGCGGAATGAAACTGCCATTTTAAGAGAAAATTATGGCCGGAAAAGATATTGAAATTTTAATTAAACAAATGGCTAAACTGCCGTCGCTGGGATCGCGTTCAGCCAGACGCATTGTTTTGCACCTTTTGGAAAAACGCGAATCGGCTTTTCTGCCGTTAATTGAGGCCTTAAATAATGTGGCACAGAATATCAAAACCTGTGAAATCTGTGGCAATTTTGATACCGTAAGCCCCTGCCCTATTTGTAGCTCTACCGTTCGAGATGACAGCCTGATTTGTGTGGTGCGCGATGTGGCCGATTTGTGGGCAATGGAGCGCGTATCGCTGTTTAAGGGCAAATATCATGTTCTGGGCGGTATTTTGTCGGCTATGGAGGGTGTGGTGCCGGAAGACCTGAATATTGACTCTCTAGCCAAAAGAATCGCCTCAGGAACGATAAAAGAGCTGGTGTTGGCGCTGCCGGCAACCATCGACGGACAAATCACTTCGCATTATCTGTTATCGCGCTTTAAGGATAGCGGTGTCAAAATAACCACGCTGGCGCAGGGAATACCGATGGGCGCCGAGCTTGATTATATGGACGAAGGCACACTACAGTTGGCACTGAATTCACGCAAGGTGTTGTGAGGACAGGTTTCTTTCCTTTTTCGTCATCCTGAGCGCTGCGAAGGATTTCCTAGATTCTTCGGGACTTTTGTCCCTCAGAATGACAAAAAGAAAAGATCAGAATGACCAAAAGAAAAGATCAGAATGACGTGGAAAAAAGAATGTTATCACTCCGTTAGGCAAGCATTCTTCCTATTTAAACATGTCACCCCTTATATTAAAAACAGTAGAAGATGCCTCAGCCTCGGCTTAAAGTCTCGGCGGCATGACAACTTAAATGTTGCGGTTATTCTGAGGAATGTATCGACGAAGAATCTATACTTAATGCGATGTTTCGCTTACGCTCAATATGATAGCAAGGAGATCCTTCGCTACGCTCAGGATGACAGTCTGGAGGCTGGGTGACAGTCTGGAGGCTGGATGACAAGGAAAGAAGAAGGATAACAAAAAGTAAGGAAAGATATCAGTAGTCGTAAAAAATACGACAAGTGAAGCTTAAAATTTATTCAACACTATCTATCAGGCGGTCAAGATCGTCGCGCTCAGATTGCTGATACCCTTCTTCTAAACTTTCTTTGAGCTTTTTGGTCTGCGTTTTGACGGCTTTTTTGATCTTTGGCTGTGCCAGTCGTTCGAACAAATCGTCTGTATCGTTTTTATCAGAAGTTTCGGTTTCTTCCTCCGTCTTTTTGTCTTCATCGCTCAGAGATTTGGTCTTTTCCTTAATCAAATCCAGTGTTTCTTGCGGGATCAGCTCTTCGAGCGGTTTGGCAAAAGATCCGGCTAATTGGTAATATTTTGACTCACGCAAAACGTCGGACTGTTTATCTTCCGGCACAATCCAGCTAACCATAATGTTAAACAAAATAACCAGCAAAAAGGCTCGCATCACGCCGAAAAACAACCCCAATAAACGATCTAGACCGTTGAGCTTGCTGGTGCGGATTTTGCCGATAATCTGGCTGGTTGAATAAATCCAAACCACAAAAAACAACACAAAAATTGCCAGAGCCGTCAAAATACCGGCTAAAATACCGCTGGCAACAAATTTTTTGGTAAACGGCAGGCATACTGGTAGCAGGTAAATAATTGCCGCCGTGGCTAAAACCCAGCCGACGATTGATAAGACTTCTTTAACCAGACCACGATTAAGGGCTATTAGCGCCGAAATGGCTACAATAATCAAAATAATGACATCTAAATTATTCACCCTTGTACCCCTCTTAGTTAAACAGATTTATCAGCCGCTGGACATTGCCGATTTCGTGTAAGTTCATATCTACTGAAAATTTTTTGTCAGTGGAGCGTCCTTGCGGAATAATTGCGCTGTGGAAACCAAGTTTTTTGGCTTCTTTGAGCCGCAATGACGGCTGCGCTACCGCCCTTATTTCGCCAGACAAACCAATTTCGCCAAACATAACCATATCCGCCGGTAGGGGCTTGTTGGTCAAGGAAGAAATGACCGCCATAGCTACCGCCAAATCAGCCGCCGGTTCGGAAATGCGCAGGCCGCCGGCAATATTTAAGTAGACATCCTGTGAGCTTAAATTTAGACCGCAGCGAGCCTCTAAAACTGCCAGAACCATCGCCAGACGATTGGAATCCCAGCCGACAACCGCCCGCTTTGGGCTGGCGTAGCCGGTCGGACTAACCAGAGCCTGAATTTCGACTAAAAGCGGCCGTGAACCTTCAATACCGGCAAAAACACAAGAACCAGATATATTTCCCTGACGTTCGGCTAAAAACAATGCCGACGGGTTGGCGACTTCGATCAAGCCTTTATCCTGCATTTCAAAGACGCCGATTTCATCGGTGGCTCCATAACGATTTTTGACGGCTCGCAAAATACGGAAATGGTGCCCTCTTTCGCCCTCAAAATATAAAACGGTATCAACCATATGCTCCAAAACCCGCGGACCTGCTATCTCTCCTTGTTTGGTAACGTGACCGACCAAAAACAGGGTAAATCCTTTGCGTTTGGCCAGTTTTATTAACTCGTAACTGCAGGCTCTGACCTGAGCGACACTGCCAGGGGTGGAATCGACCTCTTCCAGATACATGGTTTGGATGGAATCGATAACGACCATGGCGGCATTTGATTTTTCTAGTGTGGCGATAATATCTTTGATTTCCGTAGAAGCGGCCAAATTAACCGGTGACTTTTCGAGGCCCAGGCGCTTGGCTCGAATACGCACCTGACCGATGGCTTCTTCGCCGGAGATGTAATAAACTTCAGGATTTACAGGCAAATCAGCCACTTTGGTGCAAGCCTGTAAAAGCAAGGTCGACTTGCCAATTCCTGGATCGCCGCCGACCAAGATAACCGAACCAGCCACCAAACCACCGCCGCAAACACGATCAAGTTCTTTGATGCCGGTTGATAAACGATCAAGCTGTTCTTCGGCGCCGCTGAGCGGTACAAATTCTATTTCTCTTCCTTTGGTTTTACGCGGATTAAAATTGGAAAAACCACCACCGCCGACAACTTCTTCAACAATGGTATTCCATTCGCCGCAGGCATCGCATTTCCCCTGCCACTTCGGATAAACCGCGCCGCAGTCCTGACAAATATATTGTTTAATTTCCTTTTTAGCCAAGCTAGACTCCCATTTTTATGGGCCCCTGTGAACGGCCGTTGATAAACTGGACAACATATGGATTTTCGGTTTCATCCATTTCTTTGACCGTTCCCTGCCAGATGATTTCTCCTTTGTACAGCATAGCGACGCGGTCGGCTATCTTGCGGACAGAAGCCATATCATGCGTGATGGTTAACGCCGTGGCGCCAAGCCCCTTGACCGATTCAACAATCAAATCGTTAATCACATCTGCCATAATCGGATCAAGCCCCGTGGTCGGTTCATCAAAAAAGATGATCTCCGGCTTGGATATGATAGCGCGTGCCAAACCAACACGTTTTTGCATGCCTCCGGAAAGCTCCGCAGGCTCAAGATCAGCGACTTCAGGATCCAGCCCAACCGAGCGTAAAACTCTGATGGCTTCGTTTTTGGCATCAATCTTGGAATAGCCTTTGTTTTCCAGCAAGTCAAAAGCAACGTTTTCCCAAACGCTTAAGCTGTCAAACAAAGCCCCGCCCTGAAACAGCATGCCCATTTTTGAGTGCAAAGCTTCTTTGCCTTCTTCATCAATGCCTACAACCTCTTGCTCGTTGACCAAAATTGAGCCTTCTTCCGGAGTCAATAAACCTTGGATGCATTTAATCAGCACCGATTTTCCCGTGCCTGATCCACCGATAACCACTAGAGATTCACCTTTGTAGATATCCAGATTAAGACCGCGCAAAACTGTCTTTTTGCCAAACGATTTATAAACATTTTTAAGCTTTATTTTTATTTCCGACATTGGTTCTTAATCCTTATCTTGAGAAGAACAGCTCGGTAACGATGTAGTTAAAAATCAAAATCAAAATCGACGATGATACAACCGCGTTTGTTGTTGCCTCACCAACACCTTGAGCCCCGCCTTTAGAACGATAGCCGTTATAACAACCCATAAGAGAAATAATAAAACCAAATACCGCCGCCTTAACCACACCGGTGGTAACATCAAGCGCTTGTAGCTCGTCAAGCGTTGCATTGATATAATTGGCAGGGTTAAAACCAAGCTTGTAGACACCGACAACATAACCGCCGAAAATGCCGATGACATCGCCGATTAATACCAAAAGCGGCATCACAACCAAACCGGCCCAAATACGTGGTGCTACCAGATATTTCAGCGGATTGGTCGACAAAGTCGTTAACGCGTCAATCTGTTCAGTTACACGCATGGTGCCAATTTCCGCTGCCATGGCCGCGCCAATGCGACCAGCAACCATCAGAGCCGACAAAACCGGAGCCAATTCGCGGGTAACCGAAATTAAAACCACGCTGGCGACCATGCTTTCGGCACCGACCGAAGCAAAACCGGAATAGCTTTGCAGCGCAATAACCATGCCGGCAAAAATCGTTGTTAAACCGACAACAGGTAACGAATAAAAACCCATGTCCATAACCTGACGCAAAAAATTGCGACCGTAAAAAGGCGGCGTGAGGCAATTGTAAACTGATTGGATAATGAAGCTGAACAGCTCTCCAACTTTGAAAATAAAATTGACCAGAGGCTTGCCCTGACGGCGCAAAAATTTTTCGATTTTTCGGAGGAATAACATATTAATATCCTGAGCTAAAATTAAAATCTGGGCGTATTTTAATGCGAAGATTGCAAATAATCAACCGTCATTTGGCAAATCCTCACAGCAAACTTAAGGCTGCCAAAATCTTGGCCGGAGCCGACGCTTCAAAAGGATTCAGACAAATAAAGGGGATTTTGGTACCGTCGATTTCATAGAATGATTCTTCGGGAAGGCGCTCTTGCGGCCGTTTTGATAGGTCTACCGCTAATTTTAATTTTGTTTTTTTTACTGACGGCAGTTTGATAATGCCGATGCCTCTTATCTCTAACAAGTCTTTAAGATTTTTTGGTGCCGAAGCGATAACCTGCCTATTTTTAATTAATATGTTTACCCGATCATCGGCAACAAGTTTTGCCTTAAACGATGCTATCAGCCTAAGCGCCAAATCCGATTTTCCGGAACCTGATGCCCCCAAAAGTAAAACCCCTTTACCTGAGATATCAATACAAGTTGCATGAATGTTCATCCGATTTGCTCCAAACGGGCAATTTTATCGGCCGAAAAGGCACTAACTATAATTTTGCGCGCCTCTTTTTCAGGAATAAACTCTATCTTAAAAACATCGTGCGGCAGCCATGATCCAGCTTTTTCGGGCCATTCGATCAGGCTGACGCCTCCGTAAACGGCATCTTCAAAACCCAATTCGTAGACTTCGTCCGGCGATTTAAGACGGTATAAATCAAAATGATTTATTTCAAAATCCGGCGCAGAATATCCCTGCACCAATGTAAATGTGGGGCTCGGAACCTCTTTTGCCCCTGTCAGGGTTTGGATGAAAGCACGAGCAAAAACACTCTTGCCCATGCCTAAAGTTCCATGAAGAGCAAAAATATCTCCCTTGTGCGCCAATCTTGCAAACTGCCCAGCTAAAAACGAGGTCTGTTGTTCTGAGTATGTTATAAACTCTCTTTTCATTTGCTAATCATTAAAAGGATTAAACCAAACACGGCGGCGGCCGCTGGCGTTTTTATTTTTGATAACCTTAATATTTGCCTTGCGTGCCTGAATCTTTTCCCAGTCCCACGGCATGTAAAACTCTCCTTGCCACAGGCCGCGTTTATTGGCCAGAGCCTGATTTTGATACGGGATATAAACCTGTGTCTGACGCGTATCCGCAACAGCCCAACCAGCATTGACCAGCGCCGCTCCTATATCATAAGGTCCTAGCATGCAAACTGCCGTTAAAACACCCCGATCGTCTTCGCCCAATATATGGCATTTAATTTCGTTATTTGCTAACCAACCTGTTAACCAAGAAATAGCCTGCTGTCCGCATTTGTAACCTCGCCCTGAGGCATCAGCACAGGTTTGAGATATATCCGGCGCCGCTATGCCAAAAAGCTGAATTACTCTGCCGTTTTGGGTTAAGGTATCACCGCTGACAACTCGTGAAACGCCAATAATTGCTGGATAATTAAGCGGATTAAATGTTTGCTTTTGAGGCTCTTTTTTTTCAGGCAACAACATATCAACCATATTTTCTGTCAGGATCGGATGCTGGTCTTCCCCAATTAAATTGATTGTCCCTTCGTTTTTGGCGGATTGCGCTTTTGTATTGGCAACAACATCTTGCGATGTTTGAATCCCCTGGCCTAAAAATGTCTTAATATTTTGCCCGATGCCATCTATTCCGTTGTTAAATGCGCCGATAGCGTATAAAATGAAAAATACAACCGCAAGAATAACAATCAGAGATGGTAAGCACCCTATCGCGCGCCATGCCATTTTGGCAAAAATGTACAAAACGATGAGGCCGATGATCAGCCCCAAAAAACCGCCGCCCTGAAGCAACGTGCTGTCGCTTTGAGTGCCGGCGCCGCCAACCAAAATGAAAAACAATGCCGCAAAACCAAAAACAGCTTTTTTCAGAAAACTCATGACCGCCTCATTTTTATTGTAGATGAAACATCTTTCTCGACGTTAGCCTAATTAAGTAAAAATATTGTTAAACCTAAAATAAAAAAGGCTCTTTGACAGAGCCTTTTTTATTAGCCAACCTTTTTGCAATAGCAGTGGCAATGGCACTCGCCGTCACGTTCAATATCCTGACGACATAGCGGCGAAATGCAATATCTTTCTGGATTTTGGCCATCACAAGGACAACGCTGCCATTCGGCTTCGCCAAACATCATCTGTTTGGCATTGGCTATTTTTTGAACATTTTTGGTTGTGGAATATCCTGCTTTTTCGCAGTTTTCTAGCATTTTTTCAAGAATTGTCATTGTATTTAACTCCTTAATTTATTCAACAAATTTGATTGAAAATTTATCATTAGGCGCTTCCGGTCCTTTAAATACAGTGTTCTGCGGCGCAATATTGGTCTGTTTTTTTTGTTCTAGTATATTGATAATCATATCAAGTTCGGCTACAGAAGCATATTGGAGGACAACTTTGCCACCGCCTTGTTTATTGGGGCTTATTTTAATTCTTAACCCCAAATTTTGGTTTAGACTGCGTTCAATATCCATGATATCGCCATTTTTGGCTGGTTGTGACTTTTTTGTCTGAACCACATCCTTGTTTTCTTTTTGTTTGGCCACCAAGGCTTCAACTTGACGAACATTGAGTTCCTCTTTGATAATTTTATCGGCTAAGACAAGTGCATTGTCAAGGCCGATCAAACAACGTGCGTGTCCCGCTGATAATTTTCCTTCGCTTACAAGTTTTTTAACTTCTTCGGGCAGGGCAAGCAAACGAACCGTATTGGCAATATAACTGCGCGATTTTCCGACAAGAGATGCTACTTTTTCCTGTGTATGTGAAAAATTGGTCATAAGTGTTTGATAAGCGTTAGCCTCCTCAATAGCTGAAAGATTTTCGCGCAGTAAGTTTTCTATCAGAGCTATTTCCAAAACTTCGTTATCTGACATCTCTTTGACAATAACAGGAACTTCTGTTAGTCCGGCTTCTTTGGACGCACGCAAGCGACGCTCGCCGGCAATTAGTTCATATTTGCCGTTTTTGGGACGAACAATCAAAGGCTGCAAAATGCCTTTTTCTTTGATTGAGACAGCCAGCGATTTTATGGCTCCTTCATTGAAATCTTTGCGTGGTTGCCATTCGCCGATGGTTATGTCTTCGATTTTTATTTTATCGGAAGCTTTGGCCGCCGGTTTGTCTTCGCTCAAAATGTCTTCACCAAGCAACGCTTCAAGACCACGACCTAAGCTTTTCTTTTTATTTTCTTCTAGCATGCTATTAACTCTCTTTCTCTTTTTAAAACTTCTTTAGTAAGACCTATATAAGCCTGAGATCCCGAGCACTTAAAATCGTAAAGCAAAACCGGTTTGCCGTGCGAGGGCGCCTCTGATATGCGGACATTGCGCGGAATTACCGTATCATAAACTTTTTTGCCAAAGAATTGACGGACATCATCTTCAACCATCTGGGTTAAATTGTTGCGTTTGTCGTACATCGTCAGAACAACCCCCTGCAAAACCAGATCAGGATTGAAGTTCTTTTTGATGACATTAATGTTGCGAATTAAATCTGAAATTCCCTCTAAAGCTAAAAATTCGCATTGAAGAGGAATAATAACCGCATCAGATGCTACAAGAGCATTAATCGTTATCAGACTCAGGGACGGCGGACAATCAATTAAAACATAATCATAATTGACTGTTTCTTTTTCCAAAGCTCTTTTTAGGGCAAATTCTCTTTTCTCAACCTCAACCAATTCTATTTCGGCGGCAGCCAAATCGGGAGAAGAAGGGACTATTGAAAAGCTCGGAATTTCTGTCCACACAACCGCATCCGTCAAACGGCAACTGCCTAACAAAACATTATAGGAAGAAGGCATGCTGCCTTTTTTATCAATTCCCATGGATGTTGAAGCGTTGCCTTGGGGATCAAGATCAATAACCAACACTTTTTTACCCGCAGCAGCCATGGCCGTAGCGACATTAATTGTGGTTGTTGTTTTGCCAACACCACCTTTACGATTAGCAATGGCTAAAATTCTAGGCATTTATTTCCTCCTTTTGTTTGCGATATCGGTAATGATTAAAACTTTTCCGTCCGGTGATTCTTCACTGGCTTCAATGCGACATTTGAAATGCCACTCCTTGTGAGCTTCCGCCAATTCGGCTGCATAGTTTTGCCCTTTTGGAAAGATGCAGATTGTTTCTTTATGACAGAAAGGCGCCGCATATTTGAGCAAATCTTTTAATTTTGTCAAAGCACGTGATGTTATGACATCAAATTTTTGCGGTGGCAAATTCTCTATTCTGTCATTGACGATAACTACAGGTGCATTCAGCCGGTCAGACACTTCTTTTAAAAACAGTGTTTTCTTTCTAATGCTTTCAACCAAGGTAACTTTTAAATACGGCGTTTTTTCTTGAGCCATGATAGCTAAAACCAACCCAGGAAATCCAGCTCCAGAGCCAAAATCTGCCATTGTTTTTGCTGTATTCGGCACATATTTAAACAGCTGCACGGAATCTAAAAAATGGCGATTCCACGCATCTTCCAAACTTGATTTACTAACCAGATTAAACTTGCTTTGCCATTCAGTAAGAAGCGCCTGATAGTCTTTTAGTTTGGTTATTGTTTCATGTGAAACATTATATTTTTCTGCAAAATTTTTCATGATTTATTTGTATCTTTTTTACAAAAAATTTAAAACAGAAAAAAGACAGTTATAAACATTCTTTTTTTGCAAAAATAAAATTTATTTTAAAACAAGCTATTAAACACCTGAAATTGAATCTTTTATTAAAAATAAAATCGATTTTTACAACCGAATTCAGCCAGCTTGGTTTCAACTTCGGTAAAGCCGCTGCCGATATCTGCTGCAAGATGAGCATCATCGCTGATAAGCAATGGAATATTGCGATTCACTAATTCCTTAACAATCCACCAATCAGGGTAGGGGCGTCCGATACGACGAATTCCTCCGGTATTAATTTCACAGGCGGTATTTGTGCCGGTGAAAGCGTCAACAACTTCAAGCTTTGTTTCGCGCCATTCATCGCCGGTGCATAGATTAAACTGGCAACAATAATCCGGATGTGCGATAAAATCAAAATATCCGCTTTCTATTGATAAACGAACATTTTGCCAATAGTTGTGCAACAGCGTATTTTTTTCTGATTTTGATATTTTTGCCGGCATGTTTTCTAGATGATAGATGTTGCACAAAAAGCTTTCGTCATTATTACGAATAAAATGAGTGGCGCCGATAAGATAATCAGGTTTTAGTATTTTTATTGCTTTTTCAAATTGCCTGCGCCATCCGGCGGATGGGAAAAAATCAACCTCAAGACCTTTAAGAACTTTTATTTTGTGTTTGGCTGCCGTTTTGTCTATGGCTGTAAAACACTCTTGGAACAAAGATATGAGTTGCTGATTGTCGGCAAAGAACATCGGAGATACTGCCGGTAAATGGGCAAAACTCGGATGATAAATATAATGATTGCTGATACCTATTGTATTAAAGCCTTTGGATTCGGCACCCGAAATCATTTTGTCAATTGTGCTGCGACCATCAAAAATTCCTTCAAACGATGTGTGGCAATGATAATTAAATTGTTGCATTTTTAATCCTTTTCTTTGCGCCTAAGATAGAGTTAAATGTTTAATAAAAGCTTTATGCTCCAATTAAAGACATTACTTTTCGATATGCAGCAATTCGTATACATTACAACCGCATTTGGCATCAAAATAGGCTTTATTTTCGGATGCTTTTTTCTCAAGTCTGGCGATTTGTTCTTTTTTTAGATTATATCTATAACAAATATTTTTAAGTCTTTTTTGAAAACTTACGATTGCTGTTCCTTCAAAGAAAAGATCACAAAGCTGAATAAGCTTATCATAATCATCATAAACAATATCTCGTATAAGCTCTTTGGCGCGGCGCAAATCATCAAAAGGATATGAAGAATAATCTTTATAGTCAAAATTTTGTTCAGGAAAAGAGTGTGTTAGGTTTATCCGCGCTGCATCCGACCACCCCAAAAGCATTAAATCATCATATCCGACCATAAAATGGCTTTTACCTGTTTGTTTTTGGCTTTGTTTTTTACCATAGTCATGGAGCAAACCCAAAACATAGGCTTTTTCATAATCAAGGTTGCAACAAGATGCTATTTTGGCGGCGCTTTCGCCGACACCGACAGTGTGAAAAATATATTCTCGCAGATGCTGCTCGGCTATCCATACGGACATTTCAGAAATTGATTTTTGCCATATTGCGACAGCGGTTTTAATATCTGGATAAGGAGTCATTTTTTTATATATCCTAACAAGGCTGTTATGGCTGCCGGTGTTACGCCAGGAATACGAGAAGCCTCGCCGATGGTCGAAGGCCGAACGGCAGAAAGCTTGCTGATCATTTCGCGGGACAAACCGCCTATTTTAGTGTAATCAATATCATCTCGTATTTTGAGATTTTCGTCTTTTTTAAAAACTTCTATATCCGCCATTTGGCGTTTAATATAACCGGCATAGCGCGCTTCTATTTCGACTTGCTCATATATATCTGCGGCAACAGAAGCCAATTGCGGCCAAATTTTTATAATTGTTTCATATGAAACATTATTATAGGACATTACGTTAAAAGCGCTGCGGCGAACACCATCTTGTTTAACAACAACACCGTGTTTTTCAAGTTCTGTTGGTGTGATAAATAGAGTTTCGCTCAGATTTTTAAAATTTTCTATGGCTTGTTTTTTATTTTTAAATACAGTGTATCTTAAACTGTTGACGCAGCCTATGTTATAGCCTTTTTCGGTCAGGCGCATGTCGGCGTTATCTGCGCGCAAAAACAGGCGATATTCCGAGCGAGAAGTAAACATACGATAAGGTTCATCAACCCCTTTGGTTATCAAATCATCTATCATAACGCCAATATAAGCCTCCGAGCGGTTAATGACAAATTCTTTTGATCCACCGAAAGATTTGAGCGCGGCATTAATTCCGGCTAACAATCCCTGAGCGGCAGCTTCTTCATATCCGGTAGTCCCGTTTATCTGGCCGGCTAAAAACAAACCGGAAACTTTTTTGGTTTCTAGACAATGATTGAGTTCGCGCGGATCAACAAAATCGTATTCAATAGCGTAGGCAGGCCGCAGAATCTCGACATTTTCAAGTCCTTTCATGGTATGAATAAAAGCTTCCTGAACATCCGCCGGTAAAGATGTTGAAATGCCATTTGGATAAATAACATCAGTATTGAGGCCTTCGGGCTCCAGAAAAATCTGGTGTGACGTGCGGTCAGCAAACTTAACCAGCTTGTCTTCAATACTTGGACAATAACGTGGACCGATACCGGTAATAAGTCCGGAAAACAGGGCACATTTATCAAAATTATCACGAATAATCTGGTGTGTTTTTTCATTAGTGTGGGTTATATAACAGCTGATTTGTGGTGTCGTAATTTCTTTGCTTAAAAAAGAAAAAGGGCAGGGATGCTCGTCGCCGTTTTGGCGTTCCAAAATATCCCAATTAATCGTTTTGCCATTCAAACGGGCAGGGGTTCCGGTTTTTAAGCGACCGAGCCGAAAGCCTTTTTGTTTTAAATACGGTGTTATACCACTGCATGAAACATCGTTAACCCGACCGCCAATTGTAGCTTTATGGCCGGTAAACATGACACCGTTTAAAAAAGTTCCGGTTGTCAAAACAACAGCCTTGGCTTTTATTTTCTCATTGTCAGCAAGAATGATACCCAAAACAGCATTTTTATCAAAAAGCAACCCTTCAACTGCTGCTTCGATAATTGTCAGATTTGGCTGCGCCTGCAAAGCTTCAAGCATATATTTGCGGTATAAATCGCGGTCTGCCTGAGCGCGTGGACCTCTGACTGCCGGACCTTTTGAGGCGTTAAGCATGCGAAATTGAATGCCGGCTTTGTCAATAACTCTTCCCATTAAACCATCAAGTGCATCGATCTCCCGCACTAAATGCCCCTTGCCTAAACCGCCGATAGCCGGATTGCATGACATCTCTCCTATAGTACTTTTTTTATGAGTTATCAGCACGGTTGCGGCTCCCATACGCGCCGCCGCTGCTGCTGCTTCGCATCCGGCATGTCCTCCACCAACAACAATAACGTCAAAATTTGTTTTCATTTTATTTACCTATGCAAAATGACCCAAAAATTTTATCTAAAATTTCATCGACTTCTATTCGCCCGCTTATTTTTCCGATTTCGCGTGCTGCCAGACGAATATCTTCAGCCGAGAGCTCTATTTCTTTATTAAAATTAAATTCTTGCAAATAGTTAGCTGCGTTTTTTAATGCTTCGCGGTAACGTTGGCGAGTAATTAATGCACCTGATCCGGCAGAAAATTTTTCTTTTATCTTGCTGCCGATGGCTTTCAATAGAATATCTATGCCTTGGTTATATTTGGCAGAGATTAGTAAATAGCCTTGATGCTGTAAATTTATTTTTTGTTCGTCGGTTAATTTGTCGACTTTGTTGGCAACATATATTTTTTTATTTTCAGCAATTAAATCAAACTCTTGGGGGATGTTTTTTAATCCATCAAATAAACAAACGACTATTTCTGCGTTTTTGGCCTTGTCCAAGGCCATGGCAATCCCTTTTTGCTCAATCATGCCGGCAGCTTCGCGCAGACCGGCCGTATCAGTAAATATAACCGGATAGCCGTCTATATCAAGATGAATATCTATGGCATCACGTGTGGTTCCGGCTATATCGGAGACTATAACAGCTTCGCGTTTGGCAACAGCATTTAATAAAGATGATTTTCCGGCGTTTGGTTCACCAATAATAACCACACGAAAACCATCGCGCAAACGTTCTCCAGCTGTATTGTTTTCAAGATGGGACAAGATGTCTTCTTTAATTTTAAATACAGTGTTTTGAATATTATCTATAATATCAGATGGCAAATTTTCGTCGGGAAAATCAATATATGCTTCTAAATGAGCCATTATATTTAATAGTTCTTGGCGCCAATTTTCATATAAATCTTTGAGTTCACCTTCCATTTGGCGCAAAGCATAGTTTTGTTGGGCTGCCGTTTCGGCGTCTATCAAGTCGGCCAAACCTTCGGCTTCGGTTAAATCCATTTTACCATTGTAAAAGGCGCGTTTTGAAAACTCTCCCGCTTCGGCCAGACGAAAATCAGGTAAAGAAGATAAGGATTCCAAAACAGATGTGATTACAGCTTTAGAACCGTGAATTTGAAACTCAACAATATCTTCTCCGGTGAAAGAATAAGGGGATTTAAAATATAAAACAACAGCTTTATCCAGAATATCGCCTGCCGTATTTTTGATATTGGTAAAATAAGCATAGCGAGGTTTAATGTCTTTGTCGCTAATATCTGTCATTGTTGCGATGGCATCAAGCGCTTTGGTTCCGGATATGCGAACAACGGCAATTCCTGATTTACCATAAACCGTTGATAAAGCATATATTGTCTTATCATCCATTATCTTTTCCTTTCGGAAAGGTGTTATAAATTCATTGCTTAAATCTTGCAAGTTTAAAAAAGCCTTTTTTTTGACTTTACAGAGGCTTTTTATGCTTTCTTAATAAATCTATCATATATTGGTTAAAAATCGCTTATACGAGCTTTAGATGAGGTCATTTTTTTGATGAAAAAATTAATTATATGGGATTTTGACGGTGTTATTGCCGATACCGAAAAATTATGGGTTAGTTCCCGAATGGAATTACTGAATCGAGATTTTGGGCTTGGATGGAATTTTGAGACCGCTAATAAACATATCGGCGGACGTAGTGAAAAAGACAAAAAAAGAATTTTAGAAAAACTTGGTATTTATACTGACGATGCTTTTTGGAAAGAAGCTATGCAGCTTGATATGCAAAAACTTCGTTTGGGAATCGCTTTAACACCTGATATTGATAATATTTTTGAAATGAATGGTTTTGAGCAATGTATTGCCACCGGAGGCAGCGCCGAAAAAACGACGGCTAAAATAAAGCAAGTAGGCATTGAAAAATTTTTTCCACCGGAAAAAGTATTTTCTGCCGATCTTGTCGAATACGGCAAACCGGAGCCCGATTTGTTTTTACTGGCGGCTCATAATATGGGATATAGTCCTGAAAATTGCATAGTCATTGAAGATTCCTTGGCGGGTTTAACAGCGGCACAGCGGGCAAAAATGTTGCCGATTGCTTTTGTTAAATATAATTCACCTGAATATATTGAAGAAATAAAAAAAATAGGTGTTCAATATATTTTTGATGATATGATTGAGGTTAAAAAATTTTTAGAAGCTTTTTAAGTCTCGTTCGTTATTTTTTAGCATTTTATGATTACCGAGGATTGGATATCTTCTGCTTTTTATAACAAATAAGGAAGCTCTCTTAGCCTCGGGAAGGATGCTTTCCAAGAAGGGAAACAGGTTTTGTTACTCGGAGGGAGACGGTCTTTTTTTGTCATATTGAGGAACGCTTGTGACGAAACATCCTGATCCTTCGGCGCTGACGCGCCTCGAGGATGACGTGCTCCAAATCACCAACCCAGATAAGCAAAAATATTTTTACATTTAGCGTTAATGATAGCAAAAAATTTAAAATGTCATGCCTCTGAGGCTTTTAGCCGAGGATCAGGCATCTTCTACTATTTAAAAAGGCGGAAGATCGCTTATCCCTCTCTCCGTTTGGGAGCGATGACATTGTTGAGTGTATTTCCGTTCGGGAGCGATGATAGTAGTTTCTACTTAGGCATCTAAATTGGTTTCGGTCATTTACATTTTTGTTTTCAAGAGGCAGTTTTGTTTTTTTCTGAAAAGAGTTAAAAACTGATGAGTGCAACTTTTCAAAAATATCTGTTAACCCCGCTCGGGGCAAAAATTCTGGAATCTCTGATTTGACTTAAATGAAAAGCCCCGAAAATTCGGGGCTTAAAAAATTTTAAGAATTCATATTGGCAAAGAAATCTTTATTGTCTTTGCTGACGCGCAGCTTATCCAGTAAAAATTCCATCCCGTCGGTCATACCCATTTGCATCAGCACGCGGCGCAAAACCCACATTTTGGTTAATGTTTCGCGGTCAACCAAAAGTTCTTCCTTGCGGGTGCCGGAACGAGTAATGTCAATGGTCGGGAACAAACGCTTGTCGGTTAATTTACGATCCAAAATAATTTCGGAATTACCGGTACCTTTAAATTCTTCAAAAATAACTTCGTCCATGCGCGAACCGGTATCTATCAACGCCGTGGCAATAATTGTCAGTGAACCGCCTTCTTCAACATTGCGTGCAGCCCCGAGCAAACGTTTTGGACGTTGTAGTGCATTGGCATCAACGCCACCGGTTAAAACCTTTCCGGAAGAAGGAATTACCGTGTTATAGGCACGACCAAGACGCGTTATCGAATCCAGAAGAATGACCACATCTTTTTTGTTTTCAACCAAACGTTTGGCTTTTTCGATGACCATTTCGGCCACTTGGACATGGCGAGAAGCCGGTTCATCAAAGGTAGAAGATATAACCTCGCCTTTGACTGAACGAGTCATATCGGTAACTTCTTCAGGGCGCTCATCAATCAACAACACCATTAGATAGCATTCAGGGTGATTGGTTGCGATGGCATGGGCAATGTTTTGCAGCATAACGGTTTTTCCGGTGCGTGGCGGCGCCACAATCAAACCACGTTGGCCTTTGCCCTGAGGCGCTATTAAATCAATAACACGGGTCGTATAATCTTTTTCACCGCATATAATGTCAAAATTGAGCTTTTCGGTAGGATAAAGCGGCGTTAAGTTGTCAAAATTAACGCGTAATTTTGATTTTTCAGGATCATCAAAATTAATTTTATTAACTTTGACCAATGCGAAATATTTTTCATTTTCTTTGGGCGCTCGTATTTCACCTTCAACCGTATCACCCGTTCGTAAGCCAAAGCGTTTGACTTGGGTTGGTGATACGTAAATATCATCGGGTCCGGCAAGATAATTTGATTCCGACGAGCGCAGAAAACCAAAACCGTCCGGCATAACCTCTATAGTTCCTTCGCCGGTGATGGCTTCATCTTCGCCGACGATTTTTTTTAAGATGCCAAACATTAAGTCTTGTTTGCGCATTGATGATGCATCATCAATGCCGAGTTCTTCGGCTTGAGCCAAAAGCTCTGCCGGAGATTTTTGTTTTAAATCTTGTAAATTCATGAAAACCTTATTTTTAGTGAAAAGCTTAAAGAATTAGAGAAGATCTCTTGGTTGTACAGAGTATATAAAATTTTTTTGTGATAAAGTCAATCGGATATTTGTAAACAGCCGAAGGCTCCCATCAATATATTTTTAAATGTTATTGTTTATTGTTTATCGTTGTGCATTATGTGCATAAGTTTTTATCCTAAAATTTATGCAGGTGTTGTTTGTTTGTTGATAACAATAAGAGAATCCGAACTTCTATATTTTATTAAGTGTTTGCTTTGTTTAAAACTTTTGTATTTAAAGAAAAATTTTAACAGTTTGTTAATAATTATGGTTATTAACAGGATGTGGATGATAAATCACCTGTTTATAAGTCAGAAATTTAAATTTTGAATAACGGTAATAAGTTAAACTGTAATAATTAAAAACGGCAAGTTGTTCACAGATTGCCGGTTGTTTGTGGATAAATGAGATTTGGATGTAAGTAATGAAACTTGTGGGAATAACAGGGTCTATCGGGTGCGGAAAAACGACTTTGGCTAATATAGCTAAAAAGCTTGGTTATGCTGTATATGATATTGACGCATGGGTCAGGAAAATTTACAGTAACAAGGATTTTTTGAGCGAGCTGGAAAAATCTTTTCCGAAAAGTGTCTGTAACGGTTGTGCTGATAAAAGGTTTTTGAGAAATTTGGTCTTTAATGATAAAAAAAAGCTGGAGGCGCTTGAAAAGCTTATTTATCCTTTTCTAAATAAAAAAATTCGCAGTCTGCTTATTAAGAATTCTCGCCGCCGTTATATAGCTTTTTTGGATGCGGCGTTGTTATTTGAAAAAGGTTGGGACAAGTACTGCAATACTATTATTTTGGCAGATGTTGATTATGATATTCAAAAACAGCGCGTTATGAAGAGGGATAATGTTTCGGCGGAAGATTTTGAACGAATTAATAATATTCAATTGAAAAATGAAAACAAAAAAGTATTATCAGATATTGTGGTTGACACAGATAAGCCGCTGAATCTCTTGAAGGTTGAAATGATTGCTATTATAAAAGGATTAGAATAACAAAATGACTCGCGAAATAGTTTTTGATACCGAAACGACAGGTTTTGAATATGCTAAAGGGGATAGATTGGTTGAAATAGGCGCTGTTGAGCTTGTCAATCATGTGCCTACGGGGAGGACTTATCATCAATATATCAATCCTGAGCGTGATGTTCCTGAAGAAGTGGTTAAAATTCATGGTTTAACACAGGATTTTTTGAAAGATTATCCTACTTTTGATCAGATAGCTGATCAATGGCTTGAGTTTGTGGATGATGCTGATTTGGTGGCTCATAATGCCTCTTTTGATATGAATTTTGTTAATTATGAATTAAAACAAATCGGGAAACCAGAAATGGAATGGGACAGGTGCATTGATACGCTTGAAATTGCCCGCGGAATGTTTCCTGGAACGAAATGTAATTTGGATGCGCTTTGCAAAAAATTTGGTATTGATAATAGTGCTCGCAGTTTTCATGGCGCTTTGCTTGATGCTCAGCTTTTGGCTGAGGTTTACTTGGAATTATTAGGTGGAAAAGAGCCCACCCTATTGTTTGGCGGAGAAAACAGTACGGAAAAGGCTATAACGCAGAAAAATGACAGACATTTTAGAGAGCCAAGAGTTTTTCAGGTTGAGGAAAATTTGGATGAAATTCATCGTCAGTTTTTGGAAAAAAATGTTAAAAATCCTTTATGGAATATTTGATTTTGATTGATTTTATTTGTTTGTCTATTTAGTATGAAGCCGTTTGTTTAAGACAGAAGGAGTTTGTTTAGAGTGGTTTTTGGCAAGAATGTCGTTATCTACGATTTGGATGATACTTTATATAATAAAACAGAGGAATTTGCCGATGTTCTGGATACAGTAATGGCGGAGGCTTTGGTTTATGATTTGGGATTAAAAATGGATGTTGCCAAAGCTAAAGAATTAGTGACAGAATCTTATAGAATTTATCGTGACGGCGGCGAGATTTTTTATCGCGATTATAATATCAATCCTCGGGATTTGTTTATAGCGTATCATCGCCGCAAGCCAGTCGAAAAAATTATTCCTTATGATAATTTGCTTGATAAAATAAAAAATATTCCTGCCGAGCAATATGTTTTTACCGCCAGTGATCGTTATGCTTCGGAGAAAATATTGAAGCATTTGGGACTTTTTGAATTTTTTAAGGACAGGTATTATTCGGTTGAAGACTTTGGTGTTTATAAAAAGAATGAAAATTCAAAGGTCTATCGTGAATTTTGTTATAAGATTGGTGTTAATCCTACCGATTGTGTGTTTGTTGACGACAGCTATTCAAATTTGGAATTTGCCAAAGAAGCCGGAATGACGACAGTCAGGATTTTTTATCACAACAATTCTGCTAAAGATAAAACTTATATTGATTATGCTTATAAGGGAATAGAAAGCTTTTTGGATGCGGTTTTGTCCGGAAAGGCTTTTTAGGGGCAAAGGGCGTTTTCGTAGGTGTAGTTTTCGGGATTATCAAGTTTTTTTTGTTCGGTAAGTATTTCTTTTTTTATAAAATTGATGACGGGCGTCATTTTTTTGTTATATGTTTTAGTCAGCTCGGTTATAGCATCTTTGATATCGTTAACGTCAGCCACCGGAACGGGTTTAATGTTTTGGGCTATTTGGGATGCTGCGTCTTTGAATAGAGGCAAATAATATTCTAAGGTTGATTTGTTTATTTGTTGGTGGGTTTGTTCGTGACGCAGTACCATATTGTACTCGCAAGTGTTTTCATTTAGTTCTTTGGCCAGATATATTGTCGGTGAATCAAGGCCCAAAAACAGAGATATATTTGTCGGAACAACGCAAAATCCGCCGGAAACTGGAGTTCCTAAAGCATTAATCATAATGTCAAAGGTTATATTAGCTGTTGAAAATCCGGAGGCAAAAAGACCGTTTTCAACCAGATTTAGAGATTTGGCCAGATTTGTTATTTCTGAAAGTTTTTTGTTATGATTAATTGCCAATTTTCCGTAAGAAGAAGTTAGTTTTACGGTTGTTTCGGGCTTTATGCCTGAGCAATCTATTGCCCAGACAGGTTGTTGTATAAAAAGCAAAAGCGTTAATATAAAAAAAAGTTTTTTACTCATATAATAGATGGTAGGGTTAATTTGTTAAATTATGGTTGATATTGATGAAAAAAATAATAGTTTTTGCCGCTGTTTTAGTTTTTTGTTTTGAGGCCGATGCTCGGTATGTGCGCAAGACAATAGAGCCTGATTTTTTTATTCCGTCTGAGGACAGGATGCATCGTCCGGAGAAATTGCCGCCGCTTAATAAATTATTTTCGGATAAAAAAACAAAAAAATATTCAGCAAAAATTCCGGCTTATAAGCAAAAATACAGCCAATATTTATCCAGCATGGCGGTTTTTGCCAGCACCGGAAGTTTTCCTGTTGATAAAGATTTTGACGCTGATATGGCCGCTTTTGAGGACGGCAAAGTTTTTGAAGTTGAGCAACAGCCGGCAGCTGTTCCGGCAGAAATGCTTTCCGAGGAACAAAGAAACTTTTATGATATGGTTGATGCTATTATCAAAAACTAGAATTCAAGGGCGTACATATCAATAACGCGCCATTTAGAATCGATGTTTTTCATGACATAGACAATGTTGCCGTTGCAGAGGCCAAACCAATTACCATTGCAAGAGCTTTGCGTATAAATTTCGACAGCTCCGTCGTTTCGAGGTTTCATCTTGTTTATTCTGTAAGATTGGAAAGTGGGACGCTGCAGGGTTTCGTCGCGCATAAAAACAAAAGATGGCATATTGCTTTGATTATCGGAACATTCGGAAAAATCGGGATTGAGAATACATTTTATGGTCATGTTTATGGCACAGACTATTTCCGAAGTGCTTTCGCAACCCGATTTTAAGTTATTGGCATCAAAAGAAAAAACGGTTTCTTTGTCCAAATTTTTGGAGGCCTGAGGGGTCTTTTCGGCTGTGGTATCCTGTTCGCCGCAGGATATAAGCATTATGCAAAGAAAAAAAGAAAGAAATTTTTTCATCCATGTTTTCCCGTAAATAAGTGATGAGAGTTTTTATGTTGCTAAATTTATTAAATAAAATAAAAAGGAAGTTGAGATGCTTCCTTTTTATTTTGATTGTGTTTTATTAAAATACGTATTTAATACCAGCCGAGAATTCGGACAGATGATCCATTTTGTCGAGTTTATCCGCCCAGATGTAACGGCCAAGTACTCTGACGGCAATATTATTGGTGATGTGGTATTGAATACCGCCACCGAGACGATAGCCTAAACCGGTGTCATCAACATCTTTGCCGAAATCATAAGAAGCGATACCTGCCGTAATAAAAGGTGCAAAAACCTGATCGCAGCCAAGAGGCAGATAGCCGTAGGCATCAAGACCATAAGCATCAAAATCGGCTGAGTATTTGGTTCCGTTGATTTTTTTATCCCAGTCACTGCTCATTTGATAAAATACTTCGGTACCGAAATATTTGTTATATTCCGTGCCGACAAAAACAGAGCCGGAGTGCATGTCGACATCCGGTGCGCCTCTGTAATTGACATGGGTTGCGTTGTATTGGGCACCGACATAGGGTCTGAATTCCAAAGCGTTGGCACTTCCGGTCAAAGCAATGACCGAAGCTGCGGCTAATAAGGCTATGTTATTTTTCATTATTTAAAGCTCCTTAAAATGGTTAACTAAAGTTTAATAACAGATGCTACTATAAATGATCTTTAAAAAAATGAAAGAAAAAAATGACATAAAATATTGTTTATCTTTTATTTTGATGATATAAGCTAATAAGGAGCGGCAAAAATGGAATTAATTAAAAAAAATCAGACCGGTGCTACAATGGTGGAAGCGCTGGGTGTTTTAACAATTGTAAGTATGCTCGGCGTGTCGGTTATCAGCTTGATTGGCAATATTTTTGATATGTTTAATCAGGCGGTTATTGTTAATCAGGTTAGGGAACTGCAAAAAAGTATTTCTGACAGATATAAATTTGAAGGCAATTATTCGATGTTGTTTGAGGGCAGGGATGCTGAGGCCGTGGCATCTTTTCTTTGTGAGGAAAAAATGGCTCCGTTTCAGATGTGCCAAAATGGGCGTTTGCGTCATAAAGGAGGGGGAGATGTTTGGATTATGCCGGTTAGCGTTGACGAAGAAGGCACTCCTGATTACAGCAAATATTCGATGGAGTTTTGGGGATTATCTAATAAAATATGTGTTAGTATAGCACAGATAAACTGGTGGACGCAGAAGAAATCTGATATTTACAAAATGGTCATTAATTATGGGCAGGGAAATAGGCAATTGGTTGTCAATATGCCGTCGGTTGTAGAAGAGGGTGCTGAAAATTTTCCGGTTTCGGTAAATAGTGTTATAAAAGCTTGTTCTAATGATGATAACAACGATATTATGTGGATTTTTTATTAAGGCAGGATGGTAATTTGTTTAAAGTTGAAGATATAAGAACCACAAGCGAACCGGTTTCGGGAAAAAACGTCAAAAAAACCGGAAGCGAAAATTTTGCTGATTATCTTAAGACATCCGGCGCTTCAAAAACCAGCGGGGTTCAGGCAACAGCGGCGGTAACCTCTGCTGATGCCATATTTGCCGCACAGATGGTGGATGGTGAAGAAGAAAGGCAACGTCGTCGCAAGTTGATAAAAAAAGGCAATGCTTTGTTGGATAATCTTGAGGAGATAAGGGAAGGGCTGCTGCTTGGGGAAATATCTAAAAGCCGGTTGATTGAAATATCGCGATTTGTCAAGGAAAAGGATATGGTTGAAAGCGATCCGCGATTGCGGGAAATTATTGAAGAAATAGAGCTTCGGGTTGAGGTTGAGTTGGCTAAGCTTACTCGTTAGAAGGGCCGAAGAACAAAGAGTATTTTTTGCTTGAAATTTTATTTGTTTAATATATCTTTAGGTAAAATTTGAATTTGCTGTTTAAGGAGTTGATAAGATGGATAGTACAGTTACTCTTCCGCCGGATTATAGGCCGTCTGATAAAGAAGAATATATGAACGATATGCAGCTGGAATATTTTAGGCAGAAGCTGTTGAGCTGGAAAAAATCTTTGATAGGTCAGTCTATGGATACACTTGATGATTTGAAACAGGGAGGATTGAATCAGCCGGATCAGATTGACAGGGCTTCGCTGGAATCAGATAAGGCTTTGGAGCTGAGAACTCGGGACAGAGCCAGAAAGCTTATTTCAAAAATTGATGAAGCCTTGAAAAGGATTGAAGACGGAACTTATGGATATTGCGAAGAAACAGGAGATCCGATCGGGTTAGAAAGACTGGAGGTTCGTCCAGTGGCCACTCTTTCGATAGAGGCGCAGGAACGCCACGAAAGAATGGAAAAAACATATGATGACGAGGTTTAATTTTTGATTTTAAAAAAGGCTTATTTTGGTGAAAAATAAGGCCTTTTTTTTGTTTTTTAAGTATGGAATAAATGAATGAATAAAAATTTTATTCTGGCTTCGCAGTCGCCGCAGCGTTTGGCTTTGTTGCGGCAGATAGGTTATGATCCGGAAAGTATTGAACCTGCCGATATTGATGAGAAGCCTGAGAAGGGTGAAAAACCGAGCCAGTATGTTAAGAGAATGGCTTTGGAAAAAGCAAGGCATGTTGCTGTAAAACATCCCGAAAAAGTTGTGCTCGCATCGGATACGATTATTGTGTGCGGAACCAAAATTATCCAAAAAGCAAAGTCCGATGAAGAGCAAACGAAGGTTATGAAAAGTTTGTCCGGCAGGGCACACAGAGTTTTGACGGCAGTGTGTGTGATTGATAAAAAAGGAAAGGCGTCTTTAAGACTTAGTACGACGCGGATCAAAATGAAAAAAATGTCGGAACAGGAAATAAAAGATTATGTTGCCGCAAAAGAATGGGTCGGATGCGCCGGTTATAAGATAGAAGGATTGTTAGGCGGCTTTGTTGTGCAAATCGTAGGATCGTACAGCGGGGTAATCGGGTTGCCGTTGTATGAGACACGTTGTTTGCTTGTTGGGGCGGGAGTTTAGAAATGCTTGAAGAAATTATTGTCGATGAGAAAGAAAGCTTTTGCCGTGTTGCCGGTTTGAAAAACGGTGATTTGCGGGAGTTTGCGCTTTGGGATAAAAATAAGGCCAATGAAGGAAATATTTATCTAGGGAAAATAACAAAAAAGATTCAAACAGCTAATGGCAAAGAAGGATATTTTATTAATATCGGCGTGGAGAAAGAAGCTTTTATTAATGCGCAGGAAGCTGGTTTAGAAGATTTGGAGGCTCATGAGGGACAAGATGTCGTTGTTCAGGTTTTGCAGGAACAACGCGCCGAAAAAGGGGCCAGAATGACAAGATTTTTGAGACTTGCCGGCATATATCTGGTTTATTGTCCTTATGGCAGCGAGGTGGAAATATCTTCTAAAATTGTTGATTCGGACAAAAAGGATGATCTTTGTGATTTGGTAAGCCGCAGCACCGAAGAAGGCGGTTGGATTATCAGAACATCTGCTGCGGGTGCTGCGAAAGACAAGATTTTGGCAGAAATATCCGAGTTGAAGGGACAATTTGATGATATTATTGCTAAAGCCAAAGGTTCCAAGGCACCACAAGTTTTGAATTCTAAAAACAAGATTGTTCAGGAGATGATTTGTCATAATGAACTGAGTCTGAAAAAAGTTGTGGTAAGTAGCCGAAAGCTTAAGGATGAGCTGGTTTGTCCGGTATCGGTGGAATATTCGGCAACAGCTTTTAATGATGCTGGAATCGAAGAAATGATTAACGATGCTTTATCTCGTACGATTAAGCTTAAGTGCGGCGGAAGAGTTATTATAGAAGAAACAAGAGCTTGTGTGGCAATAGATGTTGACAGTGGCGAAGGGACGTCTCATGGTGGTTTTGGGCGCCTTAATCAGGAAGCAGCCCACGAGATTGCAAAGCAGATTATTTTGAGGAATCTTTCGGGTAAAATAATTATTGATTTTGCTGGTTTTGCCGAATTTAAATTTTTGAAACCGGTCATAAATATTTTGGCTGAGGATTTGGCTGATGATACATTCGGGAGTCGAGTTCTCGGTATGAGCCGTGCCGGAAATGTGGAAATAGTCAGAATGCGGCGGCGGCCGAGTTTGCGCGATTTGTTGACGGAAGAGTGCCCGACATGCTGCGGAACGGGGAGAGTCGAGAAATGAAATGTCCGATTTGCGGTAAAGAATTTATTGATATGAAATACCGCCCATTTTGTTCAAAACGTTGCGCAGATATAGATCTGGGCAATTGGTTTAGCGGGAAATATAAGTTTGAAGCTACGGAGCTTGATGACGAAGACTTGGCCGAGTTGGAAAAAATTCAACAGCAAAAAGATGCCGAAAATTGAAGATTTCGGCCTTTTAGGAATCGGCATTTTGCTCATTTTCCTCTTCTTCAAACTCTTCAAACTCTTCGTAATCTTCGTTAGGATCATAGTTGATGCCAAGCTGAGCGAGCATATCATCGTTGATATCTTCGCGCTGGGCAACAATCCAATCCGGAACGTTTGGTGCCGGCGGAATGGCAGCCAGAGCTTTCATCTTGGGATCAAGATACCAGCGTGGCGAGTCAGCCATAATCGGGCGATCAATGTAGCTTTGCATCAAAACGACTTGTTTGAGCATTGGCAAGCTTAAAAGTTGAGTGGTGGAAATAACTGATACCCCCTGTAGTTGATAAGAAACGTTTTTGGCAAAGGGATTTGATCCTTTAGAGAAGGCTCCTTCATTTTTGGAATAAGAAGTTGTTTGGACGGTTTTGTTGCCAATCATTTTGGAAAAACGCTGAGCCGTTTGTTCGTTGTTTTGTGATAAAATAACCTTGCAAGCGGTGGTAGAGATAACGGTTTCAAGGTCGTCTTTGCCATATTTGCCGGAGATTTGGCCTAAGTCTTGGCCGATTAGCAGGTATGATACCTTTTGCCCACGTCCGACGGCTGGTCCGTCAATAACGGCTTTTAGTTTTGGCATGGTCGGGAATTCATCCATGACGAACAAGCAGGCAAAAGGCCCCATTTTGCCATCAGTCGGGTTATTAAAATTGGGTGGATTTGCAATTAGGTAGGAAGACATTAAGTCTATAAAAGTTCCGGAAATAACGCTCAAAGCGCGGGCATCAACCAGGTTGACTGAAAGGTATATTGAGATAGGCTTGAATTCGCCGGTGATTGGGTCTTTGAGACCGCGCAGATCTTTGAAATTGATGTCAGAAAAACTGGTACGGGCAACCACGGCGGAGTTTTTGAAAATGCTGATGCCGGCAAAGGCTGTTGACAATACCGAGCCACGTTCTTTGTCCGGCATGGAACTTAACTGGCTTAACTCAACAATGCAGCGGGCGGAATAGCCAAATTTTCGTGCTTCGTCTATGGCGGCTTCCAACAGGTCGCGCATTGGGTCAGCCATGGCGGCCATTTGGTCTCCTTCGTCCATGCGGCGTTTTATTTCCTGCGATTGTTTAATTTGAGCCTCGGTAATCCACTCCAGAATCATGGCAATGCAGGCTTCGTGGCCAATCCATTTTTCCGGCAGCAACGCCCAAGTTCCGATAGGCAGGTAATTATCAATATTGATGGAATCGGAACGCAGGTTTTGTAAGGCGCGCATAGCCATAGGATCGTTCATTTCCAGATAGTAGCCCTCCAAGACTTTTTTGTCTTCGTCGTCCAGCTTGCCTTCATAAATACGGCCGATGAAATAGTCGTTGGCACGAGCTTTTTCACACTTTGAAACAATAAAATGGATAAAGCCGGTTAAGGCTGCGCGGCCGGTTTTTGACCAGTGTGGATCGGCGCCGCCTTTGGGGTCTTCAACCAAAACATTGCACATTGAATCAACGTACATATCGCGTGCCGGTCCGGGGTCGGGAATGGCACCGGGCGAAAGCGGATTCCAGCTTGGGTAATAGATGCCCTCGGCAGGGTTGTCTTCCATGCCCCAGTTGATAATGAAAACAGGGCCGACTTTGGCACGGGCGCCGGAGGTTGAAAAACATAGCTCCGGCTTAGGGTCATTGACCACAATGCTCATGTTTGGTGAATTAAAAATGGTTGGGACAACCACACCGGCTGTTTTACCGGTTCCTGGGGGAGCACAGCACAGAACCGACAGGGTTTCGTTCATCCGCAAAAGTTTGCCTTTAAATTTTCCGACGACGATGCAAAAACCGTCTAAGAGCCCCATTTTTTTGATGTCGCTCATTTCTGCCAAACGCGCTGAGCCATGGATATTTGACTGGAAGCGGTAAGGATTGGTTATGATGCCGATGATCAAACCCAGAGGCAGGCTGATGAAAGGCAAAAGAGGAATCCATAAGCTAGCTGAAAAAGGACCATTATAGTTGATAAGCTGCTTCATCCAAACCCAATAACGGTTGTATAAAAAACCACTGCGGCTAAAAACAAGTGAAAAGAACTTGGAAACCTCATCAAGGCTTTCTTTGGAAATGCCTTTGCCGACGAAATTTGCCAGAGGCAAAGACACCAAAGCTAAAAAGATGGTTAATAAAACCGAAATAATTATGGTAATAACAATCCAGCGTACCGCACTGTTATATTCCTTCCATTCTTCGCCTTCTTTTTCCAAATTCATTTTTTCCTCTTTAGATTTTTTAAGCTATACCACGCAAAAGTTTTTTGATTTTTTCCATAACCGCTTTGTCAGGTGTTCCTTCAGCATCCTCAAGAACTTTGGCAAACAGCGGAATTTCTTTCGGTGTGCCGCGGTCAATACGTGTTACTTTGACGCCGATGTCTTTCCAGATGTCAAACATATCTTCAGCATTGATAATATTTCCTATTTGCTCAATAACAAAGGGGACTATATCAAAAGATAAGTCGGCGTCTTTGAGCTTTTCTTGCAAGGTTATGTGTGCAAGATCTACTTTGCGAACCGGTGATATACGGTGGGAGCTTTCAGAAAACCATAAAGGTTCTTCGTCGTTGAATCGCTCTTCATCGGCGAGCCAATCGCCGGGTTCTTTGTCATTAAGGCATAGGCAGATTTGGTTGGAAGAAACGCCTATAAAATCAATAAAGGTATTTTTTATGGTGGCACCGGTAATGATTTCGTAGCCTTTTTGTTTAAGAAGCTCAAAAGTAGAATTGACGCTGCCGGTTTTTTGTTTTGCTTGAGGATAGGGTGTTTTTTTGTGTGTCGGAGAAGCATTTTCGGGTTTTGTCGGTTTTTCTGTAGGTGTTTGGGATTTTGGAGCCGGTTTGGTTTCGGGTTCAGCAAAGAGATCAAAATCGAGCGTTTCGGTATCGCCAAGTTCAAACAGCGAATGGGTAAATTCTTTGGGTTCAGTTTTCGGTGCCGGTATTGCCGGTTTGGATGTGTGAGCGGGCGGAATACCAGAGAGAGCGGCGCGGTGATCGGCGTCAAAGGCTGATTTTTGCGGCACCGAGCTGTCATCCAGCGGGGATCGGATGCTTCTTGGACGAATTTCTTTATAAGATTTTTTCTTTTTGACTACTTTAACAGCCGCAGTATTGGCGATCTTCTTTACTTGGCTGCCAAAAAAGTAATTGAATATTTTGAGAGGAAAAAGGCTGAGGTTTTTAAATAGATATTCCCAATGTACGGTACTTAAAGCCGCCCACACAGTTATCCATGCCGGCACAGCGGCCAAAATTATTAAGACAAAAGCCCATTCTTTGGCCTCGTCAATGACCCACCCTGATGACCATAAATCCCAAGCATGCTGCCAATGAGAAGGACGGAAGATGTCAAAATGCCAGTTGGTCAGCATAATAACGCGAATACCCTCTATGAAAAATATGCTCCACAGAAGGCCGACCAAAGCTATTTTTAGTAAGATAAGCAAAGGTTTCAAATAAACATCTCCCGAAATGTGTCTTTAGACTTTATATTATTTTATAATTGTTAACAAGAGCTTATTTTTTTGGCTTTTGGGCGAGCGTTTGTTTAATTTTTGAGCGAATGTTGCCGGCTTTTTTTGATTTTTCGGGTTTGACGGAATTAATCTCATTTTTTATTTCTTCAATCATTTGTTGTGATGATTTGATGTTTTTGATGACAATCCGTTCGGGTTCGGCCGGTTTGCGGCAGCAAAAAATTCTAAACGGGGCCGTCAAAAGTTTTAGATAGTTTTTTCGCAAAGCAAAGATAAAACCTGTGAGCCAGACGAAAGGCAGCAAAAACAATGCCATTAGCAAAAGGACATCGGAGGTTGTTTTAATTACGCCGCCTTGAGACCAGAAGGTTGATAAAATGTTCCAAGAATGGGCGGACATGAAGTCAAAATTCCAGACAAGAAAAATCAATTGGTTTGACAGGAATGCAAATAAAACCGTCCAAATAACAAAAATTAAGGCAGCACGAATTAATTTGATGATTCTTTTCATTATCTTCCCCGATTTGTATTTCTGAGATCATTATATGTTTTTGAAATATCTTGACCACTCTGATTCTGGATGTTTTTTCGGGTTTTTTCCAGTTTTTCTCTCCGCGTGTTACAATCTTCTTTTCTGAGGCGTTGTTCCCTTTCCAGAGCGTCAATATTAAACATTTCGGCAGCGTATAATTCAGCCGGATCCGCCTTGTTATATTCGGTCATCAAGGTTTGAGTGTTTTCTTCGCTGACGGTGGTTTGGCCGATAATTGTTTTGAGTTTGGTGTCAACAATCGGATTTTTGTCTTTTTTGTTTTTGCTTTTGTTCTGCGATTCTTCAACTAGATTTTTAGCTTCGGCAATCAAAGCTTCACGCGACAAAACATCTTTGCCTTCTCTGCGTTGTTTTTCGGCCGTCCAGAAAATCATGCGGGCTTCAAGTTCGGCATTTTTCATAAAATCGAGGCATTTTTCATCGTTGCACAGAATATTGTCTTTAGGGTTTTGGCGGCATAATTCGGTGAGTTTGTAGACAGCATAGTGGTTGGCAAACAAATTTGATTGTTCTTTTAAGACTTCTAATGAAATTATGTTTTCTTGGCGAAGGTTTTGTTTGATGCGGGCGTTGGTCAGAGCTTTGAAATATTTGTCGTTTTGAGGTTGGGAAAGAGTCGGGTTACCTTTAGTTTTAACGACGTCTTCTTCGTAGGCATACTGTTTTTCCAGCCATTTTTCAATTTCCGCCTGTTCTTCGGGGAATCTGTTTTTAAGATCATTTTCCTGTTCTTTTCTTATATTATCCCGAAAAGTTGTAAAAAATTGTCGAACTTCTTCAGGGTTTGACGGTTTTATGTCCTCAAACTTTCGTAATTTTCCGCCTGTGACAATGCCTTGGTCATTGATGACGGCTTGATTGTTAATAAAACGAGTCAGGTAGTTGGAGAAGGCTTGTATTTTTTTGGCTTCTTTTTCAAAATCATCGAGGTGTTCTTGGCTATTCTGGGCCTGTTGTTCGTAAGTTGCTATTATATTTTCAAAACGATCGGCGGCATCGTTTTCCTGAGGATCGTCTCTGTTAAAAAGGTTGTTTTTAACGTTTTTCCAAGTATCTGAGAAGAATTCTTTGGTCGTGCGCCAACCTGGGCGGAGGGCATGCCTATAAATGCCGCTGCCGGCTTCATAAACGAGGATGCCTGCGCCACCGGCTATTTTGTTGCCTGCCCAAGCTGCCGATGCCAAAATGATGTCTTTCATGAGGTATTCGATGATATCGCCTTGCTCAATTTTGAAATCATCGTTATTGTCATCTTTGGCCCAATCAGGGTCGTCTCTTTGGCCGTTGATGCGGGCGGCGTTTTTCTCAAGTTCTCTGTCTAAATCTCTTTGGTGTTTTTTCAGTAATTCCTGCAGCCGTTCTTTGTCAAGATCGTTAAGGCCGGCTAAATATTCATTTTGTTGATCTTCGCTTAAACTGAGGAATTCCGCATCACTTTTGTCGCAAAAGTTGGCTTGGGATGCAGAGACTTGTTTGATGTTTTCTATCTCTTCGGGCAGTTGTTCTTCGCCGTAAACTTGTTTGAGGTCTTGGGAAATTTGGTCGCGGGCGGCTTGTTCGTCATCATGGTCTTTTAGTGTTTGGGCAGCAAAAATTTTCATTAATTCTGCCGGAGCCAGCTCTCTTTTCAAGTTTTCGTCGGAAAATTTTCCGTCATTTGACGGTTTTATGCCGCGTTTTTCGGCAATAATATCTATTGCAGCGGCATAGTCTTTTATTTGCTGTGGTGTCGGTTTGGAGGTTTTGTCTTTGGTGGCGCGGTAAATAGCGGCAGAAGCTTGGAGAAGGCGCGAATTACGATCTGCCGCGGACAGGGATTTCAGCATTTGAACGTGGGGTTTGACAGGCGTTTTTTTCAATTCGGAATCCAAAAGGCGGGAGACTTTTCCGCGAATATTATCTCCGACACTAGGTTCTTTTGCCATTGTATATGTCCTTATCAAA
This sequence comes from uncultured Alphaproteobacteria bacterium, assembly GCA_944393715.1. GTDB lineage: Bacteria > Pseudomonadota > Alphaproteobacteria > RF32 > CAG-239 > CAZU01. The sequence continues at coordinate 61,468 of CALYBB010000038.1, forward strand.
AAAAGGTTGCAGAGGTTTTTTCTGTTGATTTAAGTATAACAATAATTTCGTTTTTTGTCTATATTTTTGTGCAAAAATCAGGCCTTAAGCTTTTTTAGAAAGTTGCCAAGCTTTTTGTTCGCTTTGATTCCGTCTTCCGGTTTTGGTTTTATCATTCCAAAAAACTTGGGTGGAATTTTGTCAATTTGAATTGGTGCAAAAGTTGCCGGATTATTTTCGAGCATTTTTTTGGCGCCGTCTGGATCTTTGCGGAGAGTTTTAAAGAAGTTGTTGACCAAACGTTCGGCATCGATCGGAAAGTTTTTGGCACGAATGGCATCAATGTAGCGGTGCATTTTTTTTTGGCGGTTTTGTTGCTCTTCAAAGATTTTTTTTTCGATTTTGTGGCGTTCGAATTTGACTTTGCGCATGTTGTAGGCAATCTCGCAAGAATCTATTTCAATTAAAGTTTCGACATAAGAGAGCAAGGCATTTTGCAGGTTTTTATCGGTTGTTTTTTCGGCAAAAGATAAAATTTGTTCATCAGAGGCGTTGTCGGGCAAAGATGCCAAACGAATCGGTTGGGCCTGAATTAGGATATTCCATGAATCTAAAATATCTTGGCTTAGTGAATCTGTTTTTGTCGGACGGAAACGCGGTAACAGATCTTGGATCTTGAAGTGGAATTCCGGTATTTTAATTCCGGCGTCGTTGCCACAGGCCTTAACGGCTTTAATGAAGTCGGAATAAGCATTGAAAAGCGCTTTTTCTTCGTTTGCCAGTTTGGCAACCAAGGGTGCCTCGTCTTGATTTAGAATGGAGGATAAGGGAATATTATCGTCATCTGATTGTGCGGACGAATTGTTTTTTGAGTCATTCGCTTCGGCCAGCTGATCTTCGGTGTCTTGGAGCTGTGCGGCAATAAAATCATCAAGAAGCTTGTCAAAATCGGAGGAGGAAATTTCACTTTCGGCCATAGCGTTTTTCCTTTCAATTTATTTTTATGAACAACGGCCGAGCGGAGGAAGAGTCCACAACGGCCAGACGATCCGGTGTTTTTCCACCTTTGATTAAAATATAAATATTGGCATCGGCAATGCGGTAATCGGCTATGTAGCTTCCGGCAGGTTGAGAAAGGCTTATGTCTGCGCGCACAGGCTTGTTGCTTATTCGCCCGTAGACAATACCGAGAGCCGCCAGCATGCCAAAAATCAGCAAAAAAGTCATGATGCAAACGGCTAGTTTGATTAATTTGAGTTTGTTCATTTTAAACCCTCTATTGCAAGTTTGTTTTTTTTATTTATGATAAATACCCGCAGGTTTTAATTTTTTTTGAAAGATTGCAATGTCTAACTGCCGCGAGTATAACACGCCAATGGTTAATAAAGATTTTAAGGGGTGGCGTGTAGATAAATTTTTGGCTGCATGTTTTCCGGATATATCGCGTTCGCAAATACAGCGGATTATTGAGACGGAAAATGTGATGTGTGACGATGTGACGATTGCCGACAATGCTTATAAAGTGAAGGAAGGAGAATCGTTTGTTTTAAGCGTTCCGGAAGTGATTGATGCCGAACCGCTGCCGCAGGATATTCCTTTGGATATTTTGTATCAGGATAGCGATATTGCGGTGGTTAATAAGCCGGCAGGGATGGTGGTGCATCCGGGGGCAGGTGTTGCGGATGGAACAATGGTTAATGCTTTGTTGTTTCATTGTACGGATTTGTCGGGCATCGGCGGTGTGAAGAGACCCGGTATTGTGCACCGGATTGACAAGGAAACTTCCGGCATATTGGTTGTGGCTAAAAATGATAATGCACATAGGTTTTTGTGTGAGCAATTTGCCGAGCATTCGATTGAAAGGACGTATTTTGCTTTTGTTTTCGGTGTACCGTGTCCTTTGGGAGGTATTGTTAGAGGCAATATCGGGCGGAGTCCGTATGACCGTAAAAAAATGGCGGTTGTGGCTAAGGGCGGAAAACCTGCCGTTACTCATTATCAGACAGTAGAAAATTTTAAAGGCCAAGCGGCGCTGGTTAAATGTCAGCTGGAAACCGGAAGGACGCATCAGATAAGGGTTCATTTGACCAAAATCGGCCATAGTCTGATTGGTGATAAAGTTTATGGAGCAGGACGAAAAATTATTTCAAACGTTGTTGATGAAGAAAAAAGGCTGTTTGTTAATCATTTTCCACGGCAGGCCTTGCACGCTCAGAGCTTGGGATTTGTCCATCCGCAGACGAAAGAAAGGATGTTTTTTGAGGCGCCGCTGCCGGACGATTTGCAACATCTTTTGCAGGTTTTGCGGCAGATTTAGTTTTTGGTTGTGCGGTCTTTTTATATAACCAAAAGACAGGTTGCGTTTTTTTTAAGCAAGGGTAGAGTTGAGGTCTGTATTATTTTGCCGGACTATTTTCGGACTTGAACGTTAATGAACTGTTGATAAGTTTTGTCGTTTCAGGAGAAGAGAAATGGAAAAAGTCTTGGCACTGAACGGTATCGATTTTTCGCCGGAAATAAATATGGCTCGATACTTGCAAAAAATAAGGAATTACCCAATTTTATCTCAAGAAGAAGAATATGATTTGGCGGTTAAATATCAGCAGACCAAAGACAGGAAAATTGCCCAAATTTTGGTAACTTCTCATTTGAGGCTGGTGGTTAAGGTTGTATCTAAATACCGCGGTTATGGCTTGTCGATGGCGGAGATGATATCGGAAGGAAATATCGGTTTGTTGTCTGCGGTTGAAAAGTTTGAGCCGGAAAAAGGTTTTCGTTTTTCGACATATGCATTGTGGTGGATTAAGGCATCGGTGCAAAAGTATATTCTCAATTCGTGGTCGTTGGTTAAAATAGGAACAACCGCCGCACAGAAAAAGCTATTTTTTAATTTGCGCAAAATAAAAAATAAACTTAATTTAAGCGATGATCGAGAGTTGTCGCCGGCAATTTTAGAAAAAATAGCGGAAACTTTGGATGTCAGTGTTCAAGAGGTTACGGATATGAACACTCGTTTGAAAGCTCATGACGGTTCTCTTAACAGCATTATTGATTCATCAAGCGACAGCGGTTCGGAATGGATGGATTTTATTGCAGATACAAAGCCAAATCAGGAGGAAGTTTTGGCTTATGGCGAAACAATGAAATACCGCAGAGGTTTGTTTGCCAAAGCTTTAAATGTGCTTAACAAGCGCGAAAAAGATATTTTGTTTAAGCGGCGGTTGTCGGAAAAAATTTTTACACTAGATGATTTGAGCAAAACATACGGCATATCTAAAGAACGAGTGCGCCAAATTGAACTAAATTCAATTAAAAAAATCCGTAAGGCAATCGATGTCGAGGCTTAGTTTTCTTCTGGTAAAATGTTTGCCCAGTTTTCAGATAGTTTTTCTAGCTTTGTGTTGATAACTTTCAGCCGATGTTGTGCGGAATTTTTGAAAATGAATACGAATAAGTCGGGGAGGACATAGTACAACAAAACTCCCAAAGCTGCGGCGCCGAGCATGATAATAATGTTGAAAATATTATCACGAATCGAGAATTCGATACCGGAGTTAAACTGGACGAAAATATTGTTTAAACGAATCATAATGCCGGCAATATTAAAGCAGCCAACGGTTGTGATTTTGTTGATGTTTTTGGTGTCGGTTATGACGATGGTCAAAGTCGGCAGAAGGCCTATGAGCAGAACAACAACCGCAGGCAAAACAGTGAAAATAACAAGGATGAGCGCCAGAAAAATTAAAATTTTCTGGATGAAATTGAAGTTGTTTTTGCCGGTTCTATTTTTTTTTGCCGGTGCTTTGATAATCGGTTTTGTCATTTAATCACCCAATAAATTAAGCTGAAAATAAATGTGCTCAGCATGGTTAAAACGGCCAGAATCGATGAAAATCTGAAGGCAAGATCACGAGCCTCGTCTTCAATTTTTGAATCGCCGGATAAGATTTTGGCTTTTTCCGTTAGTAAAAAATTGGCGGTTTTCAGCGCTTCGGAATATTCTGACCTGTCGCGATTACGCGCTTCGTCGTTTTCGAGAATATTGACGATGTCGATTAATTTTCCGTTTTTTGAAATTTGCAAAAGCTCTTGCTCAAGATATTTTTGATATTTGATGTTGTGATAACTTTGGATCAACGGTTTGGATGTCTTTACGAGCCACTGGGTTAAATTGACTAGTTGTGCGGGGCCGTTTTTGTTTTGGATATTGGCATATAAACGGATAATGGCACCAATTTTAAGGGCATCTTGATTGGCGTTGATATCTATTAAGATGCCGTCAATTTTTTTGCCCATTTTGCAGCGGAGAAAAGCGATGATGTTTTTATCAAAAGGTTTGGTTTCGCTGTCGCCGTTAAAATGATCCAGAGCCTTAAGAAGGCGGGAAGGGCTGTTGACGAGGTTTTTGCCAACCAGAGGGCTTATGCAGGGCAAATCTTCGTCAAAATCGTACATTATGCGATCAAAACCGTAGCCATAGTCGTTGCGCGCCAGATAAAGCTTGAATTCTCCGGCATTACTCGGGGCGCGTTGAGATGGCTGTTCTTGGTACCAAAGTTTTATTATGTCCGAGACAACAAGTGTTTGCAAAGGGGTCAGAGCTAAGTTATTTTTCTTATAATAAAAGATTGTTTTGGCTATCCCGCCGGGAAACAGGTAAAAGTCGCCGCATCTCAGAGGGAGAGAATAATCCAAATAGATACATATTCTGGCTAGGAGCAGACTTTTATCAAGATTTTCTTTTTCGGACAAAATCTGTTTTTCTATTTTTGTATAAAGTTTTTCGTTTTCCAAACCGGTTTTTATCCACTCAAGCAATTTTCCGCTTTGGATAACTTCTATGCCAAAATCGGTGTTGGTAAGCATGTTGAGAGCAACACTTTTGCGCGTGTAGCATTTTTCGCCGTTTATGGTCAAGGCCCTAGTGGAACGTTCAAGAGCGTCGCTGTTCATAAATCCTGTTGTTTTGCCATCGTAGTAGTTGTACAGGCGGTTGTAGTCGCAACGGTTTTCGGGGTTGTCTTCCAGCATAGAGCGCAGAACGACGGCTATTTGATTGCTGATTTTTCTGTTCTCGGAGAGAAAAACAAAAGAAGAATTTTTTAATTTTTGTTTGATGAGTTCTCCGGCAGAAAGTTCTGATGTTATTTCATGGTTGAAAAACAATCCAAGCATAACCACGCCGGCAGAATAAATATCCTGTTCGTGTGTGCCGTTGCCACGAGCAAATGGTTTGCAGAGCATATTTTCGATTGTTTCGTAAACAAGAGGTTGGTGATATCCAGGAAAATCAGCCAGACAATCTCCTAAAACAAGTTCGTTGCGTGAGGGATCTTTATACCAAATGTTGTTCAGACGAATAGCGCGGTGATTCAGGCCAAAAGTTTTGAGAACGTCACAGGCGGATAAAAGCGACAGAGACAGTGATTTGAACTTTTCAAAGGATATTTTTTCTGCATCGTCGTCGAAAACATCGGCTCGAGGGCCAGAGGGTTTGTTGTAAATCAGGGCGATGGTTTCGCGGCCATCTTTGGTTGTAATGAATCCATATTCTACCAGTTTTAGAATATTTGGGACATCTATGGATTTCATATAGGAAAGATATGATAGGCGGGGCGCATTTTTCTCTCCACAAACCAAAGCAAACAGACTGCGCTGAGGATTAATATTGTCCTTGGTTTCATAGGCAAGAGCGCCGTTGCTGTCATATTGAGGCAGAGGCTGGTTGAAGCGAATCTCGTAGCGTTCTTTTAGCAGAAAATTGTCAATGTCTGCCGGTTCTGGGTTTTCAGCGGAAACTTCTGTTTGTGGTTCGTTGCTCATTTCGCAATCTTTCTGTTTGTTTATTAAATATACATTTTTTAGCAAAATATTCTTAATAAAAAGCAAATTTTTTATCATTGTTTTTTTGAAAAATAGGTTTTAATATGCGAAGAATAGTATGAAAAGTGGTTGGTGGAATAAAAAATGACGGAACGGCAGCCAGATTATGTTTTGCAACAGCTTGAAGGTGAAAATTTGTTTCCGGCTGTCAGTGCTGATGTTCGTGTTTTGGGTGAGGCTGCCCAATATAACGTCAATTTAAATGCATTGGAGACGCCAGAAAAAACTGAAAATCGCCGGCGCCACTCAGAACAGAAAAGAAAAGAAGATTGGCGAAGATTGGATGTTAATTTATCAGACATTCTGAATCTGATTGTTGCAACTTCGGAAAGACCGACTTTTATGGTACGGGATGATAAATTGGTTTATCTCAATCCGGCGGCTATGCAGCTTTTGGATATTAGTTTGGATAAAAATGTTATTAATAATGATTTTTTGAATTTGGTGGTTAAGGATGATTGGAATTTGCTGGCTGAAAATATCGGCGAGATGTTGACGGATTCAAAAAGTTTAAGGATTAGGTTGTTGTCGGCAACGGGAAAAATTATTCCAATGCGCTTTCAGGCTATTTATTTGTCGGAAATTGAACATTTTTCGTTTATTTTGTTGGGAGAGCATATTCGTAAAGAGATTAAGCCGACATTTAATAATTTGTATGACGATATGACAGGGCTGCCGAATTTCTTTTTGTTTGAAGACAGAGTTCAGGTGGCGACGGCTTTGGAAAATGCTAAAGAGAACGCCAAGGATCAACGGATGATTGCGGTTGCGGTTATCAGTATAGATAATATTGATTCTTTTCGTAAAATGCATATTGAGGAGTTGATTATAAAAAAAATAGCCAATAATTTGGTTTTGAATTTGCGAAAAAGTGCTACGGTCGCATTGGGACTGAAGTATAATTTTTGGATTATGCTTCCCAATCTGAAAACTATGGCGGAGGTTAATCACGAAATAAGACAGATTGCCGAAATCTTAAACGACGGCGTCAGTGATAATTTTACGAGGCACGAATTGCTTTTTTCAATGGGGGTTAGCGCTTTTCCGCGGCCAGGGCATTCGGCAAAAAAAATAATAGAACAGGCTATTGCGGCCATTAAAACAGCACAGACAAATCCTAAAAACTCAGTTGAATTTTTTAGAAGCGAGACAATTTAATTAAAAGAACAAAGCCTCCGAAGAGGCTTTGTTCTTTTTAAGATTAACGGCGGTCGCCAAAAAAGCGCAGCAGGTATAAAAACAGGTTGATGAAGTCTAAATAAAGACTTAAAGCTCCGGTCAAGGCTTTTTTGACGGCTGTTTCGGAATCGTCCGTTGATCTGTAAATTTCACGGATTTTTTGCGAATCATAAGCTGTCAGGCCGCTGAAGATTCCAACGCCGATGATTGACAAAGCCCAGTCCAGTCCGCTACTCTTTAAGAAAATGTTGACAAGAGTGGCAATAATAAGGCCAATCAATCCCATGTAGAGAAAAGAACCGAATCCGGTCAGATCCCGTTTGGTCGTGTAACCATAAAGACTCAGTCCGCCAAAGGCTCCGGCCGTTATCAAGAAAACGCGCACCAAACTGCTTTGTGTATAGAGTAGGAAAATCGGTGCCAAGCTTATTCCCATCAGTGCGGCATAACTCCAAAACAAAAGCTGGACTTGTTTTGATGTTCCCGTACGGACAACCCAGTTGAAGGCAAAAACCATAATCAATGGTGCAATGAAAGCTAACCAACCGAAACCGGATAAAGAAGCTCCTTGCGGTGTTACGTTAAAAAACAAATTCATTAAAGATGTATTGACAACCAGCCATGCGGCTAAAGCTGTTACGCAAAGACCACCGGCCATAAAGTTGTATACTTTTTGCATATAGCCGCGCAAACCAGCGTCTACGGCAGGGGAAGTTGTTTGGGTATAAATTTCGTGTTGCATTTAAGAATCCTTTTAGTGAATTGTTACCAAGGATTAATATAGTGAGAAAATTTTTAAAAATCAACAAACATGCTGATTTTCAGACGTATTGGTACAATGTTTTGCCACGGATTTTAAGCCAGTGGCGGCTTTGTTCATAATTTGGGCAGAGAAAACGAACCGTCTGCCAGAAAGCGGCGGAGTGATCCGGATGTTTAAGGTGCGAGACTTCATGGCAAACCAAGTATTCAATAACATCGGCCGGAGCCATAGCAATGCGCCAATTGTAATTGATGCAGCCACGGGTTGAGCAACTTCCCCAGCGCGATTTGGTGTCTTTGATTTTTACAGAAACCACGCGACAGTCAAGAATTTTGGCTTTGGCCAAGCTCATTTCGGAAAGTTTTTTTAGGGCTTGTCGTTTGATATAATCCGTTACCCGTCGATGCAAAAATTCTGGTTTGCCGCCAATTTTCAGAACAGTGTTTTCAAATCGGACTCCGCGTAATTCGGATATATGCTGAACAGTGTATTTTGAACCAAAAAATTCAAATTGGGCACCGTCAACAAAATGCTTCGGCTGCGGCAGGCGTGCCAGATTATTGATGATCCAATCGCGATGCTCTTCCAAAAATTTGAGCGCTTTGGTGCGGCTGCAATACTTGGGCAAGGTTAAAACGGGACGCCGTTTTTTTTCATCAATACGCAGAGTCAGATGTTTGGCTAACGGCGATTTGACCACGCTGATTTCAAAATCAAAATAATCGTTAAAATTAAAGGTCTGGCCAGTCAATAATGTAATCTTCATAGTTTTTTACTTCGGTTTCGGATATTAAGGGCCGTCCTTTTAGGGACATACCTGCTTGATGGACTGAATCGGCTCTGCCGGTTATTAAAGGGTGCCATGAAGGGAGATCTTTGCCCTGCGCCAGAAGCCGATAAGCACAGGTGCACGGCAGAAGTTCCGGTTCGGTCAGAACTGTTTTTAGATTTATGTCGCGACAGTCAAAGACTTTTTCAAAACGGTGTTCGTAAATACGGCAAAGACAGCTTTCGGGATCCAAGAATCGGCAGCGGGCATTGGTAAAACATATCTTTCCACGACGTTCCAGTTTATTTAGGCAGCATTTGCCGCAGCCGTCGCACAGAAGTTCCCATTCTTCCGGAGATAGGTCGCTGAGGGCTTTTTTCTTCCAAAATTCCGGTTCAAAAGACGCGATGTTTTGATAGCGGTTTTTAGGAAGAGGATTTTTTTCGGGCCAAAAACGCATGTTTACCATTCCTCATCTTCAATAATATAGTCTTCCATATCTTGTTCGGCAACCAAAATATCCGGCGTTAGGTTTTGTGGAAGCGATGGGATATTATGTCCGCCTTTAAGAGGATGCCATGGCGGCAGGTCTCCGGTTTCGTTCAAAATTCGGTAAGCGCAGGTTTGCGGCATCCAAGTTAAAGAATTGATATTTTGAGGTGTTATTTTTAGGCATTTTGGCACCAGTCGGCAACGATTTTGATATTCGAGGCAAGAATGGTTTTCTATATTAAAATAACGGCATATAATGCGGGTGTAATAAACTTCATCGGTTGTTTCATCTTGTAGCTTGACCAGACAACAACGCCCGCAACGGCAACAAATTTTTTCCCATTCTTCCGGCGATAAATCCGTTAGTCTTTTCCTTTTCCAAAAAGCGGTATTCACAGCTTATTCCTTATTCGGCACCGATACGATCCGGCAGGTATTCTTCTTTTGCTAAATTGCCAAATTGGGCATAATCGCCGTTCCAGAAGAGCTGAATTGTGCCAGTCGGGCCATGGCGTTGTTTGCCGATGATGATTTCTGCCAGATTTTGGGTTTCTCTTTTGCGAGCCTCCCATTCGTCAAGGCGTTTTTGCAGATGTTCTGGGGTTTCGCCTGATTTGAGTTTGGGTTCTTCGTTTTGGATGTAATAATTCTCGCGGAAAACAAACATGACGATATCTGCATCTTGTTCAATGGATCCTGATTCACGCAGATCAGACATTATCGGGCGTTTGTCATCGCGGCTTTCGACCCCGCGGTTCAACTGTGACAGGGCAATGACGGGAACTTGGAGCTCTTTTGCCAGTATTTTAAGACCTCGCGAAATTTCGGAAAGTTCTTGAACGCGGTTTCCTTCGGTTTTTTTGCTGCCAGTGCCGTTGATTAATTGGATATAGTCAATAACGATAAGGCCCAAACCTTTGTTACGTTTAAGACGGCGGGCTCGGGTGCGGATATTATTGATGTTGAGTCCGGGGGTGTCATCAATATAGAGAGGAATGTTTTCCAGCTCGCGCACGGCAGCAGCAATGCGTGTAAATTCCGCATTGTCTAATTCTCCGGTGCGCATTTTGTGGTTGTTGGTTTGAGTAACGGTCGAAAGAATGCGGGAAGCCAGTTGATCTGCCGACATTTCGAGAGAAAAAAAGGCAACGCCGCGGTTCTTGGCCGGCGTGTTTTTATCGTGGGCAATAAATTCGGCGACATTATAGGCAATATTGGTGGCTAGTGCGGTTTTGCCCATGGCCGGACGGCCGGCAATAATAATTAGGTCGGAATCGTTCAGGCCGCCTGTTTTGGCGTCCAAAGCATCAAGACCGGTCGGCAGGCCGGAAATTTTGCCTTCTTTCTGATAAGCCGCTTCAATGCGTTTGATTGAATCGGTTAAAGCTTGGCTGAAGTCTATAAATCCGGTTGATGTTTCGCCTTGATTGGCTAAATCAAACAAACGCTTTTCGGCAGTCTCAATTTGCTCGGAGGCATCGGAGTCCAGATCCTCTTTGATGGCGTTGTTGACGATATCAAAACCAGTGGAAATTAATTCTCGGCGTAGGTATTTGTCATAAATAAACCGCGCATAATATTCAGCGTTGGTTAACGGAGTGGCGGAATCGGCCAGTTTGATTAGATATTTGTGTCCACCGACTTCGTTTAAAGAACCGTCTTGTTCAAAATAATTTTTCAGGGTAATCACATCGGCAACATGGCCGCGCGTGATTAGTTTGCTGATAACATCAAAAATCTTGGCATGGACAGGATCGGCAAAATGTTCCGGACGCAGGAATTCGGAGATCTTTTCAAAAGTTTTGTTGTTGGCTAAAAGCGCTCCGAGCAAAGCTTGTTCGGCCTCAATATTTTTAGGGAGTTGTTCCGGTTGGATGTTTTCCATGGTTGACGAGTCCTTTTTGTAAAAATCATATTGCAACTACTTATAATCAATAAAAGAATAAAAGACAAAATTTTTTAGTCTTTAGGATTGTGAATTATGGGGATAAAAAAACCCGCTCAGAAAAGCGGGTTAGGAGAGACTTGATGATATTTATTTTGTTGCTGCCTTTTTTTTGGCGATCGCTTTTTTTATTTTTTTTGCTTCATCGGACAGCTTGGCGTTTGAGGTCGATTCCAAATAAGAATCCAATCCGCCGTTGTGTTCAATAGAACGCAGTGTCTTGGAACAAATTTTTAACTTGAAAGTCTTTCCCAAAACATCGCTCAGCAAAGAGACAATTTGCAAATTGGGCAAAAAACGACGACGTGTGCGATTGTTTGCATGGCTGACATTGTTGCCACTCATGGCGCCGGTGCCCGAAATTTCACATTTTCTAGCCATTGTTATAATCCTTTTTGTAAAAACTTTTTGCCTCTTAATACATATTATTCTTTGAATAGTCAAGAGAAAAGTTGGTTGTATATGGTTTTATTTGTGGTTTTGTAAAAATTTTGCTGGAATTTTTTCTAAAAGTGGTGTATTCAGGGGTAGATTTTGTTTGGTACCCGTAGCTCAGTTGGATAGAGTATCAGCCTCCGACGCTGAGGGTCGTGGGTTCGAATCCCTCCGGGTACGCCAGTTAAAAAGAACCGCTCTGCTGCGCAAGAGCGGTTTGTTGTAGGAGCGTCCCGAGAGGGTCGAACCCACGGGTTCGTTCTCAGGCATCTAAATTCGCTGCGGTCGACAAGTGTGTCGACCTAGCTTATTAAGATGTTACAGAGAACTTGCAGAAAAAATTAACCGGAGCGGCGGTTAATTTTTCTTAGCGTTTCCTCCGGGTACGCCAGTTAAAAAGAACCGCTCTGCTGCGCAAGAGCGGTTTGTTGTAGGAGCATTTCGGGAGTGATGTAAGATGGATGATAAAATTTATATTTCATGGGATGAATTTCATCGGGATGTTCGGGCTTTATGCAATAAAATAAGAGAAGATGGCAGATATGATAAGATAATTGCCATAAGTCGCGGCGGGATGCTTCCGGCAGGAATTATAGCTTATGAACTTAATATACGGCAGACGGCCGTTGTCAATATAGCGACCTATGTCGGTTCAAAGCATTTGAAAATTGATAAAATAGATATATTTGGAAATATTGCAGAAGCGGATGAGAAAACGTTGATTGTTGACGATTTGTCAGACAGCGGGCAAACATTACAAATTATGCGTCGCCGGTTTCCTAGAGGAAAATTTGTTACGGTTTATGTTAAGCCACGGGGAAAGGGAGAGGCAGATCTTTTCTCCCGCGAAATGCCAGATGAATGGATTGTTTTTCCGTGGGATGTTGAATAAACTATTTTTTTAGTCGGCAGGTAGCGCCGATGAGTTTGTTATCCAAGCGCTCTTCCGGCAGGCCAGAAGGGTCTTGGTGAATGATAATTTGAGCATTGGGATAAACTTCGCGGATAAGGTTTTCTACTTCGTCGGTATATTTATGGGCGGTATATAAATCCAAACTGCCATCCAATTCAATATGAAACTCAAACATGTATGCGCCGCCCAAACTGCGTGTGCGCAGATCGTGAATCTTTGGAGCCAGCGGGTGTTTGCTGACGATTTTATAAATTGAGCGGCGAATATCATCGCTCAATTCCCGATCCAGAAGCAGAAAAACAGCATCTCGGCCGAGTATATATGCGTTGTAAAGAAGATAAATCGAAATGGCTCCGGCCATAATTGTATCAATCCAGCTAATCTGCCAAAAATGAACGATAACCAGAGAAATGATAATGGAGCTATTGGTCAGGATATCGACGCTATAGTGCATCGAATCGGCTTTAATTGCCGGAGAAGAGGTTTTTTTGGCTACATAACGCTGGAAGGCAACCAAGATTAAAGTTAGAATCAGGCTTATGATCATGATGGTTAAGCCAAACCCTGTTTGGCTCAGCGGAAAGGGGGCTTTTAGTCGGAGAGCGGCATCATATAAAATAAACAGGCCAGATACAGCAATAAAGGCCGCCTGAAACAGTGCGCTTAGGGCTTCGGCTTTGCCATAGCCATAACGGTAAGAACAGTCTGCCGGCCGTACAGAAATTTTGACAGCTACCAGAGTAATTAATGAGGCAAAAATATCGGACAAGCTGTCGATCATGGAGGATAAAACAGCGAGAGATCCGGTATAAAAAACACCGATGCTTTTTATCAGGCAGAGGGATAATGCCAAACAAATTGAGCCAGAAGCTGCAATTTGTTTGAGCTTATTTGCTTGTTGCTGGGTTAACGGCATTGATTAATTCCTTCATATCTTGAGCGGAAATTTGATAGAACCGTCCTTGCATTTTGTCGGCAAAGGCTTGTAACATGGTGTTATTTATGGCACCATTGAAGCGAAATTGAACATAAAAGTTTTGTGCCTGTTCGTAAAATGCGAGTTCAAGATCTTTGAAGTATTCGCCGCTGGCATGAATGTGAAGAATTGGTTCTTGGGTTTTTGGTGTATCGGTTGTTGCTTTTAGCGGCGTGTTTAAAAATAAACCGACAATAGGTGCTGTGTCATCAGCGTTGTTGTTTCCGTTGATGGTACTGAAACGACCAAAGCCTAAATTCCACAGCGAGGCATAGGTCCAGTTGTGAAAATCAAGATTGAGATCAATCAGCTCTATTGCGGCGAGCCAGATTTGAAATTGTTCCGGCAGGCGGATATAGGCACCGAGAGAACCACGGCTCAGCTCAATATTGTAATTGCCTATATCAAAAGAGAGGAGCGGTTTTCCACTACCGCTATTGAGGCTGACGGAAACGGCAGAACTTGAGGAATTGTTCAGAGGCAAAAGCCCGAATCGCGGCAGATTTTCCAGTTTGTCGGCTTTTTTTTCATAAATGGATGCTTGGAGAAGAGATGTTAAAAAACTGCGGATACGATTTTGATTTACAAGAAAATCGGGTTGTTCTTTTAATATCCAGATATTGTTTTGTTTGGCAAAAGTCAGCTGTTTGTCAACGGTTTTGATAACGAGTTGTTCGACTTCATTAATTTTGGATGCCAGATCAGGAAAGAGAGGACGCCCTTCGTAAATCACAGAATTTTTTTCCGGAAGGAGCCAAATGCTGCCGAAACCAAGGCTTATGCAAATGACTGAAACAATTAGAACGATCCCAAAACAACGATTGAATTGCGGGTAAGCCGGTCGGCCGAATCTGATGCGGCGGAGCTTAAACAGCAGTGCGCCCAAAATAATCAGGCAGGGGATACTGTAAATGTCAAAGAATTTGACCCAAAATTCAATTTTTTTCAGATTATCGTTCAGCTCGGTTCGGATGGCAAAAAGCTCATGCCGCTGTTGCTCAAGATCTTTTTTTATTTTGTTTATGATTGACAATTCTTCGGGGGTAAAATTGTGCCGACCTTCAAAGGTCTTTTTATTCCAAATTTCGTTTAATCCGCGTTTGATTTGTCCTATTTTATCGAAGATATCTTTTTCTTTGATTTTAAATCGGCGCAAAATTTGTTTTTGCTGTTTATCCAAGGTAGTGAAAGGACGGATTGTCCGGCTTTTGCCGCGTAAATCCAAGAGCAAAGTGCTGCCGGATAATACGTCAAGCGCATTTAGAACAAAATTGCCGTTATCCAAGAGAGGAATGTTATATTGCTGATTGCCGACAAGAGCAGAGGTGGTCCAAAAAGAATCGTAAAGCATGTCGGAATCGCCGACGATGATAATATCCAGAGGTTGATTATTATTTTTGCCAAGGATGTGTGCCGCAATGATTTTTGGGCGGTTATCGGCTTTGAAATGACGCAAAATTTCGGCGGGATGAATGTTTTGGGTTACAACTTCCGAGGACAGAAGCTCGGATTGATCACTGGCTTGAATTAAGGGAATGAAATGAGTGGGAGCGTCTTTCAGAGGCATGAAAATCGATGCCGAAGTAACCAGCATTCGTTTGAGATTGCGCGTTTCGGGCAATCCGGAGGTGAAACCTGACGGCATTAAGTAAAATTGGATTAGGTCTTGGGTGGTGCCGGCATAATCGGCTGTTTCAATACTGATTTCCGATGAGTTGTCGAGGTCAGCAACTACAGCGTTATCAAAAAAGCGAAAACCCCATTTTTCGGGAAGAGTTCCGTAGTCTGACTGATGGGATAGTTTTGTTTGGGGGCCGGCAAGTTTTAGAGCTTCCGCCGCGATGTCAAAAAAAGCCAGAATTTTGCCGCCGTCGACGGAATAATCGTAAATGGCACGCTCCATATCTTTCGGCATGGATTGCGGATGTGCGATTAGTAAAATATCGATGTTTTCAAGGTCTTTTGGGTTTTTGACAGGTTTAATATCGTAATATTTTTTCAGCTCAGAAGCAATTTTCCACTCGGGAAGGATAATGTTGTCGACGGAATTGCCGAGGAGAGGCAAGGAAGTCAATAAACCGAGAGTTTTCTTTTGGTGTTCCATAAGATAGATGTTTTCGGTTAAATCCTGTTCTAAAAGATTTTGCCGAGATAAGGGTAAGAAAGGAAGTGTCTGGCTTTTGCCGTTTTCGTTAACAAAAACAATGCCAAAATAAGCGGCGGCATTTAGATCAGGGACAGGTAAAGCCTGAAGTCCGGCAGTTATTGCGCGGTCTTCCGTGTCACTCAGAGGCTCGGGATTGTAAACGAGATAATTGAATTTTCCGTCGGAAATATCACGGTATGTTTGTAAGGTAAGCCGCAGTTTGTCAAAAAATAATCGCATTTGTTCATCGCGTTCGCCTAAAATTGGTGAGTAATAAACCTTAGCTGTAACGGGTGCCGGCAGATTTTGGAGAATTTTGCGAGTAGAATTGCTGGGTGTGAAAAGCTGTTCTTCGGTAAAATCAATGCGCCATTGCCGTAAGGTGTTATTGGCAAACAAGTTGATCCCGACAAAAGACGCAAAAATAAGCAATGCGGCAATTATGCCTCCGCTGACCGATGTTGTTTTGAGCCAGCTTAAGATTCCAGATGTCTTGAATACGATGATCAGGACGGTAAAAAAATTAAACATCAAGATCAGCGAAGCGAAAAAAATAAGATCACGTAATTCGAAAATGCCTAAATTAAAATTGGCGGCGTGCGTCAGAAAGCTGAAAGACGATATCATATCAATGATGTAATCCGGCGCAAAATTTCTGAAAAATCCCAAAACATATTCCAAACCGCTCAAGAAAAACAGCAGGTTTATAAAAAAAGCAATAACCAGGGCAATTACCTGATTTTTGGTAAGAGCCGAGGCCGTTTGTGAAATAGCAAGCATGGCGCCGGAAAGCAAAAAAGCGCCCAGATAGCTGTTAAAGATAACAAAATTGTCCGGTTTGCCGAGAATGTTGACGGTGATGATAAAAGGAAAAGTCAAAAGTAATGCCAGCGTGCAGAAGATCCAAGCTGCAAAAAATTTGCCCCAAACCCATGCCGCTGCCGGTATGGGCAGAGTCATGGTTTGTAAAATTGTTCCGCTTTTGAATTCTTCTGCCCACAACCGCATGGCAATGCCTGGAATAAATAAAAGCAAAATCCATGGTAAATAGGCAAACATTGGGTGCAAAGAGGCGTTGCCGGATGTAAAAATACCGCCGAAATACAGCGCAAAAGAGCTATTCAGGAGCAAAAAACAAACAAGATAGACATAAGCCAGTGGTGAAATAAAATAGCGATAAAATTCGCCTTTGGCGATTTGAAAAGTTTTTGATATCATTGATTTGCCTTTGTCAGTTTACTAAAAGCCTTTTCAAGCGAAAAACAGCGGGTTTGTTTTAAGATAGCGTCAAAGCTTCCGTCAGCTTTTATCTCACCTTTATCCATAATTAGAATTCGGTCGGCGACGGATTTGGCCTCTTCCAGAAGATGAGTCGAAATCAAAATAGTCTTTTCTTTACGCATGGATGAGATCAATTTGAGCATGTGCTCTTTTTGGTTTGGGTCAAGTCCGTCTGTTGGTTCGTCAAGCAGCAGAATCGGCGGATTGCCGAGCATGCTCGCGGCAAAACCGACGCGACGCTTATAGCCTTTTGAAAGTGTTTCGATTTTTTGGAAGGCCACATTTTTCAAGTTTGCCAGTTCTATCACTCTGTCGGTTTCTGTTGGCGGCAGAGATTTAAGTTTGGTCATGTAGTGCAGAAAATGTCGAACGTTCATATCGGTATAAAGCGGAGAACCTTCGGGCAGAAAGCCGAGACAGCCTTTTGCTTTTAAGGGTGACGAAGCAAGATTGTGATTCAGGATGCTGATATGTCCGGCTGTCGGCGTTAGGTAACCGACAATCATGTTTATCAAGGTTGATTTTCCCGCGCCATTCGGCCCCAGAAGGGCAACAATTTCTCCTGAAAACAGCTCTAAGCTTAAATCATTGACGGCTCGGATATGGTCAAAAAATTTGCTTAAATGGTCTATTTTAATGGTTGCTGACAAATTGTTATTCCTTAAAAAGATGGTAAAGGGTATTGTAATCCATAAATGCAAAGAAGCAAGAATTTAGTTTAGGGTTTGTTGACCTCATAAAGCACTATGGCTGCTGCCGCAGAGACATTCAGACTTTCTGTCAGAGAGGATATCGGCAGCCGGACGGAAATATCACAATTTTCTTCAACAAGACGGCGCATGCCTTTGCTTTCGGAGCCCATGATGATTGCAAGTTTTCCGGATTTGTCCAGCAGGTCTATGGTTGTTTGGGCGTGACCACTCATGCCAATAATCCAAAAATTGGCTTTTTTGAGTTGTTCAATGGCTCGTGATAAGTTGGTTACTCTGACGATAGGCAGATGTTCAATCATACCGGCAGCGGCTTTGTCCATAACGCCGCTTTCAAGGGGTGAATTTTTGTCTTGGACAATCAACGCCAAGGTATTAAAGGCGACAGCCGAACGGATAATGGCGCCGATATTTTGCGGGTCGGTTACCTGATCCAGAATAAGAATATGGCATTTATCTTTGGCGGCGGCCATATCCAAAATATCGTTTAGGGTATAAGAGGGCAAGTGTTCGCAAAATAAAGCAAAACCCTGATGAACGGCATCTGACGGCAAAAGTTTGTCTATTTCTTTGCGCTCAACAACCTGCGGTAATATTTTGCTTGCACGGTGGATTTCATCGACATTGTCTTTGGTGCATAAAAGCTTGGATATTTTTCGCTGTGGGTTGTTTAGGGCAGCCATGACGGCGTGGCGTCCGTAAATAATCAGGGGTTGTTTGGCTGTTGCCAAAGTCGGTTTGCGATTTTTCCGCATCAGATAATCTTTCTTAAAATACCGTTGTTTGCTTTTAATAGTTTTTCGGCGGCTATTTTGCCGCATTTTTTGGAGCCCATAACACAGGCGGTTTTGACATTATTGCCGGCAGATTGGAGAAGTTCCGCCGCCTCGTCGTAAGATACACCTGCGATTTCCGAAACGAATCGGCGGCCGCGGTCAATGAGTTTCGCATTAACCGTACGGACATCAATCATGTAGTTTTGATAAACTTTGCCAATGCGAATCATGGCGCCGGTCGAAAGCATATTTAAAATCATTTTTTGTGCGGTTCCTGATTTCATGCGCGATGATCCGGTAACGGCCTCTTCACCCACAATCGGATTAATGAAGATATCGGCAAATTGTTGCAATTTTGCTTCCGGATTTGAACTGATACCGATGGTGGTGCAGCCTTTTTTCTGCGCTTGTTCTAAGATCGTCAGGACGTAGCGCGGACCGCCACCGGCAGAAATGCCGACAATAATATCTTTGGGTGTCGGGTTGAAATTTTGCAGGTCTTGCAGAGCCAGTTCGGCGCTGTCTTCTGAATTTTCTATGGAGAATCGGAGAGCCTTGTCGCCGCCGGCGATGTAGCCGCAAACCATACCGTGTTCAACGCCGAAAGTCGGCCAGCATTCAGAGGCATCCAAAACACCTAAACGGCCGCTGGTTCCGGCACCAAAATAAGCTAGACGGCCGCCTTTTAGGAATGCTTGGGCAATGATTTCAATAGCTTTTCCAATTGGTTCAAGCTGGGTTTCAACCGCTAGGGCGACTTTTTTATCCTCGTTGTTTATGGCTTGGGCAATTTGATACGAATCCATCAAATCTATGTTGATAGTATCGGGGTTTCTTCTTTCTGTAAGCGCTAGGTTAGTCATTTTTTTGATCTTCTGTTGTTTGTTTGCGCACATTTGCGCACAATGTACTACAGAATTAATTAAGATTATGTAAAAAAAGATTGACAAAGAAGGCAAAATGCTATTAGTTGCAAAGGTAGCGTCAGTTTTTAGGCGCTTGAAGGAGCGATCCTTGTCCTTATAGAAGGAGGGGTGGCAGAGCGGTCAAATGCAACGGACTGTAAATCCGTCGACTTAGTCTACGATGGTTCGAATCCATCCCCCTCCACCACTATAAGATAAAAAGACACTTGGA
>CALYBB010000039.1 GCA_944393715.1 uncultured Alphaproteobacteria bacterium
AACCAGCAAAAAAAACAAATTTTACAGACACTTTAACATTGGCAAACCTGTTATTTATACATTAAGATGATCATCATAACATTGAGTATAACACATAAATTACATAAAAAGTGTTACAGTTTTTTTATTTTTTTTTGCAAAAATAGCGACAATACATCATACATCCCCCTCCCTTGAGAATAATTGGGCGGAGGCGGCAACAGGTTTTAGGATTCTCCCGAGCATGCGCAAAGGATACAAAAAAAAGGATCTCCGTGCCAATCACGGAGATCCTTTAATTCTTAATAGGGACGCGGTTTTTTTGCTGGTAGAGTTTTTCTATACCAGTAAAAATTTATATCGGCTATGACGTCCGCCGGCACAACCCAGCCGACCTCATAACCCGAAGGTTTGGATTGGCTTATCAGCTTATCAATCCACGCCTGATTGACTGAGAAATCCGACCCGCCATAACCTCCGACTTCTCGGCAAGTATAACCGATCGTAGACGTCCAAGTCACTTTGGACTTATGGGTTTTATCGTTGTATTCAACGATAGGACTGGTGTATACTTCGTTGAAGACAAAGAAATATCGCCCAGCTCTCTCAGAAAAGAACACATAAAGATCCTTGCTCGCAAGGCAGTATCTCTTGCCGTCCAAAAAGTAAAGCCCATAACCCTCTTCGTTCCAAGTAACAAAGTACTTGCCGCCAAAGAGTATTTTTGCGTGAGGTTCGGTCAAAAAACCGGTCTCGGGGACATAAGCCCGCTTTTTTCCGTCGGCTAAAGTCACCAAATAGAAGGTGTTGTAACGCCACTCTATCGAGACAACGTCCTCTTCTCCGAAGGAGATTTCTTTACCGTTGGGATCCTTGAGTTTTGATTTCCCATCGGAATAGGTTACTTTAGTATATCCCTCTCCGATAGGTGTTTCAGTCCGTTTGAAATTGCATGACGAAATCGCCAAGCAAAATACCAAGAATACAATAGTTTTTTTCATTTTTTTTATATTTTTAAGATTAATAATTTGGTTGCTGGTTACAGATAATAACAGATAAAAACCTAAATAACAAGTTTTTTTGTCTAAAATTGTTATTTTTTTTGAAGAAAAGATGATTCGCCTTGATAAATTGCCACATTTCCGGCAAAAAAACTTCCGTAATTTGGCCTGTGAGACGCGCATGCTCCCGCCGGATAAAAGGACTTTCGCTTTTATTCAATCTTATTTGCCATAAATTTAAGTTGCGGCAAAAGATCCACAGATTTGTGCATATTTTTTCACGACGCTTGCCAAGAGTCGCATTTTGATTTATCTAGTGTTTAGAGGGGTTTCATTTATGCCAAAAACAGGTCTGAGAGCATTTATATGCAGTTTTTCGGTATCTCTGTTTGCCGTTATGGCGGCAAACAGAATTTTTGCGCCGCAGAAACCTCTTGAAACACCCCCTCTTGATATCAGCGGCAAAAATATTGTTTTGTTTTTGAAAAACAACGGTGTTCCTAAGATTCCCGTCAAAAAAATAGCTCTTAGCATTCTGCCGGAAATTACCCCTGAGACGCCCGATGAGGCCAACGTGCCGTCAGTTGAAGACGCGCCGGAGGTTATTATGGCCGGTAAGGATGAGCTCATTGATTTTCCGCTTGAATTTGAACCTTTGGCGCCGCAGCCCGAAAAAATAACCGTCGACACGGCGGCAGAACCGCTTGTTTTGGCCGATGTTCTGTATTCCGAAGATCATCCTCTTGAAACCCCTGAAATAGAGGCTGTGCCGATCTATGCTCCGGAGCAGGAAAGTCCGAAAATCGCCGCTGCGCCTGTCTATCAGCCGGCACCTTCTGCGGCAGAAGTGCCCAAAACGGTCTCTTTGCCGGATTCAGTAGGGATTTCGCCGCAAAAAGTGGTCGATCCGGATGCCGCCGCCCTAAGGTTGGCGCGCGCCGAGACGGCGGCGGCCATTCCTTTGCAAAAAAAATCCGGCGCAACAGCAAAGCAAAGAAAAGCCGTCATTGGTGATCCGCAGGCTCTGAATCATATCGCAATGGCCGACAGTAATATTCCGATTGAAAGCGTTGAGCGAAACGCCGAAGAAACGGTCGCCGCCCAAAAGGACGCAAAAAAATGGAAAGCCATGAACGACAGTCCGTGGATTGTTGCCAAAAGCAATGCTGGCGGCAAAAACCAGCTGGCGGCAAAAGATCTGACTGCCGCCGCAGATAAAGAAATCAGTCAGGCTCTTTATGCTCAAAACAACCGCTCAGGCGTGCAAATAGCCTCCGAAACGGTAAAAAACCTGATTATTCCGATACCGGAAGATATTTTGAACGACGATAACCTGACCCCAAAACTTGCTTATCCAAGCACATCCGAAGATGCCGCAAAGGAAAAAATTATTGATGAACGAATAAAAAAACAAGAGCTGGTCAAAAAAGAAAAAAAAGAGCCGCTTTTGTCGCCAATCGAAGAAGAGGTATCGTTGGACGCGCCGGTTGTTGATCTTCCGGTGCAGGAAACACCTTTGCCGACAACAAAACAGGCGGCTAAAACCGTTGCGGATAAACCGGTCAAAGAGACAGAAAAAGGTGGGATAATCAATGCCTTAAACTCGATCTTTGACCGCTCGGCCGAGGCTGTTAACGATGCTAAAGAGCGAGCCATCGCCAAGGCAAAGGCTCGGCGTTCTTTGAAGCAAAAGCGGGCTCAAAGCCGTCCGGTTTCGATTATGCCCAAAGAAATACGTCTGTCGTTCCAGCCGAACAGGGCGGAAATTTCCGGCCAAACACTGCGCTGGGTGCAAGCTTTTGCTTCCAAAGCCGCCGCATCGCCGGATCTGGCCTTGGAAATAAGAATTGACGGCACAAGCTCAATGGTCTTGCAGCAAAAAAGGCTTAACCTGTTGCATAATATCCTGAGCAATAAAGGCGTGGAATATTCCAAGATTAATACGGTGTTCACTGCTCGGGAGCCAAACAGCTTTATTTTGAGGACAATTAATCTAGAAAATAATTCAAAAGGAAAAACACAAGGAACAAAAAACGGCGCCGCCGGTTATATACAATGGTAATAACTGACTGACAGCGCTTGATTATTTATTTTTCAATAGTATGATAAGGAAAATATGATGAAAAAATCTATTCGAAGGATTGCGGAGATGAACTTAAAAAGAATATGCGGATTATCGTTTTTGTCGCTGTTTCTGCTTACCGGTTGCAGCAAGTATACTTTATGGGGTTCATCGGATGATCCTGAAGGTGTTTATGAACCGGAGACGGCCTATGTTCAGAGCGCGCCTGTCGTTCCGGTCGTCGTGCCGCCGGAGGAACCTGCCGATCAGTTTATTGATTATCGTCGGACAGCCGCAAATTATCGCGAATTTGGCGAAAGGACGCCTCAGGATCAATATGTTTTGAACAGCGGTCCGGGAAGCAATATGTCTGCCGCAATTCCACCGACAATAGAAGAAGAGGTCGCTAGTTATGAAGAGGCCGTCGACGAGGCCTTTGAAGATGCGATCACCGACAGCGAGGATGACGGCGGCGATAATTCGGGCGATGATGCTGTTGAGGATTGGCTGGCCGAAGAAGGCAGCACGCTTAAAGGGTTGCTGTCTGAATGGTGCGAAAGAGCCGGATGGCGGTTGGTCTGGAACTCAAACCGTAATTATACGTTGGGTGCCGGAGCCATGTTCCGCGGACGCTTTGCGGACGTTTCGTCGGCGCTGATACGCACTTTTGCCAGAGCCCAGCCTGCGCCTTTGGCTACATTCTATAAAGGAAACCGTGTTTTAGTTGTTGAGACCAGGGAGGATGAGAATGCGTTTAACTAATTTGAAAAAGCTCGGAATAGGCGCTTGCGTTGTCGCTTTTGCCGCCTCCTGCTCTATTTCAACCACTATGGATAATGCCGTGGAAAAAGAAGTCGCGTCTGCGGCAAGGCTGCGCGAAGATGCCAAAATTCCGACTTCCGTCGCTAATCAGGATCTGGTTAAGGTTAAAGATGATATATGGCTCGGGGACACAAGCAAAATCGAATATGAGGGCGAGCCTTTGCCGTCTTACTTGGAAACTAAAGACGGAATTACGCTGGTCTCAAACCGACCGATTACGCTATACGAAATCGGAGACATGATCAACCGCACTACCAGCTTGGGTATACGTTATGCTACGGAGCTGGAGCAGGATGTGCGCGCCAAAGGAGAAGCAAATCGTCCGGAGAATGCCCTTGCGTCTTCGGGGGGATGGGTCTCTCCCGACACGATGATGGTCTCTTATCAGGGGCCGTTGAGCGGCTTTTTGGATGAAGTGTCTTCAAGATTCGGCGTATGGTGGAAATATGAAAATAAAGACATCTATTTTTATAAGTTTATTACCAAAACCTTTGTTATCTACTCTTTGCCGACCAAACCCAGCATGAACGTCAATATCGGCGGACAGGCATCGGGCGGTGGGGCGTCGTCGTCCATCAGTCTGACATCATCGTTGGATGTTGAAATGTGGGCGCAATTCGAGCAGAGTATCACATCCATGATCAGTGAAGGCGCCAAATTGACGGTTTCTCCGGCAGACGGAACAATTACGCTAACCGCGACGCCAAATGACATCAAATTGGTGGCCAAATATATTAATGAGCAGAATGCCCGTTTATCACGTCAAGTGGCCATCTCGGTCAAGATTATGCAGGTTACGGTTGACGACAACGACAGTTACGGTCTTGATCTGAGGGCGACATTTGACGATGGAATTACTTCTTTAGGCATAACGGGAACGCAGTCAATTTCCGGTGAGAATATGTCTAATTCCTTGACATGGGGTGTTATTAACGATCATTGGTCGGCTGATGCCATCATGCAGGCTATTTCGGAGAAAAACCGCGCATCATTAGTTACCAGCGGCACCGTAACAACGCTTAACAACAAACCGGCGCCGATTCAGGTAACGCAAAAGCAAAACTATATTTCGGAGATGACCAAGACCAATAACGGTACTGACGGCACCAATTACGATATATCCGTAACGACCGAAGAGATTGAAACCGGCTTTACGCTTGATGTTTTGCCCAGACTTTTGGAGCACGGCCGGATGCTGATTATGTTTAACATGACGCTGTCGGATTTGTTGTCTCTGGAGCGTGTTGACTTCGGCAACGCGGACGAGAATCAGTATATTCAGAACCCAATAGTCGAATCCCGAGCTTTTACGCAGGAAGTGGCTATGGCATCAGGAGAATCTTTAATCCTGACCGGATACGAAAAAGTTTCGTCAGAAACAAACAAAGCCGGAATGGGGTCGGCCGAGAATTCGCTGCTGGGCGGCAGCGCCAGTGCCGAAAGAAGCCGCAATATTCTGGTTATTATTCTGACACCGGTTGTTTTGGAGACACCGCTGTCGCCTGAGACCAGAATGAGCATGAATTAAACAGCCAGACAGGGAGAATCCGCAAGTGCTGGAAGACGCAAAGCTTTTAGACGAAGATTATGATGATGCCGGAAGGCGCACATGGGGGACGTCGATCAACATCGATGGCGTAAATTACGCGACCAGCCTGTTTTGGCAGCCGTTGCAGAATTCCGGCGATTATTTTCAGGAAGTTGAAGAGGCCTCCAACAGTATTTTGGAAGGCGCGGATTTGTTCTGCATCAAAGGCGGCAAGGCGCCGCAGTTTGGTATTTGCGTTTCGCACGAAGGCTACAAAAACGGCGAAACCGTTGCTGCCGTTGCTTTGGTAACGGCTTTGTCAAATGCCTCATCTTTTGTTGCTGTTTTTAAGACACGTGAAGGCTGGTGGTATATCTGCGTGCGCAACGACATCATCTTGTCTGACGGCGACATGTTGTTTTTAACTGAGGACGAAGCAAAAAATCAGTTTTTGTCCATGATGGCTGTTCCGGATTGGGGGCGGAAGATTGCGCCGAAGGAATGGGGGGTTGAAGACACCGAGGAGCTGGAGCTGGAGGAGCTGATTTCGCGCGGCGCCAAGATTAAGCTGCAAAAGATCAAAGGGCTGCGTGGCTCAAAGCTGATCATGGTTGTAGCTATATCGGCGGTTGTTGGCTTATGGCTGGTTTCAAGTCTGATTGACAAGCTGTTCCTGACGCCGGTCAAACGTCCGGTTGTGGTGCCCGTCAGGCCGAAGGTTGTTCAGCAGGTTGAGGTCAAAGAGGTTCCCAAGCCATGGGAAAGCATAAAAAGCCCCAAACAATTTATGGCAAATTGCAACGAAGGCGCCAACCAGCTTGTCGGCATTATGCCTCCTGGCTGGGTAATAGGCCAGATCAGTTGTACGGGGACGTCAGCCGCGACTTCTTGGAGAAGAGAGATCGGCACGATGGAGTGGATGGAAGAGGCTCTAAAGAGTTCCGGTTTGGCTTTTTCGGGCTATAGCTTTGACCCGACGGGAAATTCCCTGTCGGCCACGTTGCCTCTAAAGGCTATGGAAACATTGACTTCGCCGCCGGAAAAGAGCATGACGGATTTGCGCAACGCCATCAACAACGAATTTCAGTCCATGGGGTTGCAGGTATCTCTGGCGGAAGAAAGCCAGACGATAAAATCCTCAGCTCCGGCCGCCGGCAAAGGTCCTGCTGCGCAGGCGGCTCGTTCGGTTACCGTTCGCGCTTTAAAATTCACGTTCAATTCGCCGCACAATCCTTCGGTGTGGGCTGATATGTTAACAAAATATTCAGGTCTTGAGATTAGAATGATCACATATTCTCCGGTAAACAATACCTGGCATTATGAGGGAGCTATCTATGTTTTATAAAGTCAGAAATCTTTGTTTGATTGCGTTATTTTGTTTTTTGGCGGTGCCGGTTCAGGCTCAGGGGCTTGTTTCTTTGTCTGAGGAAGCAATGTTTGACGACGGGCTCGATACTGGTGACGAACTTCCGGATTTTGGTGCGCCAAAAACACCGGCTGTTCCGGCCAAAAGCTCAACGGTCGATAGCAAAGATGCCTCTTTAATTCAGCCTCAGGCGGCGCCGAAAGCTCCGCAGCCGCAGGCCGAAACACCCTCTCCGGCGGCCGCAGCCGGCCAGCCGGCAAAAGAAGACGGTAGGATAGATTTGTTTGGCGGCACAGGCGATGAGCCTGTCGCGGCCGGCAGTGACCTGTTTTCGCAAATGTCGGAGTTGGAAAAAAGAACGGCTGTATTAAATTTGGAATTGCGGCGCG
Source organism: uncultured Alphaproteobacteria bacterium (assembly GCA_944393715.1). Taxonomy (GTDB): domain Bacteria; phylum Pseudomonadota; class Alphaproteobacteria; order RF32; family CAG-239; genus CAZU01. Next base: position 7,148 of record CALYBB010000039.1, read on the forward strand.
AAAAATTGCAAAACGAAATTGAGGCCGTCAAGAATCAGCGGCGTCAGGCTTTGCAGCAGGAACAAGACAAAATAGAACAGCAGCGCTTAAAGAATATCGAATTTGAAAAAGAGCAGGAAAAGAAAGTGCTGATTGAGCAGCAAAAACTGCGGGATTTAGACATTCAGTTTGAGACCCTGCGTCAGGAAAAACTTCTTGATTCCTACAAAAACTATATGCTTGAAGAAAATCAGAAATGGATTGCTCATAACGCCAGTTTTTATAAACAAATCAGCGACTTGCGTCAATCCAAAAAGCAGCTGGCCGAAAGCCTCAAAAACAAGATGCTGTCGCTTCAAAACGAGGCAAAGTCCGCCCGACGGGCTTATAACACGGAGGTAGCCTCTTACCAAAAAGAGATTAATGATTTGCAGGCGCAAATAAGTGTCCTGAGGAACCGGATAACCACCATGGAAAAAGAGCAGGAAGCCATGGCGCAAAATCCGTTTGCCGGAGCCGGGTCTTCGACAGCCACGGCCTCGACGACCACGGCCGGAGGGGACAGCGACGAAAGCATCCCCGAAGAGCCGGTTGAAACGGATTTGTCTCAGTTATATGCTGTTACAGAAATCCGTGGGCAGGGCGGCGAGCTTATAGCCAAGCTGGTCAACAAATCCGGAACGTCTTTCTACGTCAAAAAAGGCACGACGTTGCAAACGGGGCATGTTATCGGCGACATTACCCAGACTTATGTTGCGGCATCCAAAGGCGGCGATACCAAATATCTTTACTTTGCCCCCGGAGGTGTGATTCCGGTCGAAGCAACGGAATTTAAGGTCGAAGGGCAAGAAAACAATCCTGAGGGCGTTTCGGCAAAGGCTCCTTCCAGAACCGCATCAACCGGACCGATCCCCGCGGCTTTATAACGTCGCAGCGGGCGGAGAAAATCCATGGCCGAAGCAGAGACAGAAGAGGCAAAAAATCCTTCTCAACCGGAGGCGGCAGCATCGGGAGCTAATACCGAGACTGCCGCCGGCGGGACTCAAAGAAGCGGTCAGGGATCCATCAATGATATTTATTTTTCCAACGGCAACAAGCTGTTGACTCTCCCTGGTTCCTCACTGGCAATCAACGATGACACGCGGCGTCTTTTGGCGTTGTTTTCCGACGGGCGCTTTTTGGTTGTCGAGACCCACAAATTTGACGGCCGCGTTTTGAGCTTTGAGGTTTTGGCGCGGCGCAGAAAATTGCCGATTGCCAAGCCGACTTACGTTTCACAAAACGAAATCAACGCCATTTATTCCATTGGCGAACGCGCGCAAGCCGCCGAAGAAGTTTCGGCCGATGCCGAGCTTGACCAGCTACAAATGCAAAAAGACTTTGTCAACGTGGTTGCCAGAGCCGCGGTGCGTAAGGTCTCGGATATTCACGTAGTGGTGGCCGACAGCACGCAGATTATGTTTCGCGTCAACGGCATGATGCAGGTTGAGATGGAATACAATAAAGAATGGGGTGAATCATTTGTGCGCGCGGCGTTTGCCTCGGCGGATATTTCGGACTCAAACTATGCGCAAAATGAGTTTCAGGGCGCGCAAAAGCTGGGTTCAACACCGTTGCGCGGTTCCAAAGGCAAGCTGATGCTGCCGCACAATGTGCTGGCCATCCGCCTGCAATTTAACCCGATTGCGTTTGGTTCTCAGTACTTGGTTATGCGCTTGTTGTACGCCGACGACAATCCGGATGGCTCCGGCGATCTGGCGAGCCTTGGCTTTGGGCCGTTTGAAGAAGATCTGTTTTACCGGCTGCGGGCGGTTCCGGTGGGTTTGAGCATTATTGCGGGGCCGACGGGGTCCGGAAAATCGACCACTCTGCAGCGCAACATGATTAAATTGTTGCAGGAAAAGAATTACGAGCTCAACTTGCTGACGGTGGAAGACCCGCCGGAGTACCCCATCCCTGGCGCGCGGCAGATGCCGGTTACCAACGCCAATACCGAAGAAGAAAAAGCCGAACAATTCACCAAAGCTCTGTCGGCGGCGCTGCGTTCTGACCCCGATGTTATTATGGTGGGCGAGATTCGTGCTTTAGCCGCGGCGCAGCTGACGTTTCAGGGTGCACTTTCCGGCCACGGCATGTGGTCGACGTTGCATGCCAACTCGGCGCCGGCGATTATCAACCGTTTTCGCGACATGGGGGTAGAGACGTTCAAATTGCTTGACCCCGAGTTGATCAAAGGGCTTATTTCGCAGCGTTTGTTCCGCCGGCTGTGTCCGCATTGCCGGATTTCGATTAAAGAAAGGCAGAATGATCCGTCGTTTCAGCGGCTTCGGACGGCTTTGGGCGATTTTGGCGTTGAGAATACCTTTGTGCGCGGACCTGGGTGCAAATTCTGCAACAACACCGGTGTTAAAGGGCGCATGTGCGTGCCGGAGATTATCCTGCCGGACGCAACCTTTCTGGAACTTATGATCAAAGGCGAAACCCGCAAGGCGATTGACTACTGGACATCGGACTTAAACGGGCGGACACTTAAAGAAGCCGCGATGGAGCGCATGCTCAAAGGCTTTATTGATTTGGACGAGGTTGAGCGCTGGTGCGGGCTTTTGGATCAAAGACCGGCTTATTAACAAGATTTTTGAGGATTTGAGGTATGGCCGAAGAAGAAGGAATCAGAAAAAAACAAACGTCAAAATCGCTGCAATCGGCGATGCGCAAGCTAAACAAGGTGGAAGAATATTATGCCCGCCTGATTATTCAGTTTTCAAACAAAACGAGGCTCAAAGTTTATCGCAAAATTGCCTCGTTGATGCGCAACCGTTTTTCGTTGATGGATGCTTTAGACATGTTGCACGACGGCGCCTCAAACGGCGGCAAAAACCCCGGTGAACCCTTGGCGATTGCCATTGCCGCCTGGGGGCGCTCGCTCAACAACGGTAAAACTTTTTCCGAGGCCCTAAAAGGCTGGGCGCCGGACCGCGAACGCCTGATGCTTTCGGTGGGCGATGTGTCAGACCTCGAGGGCGCGCTGATGAACCTGATCAAGGTAACCGAGGGCACCACCAAGATGATTCGCCCGATTATCGGCGCCATATCATACCCGAGCTTTCTGATGATGATGGCGGTGTTGATTATTTACGCCATCGGCGTATACATGGTGCCGCCGATGATTGACGCGGCGCCAAACGTTGTCTGGCGTGGGCTGGCCAAAGATCTGGTTGATCTCTCGGGCTGGATTAAAGACAACTGGCTGATAGCGTTTAGCTCTTTGCCTGTCATTATGCTGACAATTTATTTTACCATCAGCATATGGACGGGCAGGATTCGCGCAGCGTTTGATGCTATTCCGCCATGGTCGTTGTACAAAAGCTTTGTCGGCATCAGCTGGCTGCTGGCGATGGCGGCTCTGGTCAAGGGCGGCACGCCGGTTTCAACCGCGATGCGTGCGTTGCGCCGCGATGCCACCCGTTATCTCAGGGAGCGGATTGACAAGACACTGGTCTTTATCAACAACGGCGACAACTTAGGTCAGGCTCTGGCCAAAACCAAGCTCAACTTTCCGGACAAAGAGTTGATTGATGACCTGAAGATTTATTCCGAGCTGGACAATTTTGAAGAGGCGCTGGACAATCTGGCCAACGAATGGCTGGAAGAATCAGTCTACTCGATTGAAGAAAAGGCCGGCTTGCTGAACATGGTGGCGCTGTTGTCAATCGGTGCGGTGATTGCTTGGGCGGTTATGGGCACTTTCGATATGCAAGACCAGATTACCAGCAGCATGGGAACTTAAAACCAACAGGGATGACAAACGATGAAACAGGTGTTTTTGGGAATTAAGCGCATATTTTTGGCCTATCTGCCGTGGCAGAGCCGTCGGGGGAAGATCGTTATGGCGGCGGCCGCAGGGATTATGGTTTTGGTTTTGGCGGCGATACTCTTGGTTCGCGGCCAGGAGAACGTTGGCGCGCGCGAAGCCGGCGCGCAGATTGCCCGACTGGCGCAAAACATCCGCAACCGCTATCAAACACGGCCGGACTATTGGGGACTGAGCACGGCGGAAGTCATCCGCCAAAAGATGAATCCCTTAAGCATGGCGGTTGAGGACGGCCGGCTTAAAGGCTACTTCGGCAACGAGGTTCAGGTCGGCGCCGACGCCAAAGGCACAGCTGTTATGCCGACGGGACGCACGTTTGTTATTGCCTACAACGGGCTCAACCGCCGGCAGTGCGTGGCTCTGGCCGCCAACAAGGCCGACCCCGCCTTTTGGCTCGGGGTCGAAGGCATGAGCATCGCCAACGACAAGGCGGAACAGTTGTTTGACTGGAGCACCAAAGAGCTTGTTTTACCCACAAGTGCAGAACAAGCAAAAAAATATTGTCAAAGAGACAATAATCGTGTTATTTTCTTATTCAAATAAGAAAATATTTACCACTAATTAAGAACTTTGTCTTAAAATACAGGCAATAATATGACTAAAGGCATAGTCGTTCGACAGCCGATATGACTAATGACAGGGTTGCCCGAGGGAAGGTTCTTTGCTAAGATGAAACTATACAAACGGCAATTTTATGTTGAGGAGAAAAACAATGACTATTTTATCAAGAACTGAGCAAAAGGGCCGTTCGATGGTGGAGATGCTGGGCGTTCTGGCGATTATCGGCGTGTTATCCGTCGGCGGTATTTCGGGTTATTCAAAAGCCATGGCCAAATACAAACTGACCAAAGCGCAAGACCAAATCACAATGTTGCTGATGAACATTCGTACCGCTTATGCCACCAGCCCGAGTTATAGTGGGTTGAATAATAGTGTTGCAACATCTTTTAACATTGCTCCGTCAGATATGGTTACCGATGCAAACGCAGGCACTATGAACGGTGCGTTCGGTGGGGCGGTTACGGTTGGCTCATGTGATACGAAAAATGCTCCTTGTGCGACTGTCCAAGCTACTGCTGATTCAGAATCTTATTTCTTTATTACAATGGCAGATCTTGGTCGTGAGGCTTGCTTATCTTTGGTAACCTCTGACTGGGGTTCTGACGGTATGGTCGGCATGAGCGTTGGTGGTTCGGGCATTACAGCAAGTAATCTGCCTTTACCTCTTACTGGTGGTGCTAATAACCTCGATGCCAATACTTTATGTAAGCCTGGTGCTAATCAACAAGGAACAGATGTTTCCTGGGTTTATTACTAAACCGGATGTCAACCCACTCCTCAAAACTTGCCGGCTCAACACCGGCAAGTTTTTTTGTGTGCGCGGATGTTTTAAATTGTCATACCGCCGAACACTCATTTAAACTGTCATTCCTCCGAGGCCTTTGGCGCACCCAAACAATGTCATCGCCTGAGCGCAGCGAAGGATCTATTTCTTACCGTCATGTTGAGCGTAAGCGAAACATCTCTTTAAGAATAAGATTCTTCGTCGCAACAGCTCCTCAGAATGACCTGAAACGCGTCATCCTGAGTGTTTCTTTTCCTGTCATCCTGAGCGCCCTTTATTGTCATCCTGATCTTTTCCTGTCATCCTGAGCGCAGCGAAGGATCTATTTCTTACCGTCATGTTGAGCGTAAGCGAAACATCTCTTTAAGAATAAGATTCTTCGTCGCTATCGCTCCTCAGAATGACCTAAAACGCGTCATCCTGAGCGCCCTTTATTGTCATCCTGAGCGCCCTTTATTGTCATCCTGATCTTTTCCTGTCATCCTGATCTTTTCCTGTCATCCTGAGCGCAGCGAAGGATCTAAGAGATTCTTCGTCGCTATCGCGCCTCGAGGATGACTTTTCCTTACATCATCCGTGAGGCGATTCTTTTCGCCTTTTGCCCAAAAAACAGTCGTTTACATTTTTTTAAGCTCTGTGAATTTTTTGTTACAGCAACTTTTTATAAGCATAAACAATATGTTAACCAATTTATGCTAGTGTCGTTTTTGCTGGCAAAATCTGCCAAAATTAGGTATCCTAAAAGAGTATATTAAGTTTTGCAAAATTTAAAAAAGGAGAACGATGATGCAATTTCTTAAAAACAATATCTGGACGTTGTGCCTGGTTGCCTTGTTCGGCCTGTTTGCTTTCACCGGCGATGCGGCCGCTCAGGGTTCGGTTATGGAACTCGGTAAAACCAAAGCATTAAACGTCTTCACTGCCGTTAAGACGATTATTTTCGTTGTCGGCGGTTTTGGTTTGGTCGGTATTGCGTTTGCCGCAATTTTTGGCAAAATCAACTGGAAGTGGTTTGCGGCTCTGGCTGTCGGCTTGGCGATTTTGGCTGCGGCTGGTTCTATCGTCAACTACGCAACCGGTGAAAATATGTCCGGTTTTGAGGATTCGTTCCAGTCGGCCGCGGCATAAGCTCGCAGCATAAGGGCGGTTAGGCTCCGGAGTTTCGGCTCCGGAGCCGCCGCCAAAAAACACGGTTTGGGCTTGTTTTTACATCACGAATATCTCAAGGGCGCAAAAACAAACTCAAAAGAGCAGACAAACAATCAGGGAGGGCGTCATGATAAACTTTAAGAACATGGTCAAAGTGTTGCTGCTAGCCTTGTTTGTCTGTGTCTGGAGTAGCACCGCGCTGGCGGAAAATAAGGGAAATATCATCTACGGAGACACCAGCAACAACATCAATACGACGGATCCGTCAAAACCGAATTATATGCCATACGCAACCCCTCTGATAACTTATGTGGAAAAAGGGGAACCAACCAAAACAGAAACACCCCAAGAGGCCGTTAAGAGCACCGGCGCCGGTGGCGGCACCACCAATGCCAATTTTTGCACCACCGATTTTGGCATTTTCAGCGATCTTTTAAACACCGGAACCCTGATTTTTAAGCGTCTGCGCGATCTGATTTATGTTGTTGCCGGTTTTGGCATTATCGCCGTGGCGGTAGGCGGCTTTTTTGGCAACCTAAACTGGAAGTGGCTTGGCGCCATTGTTATATCGCTGGTGGTAATTGCCACGGCTGGCGAGCTGATTGTGCTCATGACCGGCTGTACGAGTTATGACGCAAAACTAATTACCAACACTTTGTCTAATGCCTCGGCCATGCGAACCTTGAGCACAGAAGAATACAACAAACTCTATACGGAAGAAGTCAAGACCGACGGCGCCGCTAAGGCAAAATTGGATAATTGGTGGGACGGATATGATGTCCAATCGACCCCTTCCGCCGGACAATCGGCAGCGCCGGCCGCGGATAGTGCAGCGGGGGATAAGGCTGCCACAGCCGAAAAGACCGAAGCCGGCGGAGAAAAACCGGCAGCGGCCGCTGAGGGCAATTCATAAGGGCAGCCGAAAGCGCGCCCTTGCGGACAGAGTATAATTAAGAGGAGGAAGCCATGTTAAATTTATCTAAAATAAGCAGGGTGATTCTGATTTCCGGAATACTTATGGCTTTCTCCGGTGCCTTTTTGCAGATTCCGGCCTATGCCGCCGACGATTCCGCCGCGTCTGAGCAAAAAAGCCGCGCGCAAAAAAAAGCCGACAAAGCGGCCGCAGAGGCAAAAGAAACCCAAGATGCTTATGATAAAATTGTCGGTGGCGGTTCGGTAACCACATACACAACAAACGGCAGAACAACCGGCGTCAAAACATCAGGCAGCGAAGCTTCTCAGTGGGAAACAGCATTAATTGATAAAAATAAGGCCCAGGAAGACTACACAAAAGCTTCCACCGCCTACAACCGTTGCGTTGCCGAAAAAGGAGCCGCGGCTTGTTCGGCCGAAAAACAAGCTCTGGACGAAAAGCTGGACAGTCTGAATTCTGCCACCAAAGATTATAACAAAGCTCAGGAAGAAGCCACCGATGCATATTATGAGAACAAAGTAGCGCAGGAAAAAGCCGAAAAAGCGGCCAAAAAAGCCGAAGAAAAACAGCTGAAAGCCGATCAAAAAGAGCTTAAAAACGCCGAAAAAGATTTGGAAAAAGCTCAAAAGAAGCTGAAAAAATGTCAAGAAGACGGGGGTGATTGCTCCGCAGAACAAGCAGCCGTAACAGCGGCTCAGGACAGCGTCTCGTCGGCCCAGCAAAAAGTTGATTCCCACAACACCGCCTCCGACACAACGGCAGACAACACAGAGCTTGGCAAGTTGCAGCAAAAATTTACACAAGCCGGAGATGATCACGGCAAACAGGTTGATGCCGCAAAACAGCTGCAAACCTACATGAAAGACAAAGAAGAAGCCGCCGATGCCGCCGATGCCGAGTGCGAGCGCTATAGCGCCATGACCTCCAGCGATGCCCGCGACAAAGCCAAAGAAGCCTGTGCCAATGCCATCACCCTGCGCAAAGAAGCCGATGCCGCGCGTGTAGCCTATGAGGCGGCGATGGAAAAGGTCGGCAGCCTCGGCGGGGTTGACAGCGCCCAAAGAGGACTGAAAGAAGCTGAGGCTCAAACCGGCAGCTATGGCGTTATTGATATTTCAAAGAGCCGTCAGATTGGCGACAGCGGCCCTTATAGTCTTGCCGGCTACAAATCACAATATTTTGAGTATAACGCCGGCGGCGACGTTTTTGACAAAGTAACGCGCCGCGCCGCTCTGGCCGTTGTTACCTTAAAGCCGATTGTCTATATTTTTGCCGGCTTTGGCCTGATTGCTTTTGCTTGGATGGCCATTTTCAACAAGCTAAGCTGGAAATGGTTTGCCAACATTGCCATGGGGCTGTTTTTGGTTGCCAACATGGGGCGCCTGATTGAATACTTTGTAACGGACGAAGGCGGGGCATACTATATCGGCATTTGGGATGACAACACCAGAAAATCTTCCAAACGTGCCGATATTCGCTTAGCCAACGCCTTTGCCGATGTTTATTATGTCTATGGCGATACCACGGACAGAGAAATCGGTATCCGAATGTTTAGCGAGGCCGCAAAAGCGGCCGGAGGCAAAACCACGGAAGAATTCAAACCTTCTGCCGCCGGATTCTGTCAAAGCACCAGCGGCTCGGGGTGGGCAAACTTCACTTCTTGTGTTAAAGATATTGTCTCGACGGCCAAAAAGGTTGCCAACACGGTTCAGACGGTTGCTTCAACGGCTCAGGACATCTATGCCCGCTATGAAACAGTCAAAGACAGCGTCTCCAATATCAAACAGGCGGTTGAGTCAATGAAAGGTTCCGGTTTGTCAGGGATCATCTCCGGCACCGGCAATATCCTCAATAATGTTAACTCGGCTGTTTCAACCACAACCGGCGCGGTCGGTTCGTTGACCAATACGGCCTCGTCCGTTTCCAACAATATTCAGGATATGGGCAAGAGCGTGGCACAGCAGCAAGAGCTCCAAGATCGCCGCAATCTGGGCGAAGCGACCAACGCCTTTGATGCCATGCTCAAAGGTCAGGAGTGGAACGAAACCACCCACGGCGTCGAAAATGTTGACGGCGATTGGGCTTCTAAGGGCAATATCATAACGCAGGTGCAGAGTGTTGCCAAAGATGTCGGCAGCAAGGCCGGCGAGCTTAACAGCAGTGTCCAAAGCGGTTTGACTCAGGCCGGAAAGGTGGTTGATACCGTAGAAAACTTCTCAATCGGCGGCAGCAAGAGTATTAATGAAAAACGTCAGGAAAAACGGGAAAAAGAAGCTGCCGAAAAGCACCAAAGAGAACTCGAGGCCGAAGCCGCGGAATTCGCCGCTAGCAACGCCGGCAAAAACCAGAGCTATCGCCAGCAGTCCAATGTAACCAATAATTTATACGACGCCGTCCAATCGCAGGAATGGGAAGTCTCACAGCTGACCAGCCAGCAACAAAGCGCCCAAGAGGCTGTTTCGCAAAACTGTAGCGGCAGCAATGATAATTCGGCTTTGTGTCAAGCAGCGCGCGGCAGCCTTAATGCCGTAGAGGCGGCGCTTAACAGCAAAAAAACACAGCTGGAACAAACGCGGCAAGACTATGATGCCGCCAAAGAAGAGCTGGATAAAAAATATAACGAAGCGCTGGAAAGCAACATCAACGAGGCTCAAAAGACCTATGATGAGATTTCGGCCGCGGCAGATGACCTCTGTGCCTCAAATCCCAGCAGCGCAGAGTGTGCCGAAGCGCGCAAAAAGACTATTGAGGCCGCCAATCAGTTGATGAAATACACCAGCGAAAAAGAAAAAGGCACCGATGACAGCCGCTATGAAACCAAAGAAGACGTTGTAAACAATTTGGTCGAAGATCTAAAAGAACGAGAAAACCAAAAAACGGAGCAACTCTTGGAGTATGAAGAAGAGCAGCAGCAAAATTTGCTCAAAAACGAGGGCGCTTACGCCGATCAGGAATATAAAACGACTATGGACGAGGTCAATACTCTCTACACCCAGATGAATGCCGTAGAAAGAGACGTCGGCACGCTGGAACAAGAGTTAAAAGATAAAAATGCCGCGGCCAATTCAGCCTGCGAAAAAGATCCTGACGGTTCAGTCTGTTCCACGGCAAAATTGGCAGCCGATGCGGCGCAAAACGCGCTAAATACAAAGAAAAACGAACTTGAGCAGACCAAAGGGCGTTACGATAGCCTTAAAGCAGAGATGGAAAATTCTTATCAGCAGTCGTTGCAAAGCAACCAAAATCAAGCACAGCGCGATTTTGAGCAAGCTCAGGAGCAACAAAAACAAGCTCAGGAAAAATTAGCCGACATCAACAACCGGATAGAAAATGCCGCCGCGGAAGCCGAAGATGCCAAAAATGCCTATGATCAGGCTCTGGCAGAAGCTCAAGCTGCCCGTGAGGCATATAATCAGGCCGTTGCTTCCGGCAAAAGTGCGGCGGAAACCGACAAGCTGCAGCAAGAATATAATGATAAGTTGACCGTCATGAGCGATAAAAATAATGATTATAAGCAAAAGAGCCAAGCCTATAATAATCTGTCGCAAGAGCAGAAAAAGGCCGAAACTTCTTATACCGAGGCGGCATCAAAAGCTAATGACGCCGCAGATCGGCTGGCTTCTTATACTGACGAAAAGGTCAATCAAACCGGCGAAACCCGCTTGGATTCAAGCGAGGATGTCGAAGAACAAATACTCATCAATCAGTATAAGTCCGAAACCAATCCGAACGCCGTGGCGCAGGCAGCCAAAGCCAGCTATATTGAAAACAAAAACAAAACCGATGTCGCCAGTTATAGGCTGAAAGAAAAAGAAGAAATTGCCAAGCAGGCAGAAAATGACTATCAGGAAGCGGCACAAAAATGCCGAGAAAGCGGCGCCGAAGCCGACTGCCGTCTGGCCGAACGCCTCAAAAACAATCATGAACTGGCCGCGAACGAAGTATCCGCCGCCGAGCAGGAGTACAAAAGCTTAAGCAAAGAATTAAGTGTCTATGAGCAAAATTATTGGAAAAAGGCGCTGGATTCTGAAGAATACAAGCAGCAGAGTTATCAAAAAGAAATGAAACAAGCCGCAGCGGATATGAATCAGTACGAAATTCAGGTATCAAAACAACGCAAGGTTGTTGATGCCGCCGCGCTAAAATATACTCAGGCCAAAAACGCCCTAAAAGAAGGCGACAAAGAGGGCTTGGCGCGTGCAGCGGATTTATATAATGAATATAAACAGGCCAAAGAACTCTACGATGAGTACCAAAATAAGTTTAATTTGGCTAAAAATAACTACGAGATGGCCGAGAGCAGTTATCAAAAATCCGTCTCGGATGCCGAGATCCTGCAAAAACAGCTCACCGGCAGCTTAAATTAACGCATTATTCATAAAGCGGAGGTATACTAGCCTATGATGGTATGCTTCCGCTTTTTTTTCAAAATCGGGAAATATCGGTAGGATAAAATAATTTGTCCGGTTGCGAAAAGGAAACGGTTGTTTTATCATCTTTAACAGCAAAAAACAAAAGAGGGTTGATATGCGCGAAATCATCTTAAAAGCCGTTGCCAATCCGCCCAAAATTTTGTGGGGGCCTTTTTTACCGGTTTTGGTTAACATGGGTGTACAATTTCCAATAATGTTCATGTTTTTGGGAACATTTGACGTTAATCCTCTGTGGTTTTTGTGTTCGTTGGTCTTGGGACATATTATCTGCATCTTTATGGGCATCAAAGAGCCTCATGTATCAACAATGATTCAGGCCTATGGCCAAACGGCAAAAAAAACAAACAACCTGTATAAAGTAAAGGGGAACAAATTTGCACCCTGATTATGACTTTTTTTCGATCTTCGTTGAAGGTCTGTCGAGCATTGAGATTTTGGTGGCAATAATCGGTTTTGTTTCTGCCGCGGCGTTTGCCGGTTTTTGGGCGACAAAATTCGGTCATTTGGTTTTGCCGCATCCGCGGGAGTCGCGAGTGTCAGACTTTATGCCGTTTGAAAAACTCCTTTCTGATGGTATGACGATTCGCTGTTACAACGGCGCTTTAGCGCGTGTTTTTCGTGTAACGGGCGTTGATTTGGCTTTTGCGACCGAAGAAAAAGTAGCATCCATGCTTGAGGCGCGCAAATCATGGATTGACGGTATGTCCGATTTGCAGGTAACCTGCCGCGTTATCACTCTGCGCGAAAAGGTGCCGCTGGAAGAAAACGCCGGCGATTTTAACAATCCTCTGCTGGAGCAAATTTCCGACATTTGGCAAGAAAACATTAGTCGTGTGTTCTTCAACACTCACTACATTATTTTGTCCGTTGCCGACCGTGATGACAATCTCAAAGACTTGAACTACGCTTCGCAGTCCTTGGTTGCTACCCTGAATGAATACGGCGTAAAGCCCTTGATTGAAGAAGATGGCAGCGATCCTGAGGATAGCCCTTTTACTGTCTATGCAAAGCTTTGTTCGCCGGTTTCACGTCCGGCGCCCAAAGTCCACGGTGCCGTCGGTTCGCAGCTTAATCAGCTCTTGACGGCCGATCATATTCATTTTACGGGTGAAGAGGGTGTTATCCGCTTTTTTTCCGGCGAAAAAGAGCTTTATGAAATTATTATGGGGATTCGCTCCTCCGGTGATTATATGGACGAGGCGATGATCGCTTCGTTATTGGCAATTGATAGCGAGCTCGTTTTGTTGCATAATATTCGGCCGATTTTCAAGCCTCAGGCACGCGCGCTTTTGATGCAGCAGCAGCGCATGGCAGCAATGACCAGCTTTTCAGGTGATGTTATTGAACAATATGGGGATGTTCTTGCCGCTATCGAAGAAAGCGACAGCGATCACCAAGCTTTAACAGAATATGCCATGGCAATTATTCTGCGAGGCGAAAGCAAAGAGGAGTTGGATTTTGCCGAAAGCGAAGTTCAACGTATATGCCGTTTGTTTAGTGTTACGCCGGTGCGGGAAGGCTGGGTTGCGCAAGCTACTTTTTTCAACCAATTTCCGACCTACGAAATGCTGCCCCGCACCTACCGCTATCTGTCGCGCGTTGTGGCAACGGCTATTTCGTTTGATAAGCCGTCCGAAGGCTTTTCCAAATCGGATTGGGGGCCTGGAGCCATTTCGGTATTTCGGACAACTTCGGGCTCGGCATACCGGTTTCAATTCCATGTCTCTTCAGAAGATTCGGCGGTGGCGCATTGTTGTATTATCGGCCCCACCGGTCAGGGTAAAACGACGTTATTGACATTTTTGGCCGGACAAGCCATGCGCCATGGCGATTTGAAAGTATTTTTCTTTGATCGTCATCGTGGTGCCGAGATCTTTACCCGCGCCATTCAAGGCGCCTATGTCGGTTTTGATGGCGATGAAAAGAATGTTTCCTTAAACCCGTTTGACTGTGCCAATACGCCGAACAATCGCGCCTTTTTGCGCCGCTGGATGCGTGCAATCACAATGGTTGATGATGCCGTATCGGAAAAGGAAATTGCCCGCGCAGTAACAACGGCCTTTGATTATTTGCGCCCCGAAGAGCGTATCATGACCAACCTTTACAAAAGCTGTTTTTCGCCGACCGGCAATATGCGTCGCGAACTGTTTAAGTGGATTAATCCGGATCAATACGGCAATATATTCAACGCCCAAAATGACAGCTTGGATTTAAAATCAAAGCGCTTTATGGCTTTTGATTTTACGCATATTTTTGAAGACGAAACTCTGGCTCCGGCCGTCATCAGCTATATCATGCACCGCATTCAGTCAGAAACCGGCGAGACAGGCGTTCCGTCGTTGATCATGATTGATGAAACGGCACCAATGCTAAAACATCCGATGTTCCGCGACTATTTTGTCATCGGTTTGCAGGAAGGCCGTAAAAAACGTCAAGCCTACTTGTGTGCATTCCAACAACCAAATATCATTGATACGCTCGGTGTTGGCGAGGTTATCCGCGGTCAGTGTCAGACGGTTATCTTTTTCCGCAACCCGCAGGCTATGCCGGAAGACTACATCAACTGGAACTTAACCGAAGCGGAAACAGACTTTATTTTCGGCAAATCCTATCGTGATTTTCCTTATGCCGTTTTGCTGTCGCGTCCGGCTACGGGTGAATCCGTCATTCTGGATGTCAATTTGAGCGGTTTGGGACCATATCTGAAACTCTACAATTCCGGCCGCAAGAATGTGTTGTTGGTTGAAGAACTTATTAAAGAATATGGCGAGGACAAATTTGTTACAAAATATTTAAATCTTTAAGATAAGCGCGTTAATTCGTTTATCTGCAAATGAATTTATGCTACTATAGAAATAGGGCTGAGGATGTTGGGAGAAAAACCATGAAATCTCTTTTTTTTATACCTCTGATGGGTGTTTTGCTGTTGCCGGTCATTGGCAGGGCACAGGTTCCGACAACCGATGTTCCCGGAACGGTTCAAGCGGCGACAGAAGTCGGGAATACGCTTGATAACGTCAAAGAAAGCGCAACTCAGGTTTCTCAATATCAAAAAACGATGTCGGCAATGGGCACCGCCAAAAAAAATGTTTCTGAATTCATTACCAAGCAACAAAAGAAAATAGAAGAGCAAACCAAAAAACTCAAAAAATACAAGGAGCGTGTCGAAGAATATAAAAAGAAAATGGAAGCCTATAAGGCCGAAGCCGAAAAACGCATTAACGATGCCAAGAAGAAAGTAAATGAAGTTAAAGACAAAGTAGATGAGGCTAAGCAACAGGTCGAGGATGCAAAAGCAAAAGCTGAAAAAGCTGTGGAACAGGCAAAAGAAATCAAAAAACAGGCCGAAGATGTTGTGGAAGTGGCAAAAAATGCAGGTGCCATAGCCCAAGGCGCGGTAAATGCGGCAAAAAACAAAGTTTCATCTACGGTTGATACCGTTAAGGATAAGGCCGGTTTACCATCTTCAAACGAATCTTCGACGTCATCCGCAACCGCTCCCGCAGTCCAGAGCGAAGAAACAGTCGCTCAAGATAACGTTTCTTCGGCGCAGCAAGAGTCTTCCGGTTCAAGTGTCGGACTTGTTGATGCGCCGGAAATTTCTTCATCACGCAAACCGATAGCCGGCATTGACACGGCCACAGAAAAGCAACCGGCGGCAGCGCTCAGCAAAGAAGCTGACGATGCAGAAGTTTCCGCACCGGATAGTAAAGAAACAGCCGAAGAGATGCAAGCTGGTACAGATAAGGCAGCATCCGCAGCTCAACCTGAAGAAACATCCGTTCAAGGTAACGTCTCTTCGACAACATCGACAGTTTTACCAACGGCCTCGACAAAGACGCTTTTGCCTTCCGCACAAGTCAATACTGCTCCAGAGGCACAACAGCCAACCCGCACCACATTTAAAACATCTTCGGGCTACGGAATGATTCGCAGTGTTTATCCTCTGGCATTTGCCAAATTATCTTTGGATATCTCCGGCCCGAAAGGCGGTATAACCGAAAATGATGTCCTGATTGTTCCAGACAGTGTGAGTATGTTCTGCGACCTTGATTACGAAGAGGCATCTGAGGAAGGCGCTTATGACAAGTGCCTGCGGCAAATAAATGATATTACGCTAAGCAAAGTTACAGAAGAAGTGACCAAGGAAGATATTGATAATGCCCGCAGAGACATCAGCAATGGTCAGGTTGAATATATGGCGGCGGCGTATTTTGAGGCTCTGGATATTTACAATGAAAGCATGACGTTTAAAAACAATGTGGTTGATCCGATCGTTACCGCCGATATTAATGACGTCCAAACGGCTTGGATTTACGTTAAGGAAATGAATCAGGCTCTCGGAACCCGCATCAACAACTTAAACCGTCTTTGGGCGCGTAATTTGGGTATCGAAACTTATTTTTTATACACTCAGGAAGGGCTGAAGACACCGGAAGAATAGGGCTTTGTGGAGGCAGAAATGAAAAAGACGGCAACATATCTTAAAGTCATATTATCCGTGCTTATGCTTTTGGGAATATCTCCGGCGCTGGCAGAAGACGACGGAACGGATGACAACGGCAGATTTCTTCTGTCGGAAGTTTTGGCTTTACGCTGCGGTCTTAGTTCAACTTCGCCGGTAATTACCGAAGACTGTATCAAAAGATTGGCTTATGATTATAAAACCGATACGCCAGTAGGATACAGCAGTTACAAAGACGAACGCAGCGCCATTATCGGAGATTATGCCAAAGCCTATTTGTATGAAGCGGTCACAGGTATGATAGCCGGCGGCGACTACGAAGACCGCATTGACGAACTTATTGGTAAAGACCCGTCGCTTAATGTTAGTTTGGACGGCGACGCCCGAGAGGATATCGAATTCAACAATAAGTTATCGGCGGATAATGCGGTGATATTTTTGGATGCCCTCCATTATCGGGCTTCGGCAATCAATATAAACAACATAACAAATATTTTGAATAGGCTTGTTCCGTCAATGGAGATAGACACGGAAGATACATCTTTGGCGAAAGCGCCGTAGGAGAAACAATGAACAGGATCGTGGCAATAGGTTGTGTATTTCTATTCCCGCTGCTTTTGGCAGGAGGGGCTTGCTTTGCCAGTACGGATCTTATATCTAACGCCCTGACTCAAAGTAACAGTTTTCTAAAACAGGCCGGTTTGGTGCAAAGAAAATATTCCGGCATTGCCCGCAAAATGGTTACAACCAAGGTCAGTGTAGATCCCGAAAAACTAATGAGCAACAAAGCGCAAAAATTAAAAGAAAAAGCCGAAAATGCCGCAGAAAAAGCATCCAAAGTTCAGGATCGCATTGAAACCGCCAAGGAGCGTAAAGAAGAACTCACGGCTAAGTACAACGAGCTTAATGCCAAGGCAATGGAATTGAAAGGCAAAGCGGATAAAGCCATAGCCAAAGGGGCAGAGATCAGAGGCCAGTACCAAAATTTTCAAAAGAAAGTTACCGGAGCGATTGAAGACGTCAAAGACGCCAAAGCTAAGGCGGAAGGAACAATCGGAGATATTAAAGAGGCTGCCGGAGCGTTGAACGATGCGGCATCAGCTGTCGCGGATGTTGCCAGCGCAAAAATATCTCAAAAAATTTCCGCCGTCACAGGAAAAGATGATGCATCGGAATCTCCTTCCGTTGTATCAAACGAAGAAATAACAACAATCGAAGCTGAACCGGAAACGGTCTCGGCAGGAACAGCGTCCGATCGTGCCGAGACCCTTCGCTCGGCGGCATTATTAGCCGAAACTTCAGATCCGGCCGAAACACCGCTTGAAGTCCCGATAACAGCTTTGTCTGCGGCTATGCCGGAAGAAATTTCGGTATCGGATGTCATGGCCTCCGTCTCAAAAACACCCGAAAAAAACGAAAATGCCGCATCGCAGGCTACCAGTCCCCTAAGCTTGCAAGAACAACTGTTGCAATCAAGCACAAGCAGTAATAAGCCGACCGAAAGTCGGGAAAATTCAGCCGCGGAGCAAATCAATACTTTGCAATCAGCCTTATCGACAAACCGAAACCGATTTGAAGATATGCCGAATAATGGTGCTGCGGCGATGTCCGGTTCAAGTGAAAATAAAACGGCAAATGCTGATAAAGTGGTGCCGGCAGAAGCAAAAGTCGAGGAGAAAGCGGATGCAAAAGATTTATAAAACAATAATCGGGTCAGTTATACTTGCCGGCATGGTTGTTTTTTCCGCCTCGGCCAAAGAGATAAAAGTTAAAGGGGATCCGGAACTTTTGTGGCTTTCGCCTCTGGGAAACAGCGATATTGAGAATAATGCGTATAACCGCTGTCGCTTAATAAAATTAATAAAGCCGGGAGCCGGAAAAACATCAGAGAGCAATAAAAATAACTATGATATCTTTTCTAATTATGTATCCAATTTATATGCCCAATCAATAAAAATATCGGCCTATATTGCGGAAGAAGAGGAAAACGAAGCGGATAACGCCTCGTCAGTCAATACGGATAATGAGTTGGCGCTTATTGAGGAGGAAATAATTCAAAGGATGGCAAATATTTCCCGACGGATAAACATCATCAATTCTTTTGAGGCGGGAATTTCAATGCTGGATTCTCTGGAATTTATCAGCAGTCTGGGTCCGACAACTTATGAAGAATTCAGAGCCTTGCATGATGGAAAATATGACTATGTCAGTGATTGTGAGCTTTTAAAAAATTAAAACGGGGAAAAACAATGAAAATTCGGTCGGCTAAAAAAATTTTTGCAGCGGTCTTAATGGCGGCGCTTTTTTGCAGTCAGCCTGCAGACAGCCTGAATATTGCCAAATCAGACTATAGTAAGACCGGCGAAAAATTTTCCGACTGGGCAAAAAAACAACAAGAAAATTTTCAGTCGACCATGGAACAAATCAGCGAATCTCAGTTTGCCACTTTTATCGGTGATGGTATCAAATCGGCAAAAGAAGGAATAAAATTCGCCAAAGATACATATCAGGGAGCTCTGGATACTTACAACAGCGTCAAAGAGGCCACCGTTGGCTCAAAAGAATATAAAATTGCCATGCTTTCTAAGCAGATAGCCGAAGAGAGCAAAACTCTCGCAGATCTACAAAAAGAAAAAGAAAGCAAACTTGCCGATATAAAAGCAGATAAAGAGCTTGAGCGCAAAACTTTGGAAGAAAAAATGACGCAGGCTCAGCAAAATTTTCAAGTCGGCACCGCAATTTACCAAAATGAGCTGGATGCTAAAGCAACCGATGGCCAAGATGATGCTTTGCAGCAGGAAGTTGAGGATTTCAAAGCAAACAACAATGCAGAATTGGCATCAATGGAGCAAGAAATTCAGCAGCTGACAATAACGGCAGAAGAAGAAAGCAAGGCGGTGGAGGATGAGTTCTCCGGCAAAATTATTGAGCAGGCTCAAAAAATTTCCAGTTTAACGCAGGAACTTAATGATTTAATCGGCCTAAACAAAGCAAAAGATGATGCCCCAGTTGATCCGGAACAGGAAATCAAGCAGGCAATGGACGACTTATCTTTCAAAGAAAATGCAGCCATTTCCTTAAAAGACCGCGTTGACAAAGCAAAAAGCCGCCAGTCCGTTACATCAGAAGCCGTGCAGAATGCATCATCGTCCGCTATTGAGCAAATAGCCTCGATTGAAGATATCCAAAATGAGCAAGAAAACATTTCAGACACTTCCGAAACACTCAACGGCAAATCAGAGAGTATACAAATTGCTATTCAAAATACAATTACGCAAATGGAAACCCTGCAAGCATATTTAATCATGGAACTCAAGGCATTGGAAGCCGAAACCGTGTTGATTTTGGCAACCAGTGATTTTCGCACCGGCGAACCCAAAACAATGATTGATATTTGTGATTACGAGGATGAGGAAAAAGGCGGTTTATCTTTAACAGATATGGTTACAAAAGGCAAAGAGACAATCGGCAATGTTAAAGATAAAGTCAACAACATCAGCGAAAAATATCAAGAAGCCAAAGAAATGGGTGAGCAAATCGGCGAGGCCGGAAAAGCCTTAAAAGAAGCCGGCGGCAATGTCGGCGATGTGGTGGGCATGATGGGTATTATGTAGGAGAAAAGCCATGAAAAGATTTGTCTATAGCCCTCTGATAGTTTTTCTTCTTTTAGCAGTCATAAGTCCGGTTTGGGCTCAGTCGCCGCTGTCTATAGCCTACCACATGCAACCGCCGAGCGTTGCTCTGGATTTTAAAGAAGAAGTAACACAAATCGGCGGCAATCTTCAAAGCACGACCAATCAATCAAAACAGATTATTATGCAGGCTAAAAGCGATATGACAAATATGCAGTCGGCCGTCACAGCAACTTTTTCAAACATCCAAAACGGCACTTTTGTGGATACGGGCGGCGCAACAGGACAGGGACAGGAGACTTTTTGCGGCAAATCCCTAAAAAAAGCCAAAGTCAAAAAGATTGCCAAAAAAATGAAAGAAATGTTTTTGACGTACAAATCGGAAAAAAGCGAAGATATTGTTAAAAGTAACAAAATGCGCGAAAAATTTTATATCGAAAGCATTTATACAATCTTTGCTGCGACCAAAGAACTGCAAAATAAATTAAACGGCGATATAAAAACAAAAATCGAAAATGCCAAAATTTGCGCTGAAGGTGATGGCAGCGCCTGCGGTTATCCCGCAACCAATTCCGGCGGCAATAACGAAGTTTTGTTTACCTATGGAAAAACGTTACAAACGCTGGATAGCATGGTCAGACTTTGGGAAAATGTTACGGCCCTGAAAGCACGGCTAAAAGCGTTGGAAAGTATGATGAAAATGACGCCGGCAATAAGGACAAAAGCGGATCAGGCAACATCTGAGGAAGAAACAGCCTATCTGGAAACAAAACAACCGCTGCGCTTGGCGGCGACATGGCATCATACCATACCTTTGGCCTTTGCGCAGATTAGCTACAAAAATGTTTCATCTTCTCTGGCAGATATTGAAGCAGAGATATCCGGCAGCAATAGCGAAGCCATGAGTCTCGTCGGGCGGACGGTCGAGTTTGTTTCTCCTGTCGAAGCCGACAACGAACATCCGCTGGTTGAGGCGGAAGAACAGCTTGAAGCCTTGTCAAGCCTGACGGATGTAGAACAAGATGTTAATGCGGCTATGAATGTGCACAACATGCTAAACCAGCTTAAGGAATACAAAAATATAGCCGATCAGCTTGTCGGAATGCGCCAAGATTATCAGGACAGTCTACAAAGGTTGAAAGATTCCGAACAATGTGCCATAAACTTCACAAAACGTTATTTTAACGATCCGATAAAGGTTTGGTCAGGTATTCCGCTGGGAGATCATGTCTATAATCACGAATTACGCAAAGGAATCTCGGGTTGGGCTGTAGAGGCCTACGAAACGGCAAAAGCCGCCGAAACTTCAACACTTTCTGCCTCCGATGTGACACAGGCTTCTCTTGATGCCGAAACTCAGGAAAATCTCAAAGATGATCCGGATTCACAAAAGGCCAGAACCGAATCTCAAAAAATGAAAGTATCTGTCAGTGCCAGCAAACAAGAGGAAGCGGAAGAAGAAAACCGCCGCTCGGAAATGTTGCCATGGCAAATCGGTGCCGAAGCAGCCAAACTTCTGTGGGCGGATGCGCAAGAATGGGGAACTCCGAAAGAAAAACTCGTTTGGGAAGATGCCAAAATCTTTTATCAGCAGTACCTAAGCCGTAAATATGAAAATATCAAAACTTATCTCAAAAGCTACACCAAAGACGATGTCTTGGCTTTTGTTATTTCCAAATTGCGCGGCCAAGAAAGCGACATATCCGAGACAAAATACCAGCAAAAGCTTGAGGAAACAAGGCAAAATGCATCAACAAAAGTATTGGCGGCAGCTTCTCAGGCTCAATATGATCCCCAAAGTCAAAACGAACTTGATTCCTTGCGTGAACAAAGAGAAGAACTGGTAACAAAAATAGACATGGTCAGCGACATAATCAATAAAAAACGCAGCGAAATTGCTGATATGCGCTCTGTGGCTGAAGAGGCGGCCGCCGAGGCTGTTGATGCACGGGTTAACGCAGCCGTTGTTTGGCCGGCTAGCGGACAGACAACGGTGGCGGAAACGGATATCGATGATAAAATACTCGGAGCTGATAATTTGTCAGCCGCTGTTTCAGAAGCAACGGTGGCCAATGTTGATGAAGACAAGATAAAAGTTTTTGAAAAGGAAGCAGATGAAGCGGAAGTACAGCGAGAAGAATACGAAAAAAAGCTGGACGCGCTCGACAAAAAAATCGCCATGGCCAAGCAAAACGCACAGAGCAAAGCCTCGAAAACCAAACAGCAGAATATGCAAGCCGTGGCTTCGTTAAAGGAGGAATTATCAACAGCCCTTGGAAAAGATGCAGCTCAGTTTTCTTCCGATGTGCGCAAAAATTTGGAAGAAGTTTTAAAATCAACAGTTGAAACAAACCCCTTAATGACGCTTCCGACATTAATCGCCGATGCTGAGACAGCTGCACAGTCATCGCTGGATGCGCTTTATGCACAGGTAGATGCTGTTGTTGATATGCATTATAATCGCTTATTATCATTGGGGGATGACTTGTATCTGCCGTCATCTCATGAGCAGGTTGTAGAAATTCATCAGCAACTGATTGATGCCTTGCGCGCTTTAACTTTGAGCTATAATGTCGCCGGAATAATAGACATCAAAGATATTGTCATATATGCCAAGCTTTTGGATATCGATTCATCGCCGGAGACAGAAGGCTTTTTTGTCGGTATCACGGCCAAAGAACGCGACCTGAAAGCCCCGTTTGCCATTCCCGATTTTAGCCTGCCGCCGGTTCGTGAAATATTTCATTTTGATGCGACGGACTATGCCAACATTAAACCTTATGTCGAAGGACAGGAAGATAACAGAGCCCTGACAGCGGCAGAATTTTTAAATTTTGGAGGTGAAATCCCTTTAATTTGGCAATATATGCTCAAAGAAAATGCTTTTATTGAGGCACAGTTTGATCTAAACAAAGCTCTGACCTCATCTTGCGAAAGTTATCCTTTTCTGCGCGGTGGAATAATGCCTTGTGTGGTTAAAGATTCTTCAATTATTGTCGATGTTGATAAAGAGGGAAATTTCATCCGCAGGGAAGACGGAGAAGTCCATGCTTCGGAATTACCCGTCTGTTATCAGATGGAAATAAAGGATGGTGCTCCGCACCATAAACTGACGAATGTTGAAATTGATTTTAAACAGCCAAACCTTCTCAAACCCGAAGGCGGACTTTTGGGAGGCTTGATAGCAGAAAACAATCAGCAGTCTGTTCCGCCGCCGATTGGCTGCCGGTCAAGCGAATTAGGGTTGTTTATTCATGCGGATGAAAACAACGGCCTGTTTTTCAATGAATGGGTCAGCAAAACTTATAATCGATTGGAGAAAGAGAGCGATCAGGATCTCAAAGATATGAGCCGGCAAGAAAAAAATGAAATTGCCGCTGCAAACTACGCTTCTTTTTCGCGCAATCAAATAGGTGATTTTCTTAAACACGCCGAAAACGAAAAATTGCAGCGCGAGAATTTGGAAAATTATGAACAAAAATATGATGAGCAAATGGATGCACTCAAAGAACAACTGTCGGCTTTTGGTTTTTCTCCGTCAGATGATTTTGATTTGATCAATGATGAAGATTATAATCTCGCGGTAAAAAAACTTAATGAAATTAAGACTCAAAGTCTTTCCAGCGCCGAAACCGCTTTAGGGCAGATTGATCGTGCCGATAACGCGCCGGTTCAGGAAAAAGCAGAAATCTTTGATAAATTGATTAATCTTATGCGCAAAGATGTCAAAGCTGTCTTGAAAGTTTCCGTAACGAGTGCCGACAGCAACAACTTGGAAGCAGATCTTAAAAAAGCAGAAGCCGATGAAGATCTTGTAGATAAGTATAAAAACAGTTTAAATGATCAGGCCAAAGATTATAATAACATTGAAGATCCCTACTGCGCCAACTATTAACTAATCTGGGAAAAGAGGATGGATTCTAAACAAATCAAGGGCGGAACACAGACCTTGGCTCTGGAAGGCGGCGAGAAAGAGCCTCATTATCTTGAGCATTTGGAAGAAAAGCACAGCTCCCTGCGCCAAACATATTACCTGTGGGTTTCCAGATTTTTTATTCTGACGGCGGCAGTATCAATGGGCTTTATGGTTTTGGCGTCGTTATCATTATTTCGTTTGGCGCCAATGGTAACGGTAGAGCCTTTCTTGCTGATAAATCAAAGCGATTCTGAAAACATCGTCCGCAGTGAAGCAATTGCGCAAGATATGGCGTCCAAAGACAAGTTGCTTGAAATGTTTATCCGCCAATATGTTATTATCCGCAACACCATTATCAATGATCCTGTTGAAATGCGCAGCCGGTGGATGTCCGGCGGAATGCTCAATTATCTGTCCTCGCCTGATGTTTATAACGAGTTTGGCGCGGCAACCAAAAAGATCTGGGAAAGCATATTTAAACAAACTCTGGTTAGAGAAGTCGAAATTATATCTGTCAGTCGTCAGGGAGGCAGCCGTTCGGCCGTGTGGAAAGTCGACTTCAAGACATACGACCTATATAATGAGCAGGGACAAACGCAGCAACAGCAAGAAACGACGTTGCGGGTACGTTATTGGACAGCATCGGTTACCGCCTACTTTATTCCGGAGAGATCGTTCGTTGTGGCTCGTCTGCTCAATCCGTTGGGGTTTACGGTAACCAGATATTCACAAACGGAAGTGGAAATATTCTAATTTGTTGATAAGTATATTTAAGCTGTTAGACATTTAAAATAAAACAGTATACTTTCATAATATCCGTAGTCTTAAGCATAACCCGCGAAGGAGGGTTGTTTTCATGAAAATAAAATTTAAGTTATTGGCGTTGTTTCTTTTGGTGGCCTTGTCCGGATGCTATGGCTCGTACTATGAGCCTGAGCCGGTCGGCATCGGCACCGGCAGCGACGAATTAAAATTGTCTCCGTGTGCCTGTATGGAAATAGAGCTCCCGAAGACTCTGCCCGATTGGTTCGTCGCAACAATTTAATAGATAACGAGGAAGGCTGATATGGTGGAAGAAATTGGGCAAAACCGTCCGCAGTCCAGACTTCTTGAAGGGCGCCGTCCGGTTCGTCGACCAGCAGGTCGGAGCGGGCAGGATGAGGTTTTTGTTGCCAATATTGCCGAAAAACGCTATTTGTGGACAGCGCGGGCTTTTGCTGTCATCACGGCTTTCAGCCTGTGTTGTAATATTGTTTTGATTCTGGCCATCTTTCAGGTCGTTCCGCTCTATCGGGTCGAACCTTTTTTGCTGACTTTTCAAAATCGTTCGGAGCAAGTTTATAACATTCAACCGATAACGACTGAATTGCGCAACCGCAAAGCAATAACAGAGGTTTTTGTTCGCGAATATGTTTTGCTGAGAAGTGCATTCAGTTCAGACGTTGCGGAAGCTGAAGCGCGGTGGATGCCTGGCGGTCCGATCCAAGAGATGTCTGATAATAGGGTCTATCAGGATTTTTTGGATAACGTTGCTCAAAGAGCAATCAGCATTATTAAAAACAGAGGAATGGAGCGCGAGGTCAAAATTTTGTCTGTTAATGAGTTGACCGATGGAGTTTGGCAGGTGGAATACGAGACCCGAGACATGTATCCCGACTCGGCTCAGCCGGAAATCGGTTATTGGACGGCCTCTCTTAACATCGGTTACCGCCGAAAGACGGTTAAATATGGTGACAGATTAAAAAATCCTGTCGGTTTTACGGTTTATCGATATGCGCTGAGCCGCAACAGAGTGGAGTAGTTGTAACGTGAAAAAAATGATAAAAAACAATATAATTTGTTTTTTGGGGGCTTTATGGATAATACTGCCGTCTGGCGCAGCAGCGCAGGTTGATCAACAAATGATGGATGCCAGCGCTGAGCAGGCTCAGGGAAACTATACGCCTATGAATTTGGGCTATGCCGGTTTCAACTCTTTGGGAATGACTCAGGCGGCATGGCTTGATCCTCTTCAAAATCTGGGTGAAGGGCAAAGCCGTCCGGCATATTCAAAATATTATTGGACGCCGGATCTTGTTCTGCCGATCCGTGTTCGCGAAGGTATGATAACCATGGTTAACTTTCCGTCATGGGAAATGATTGAAGATATTTTCATTGGCGATAGCGCGACATTTGATGGACAAATTGCAGGCCCAAGTACATTACTCTTATATCCAAGGAAAGGCGCTAATATCGGTGTTGATACAAACATTATCGTTTTTGGCCGTTCAGGTAATCGATATGTTTTTTATGTAAAATCCGAAGCGGTCAATACCGAAAGACTCACCAATGCAATTATTGACATTGATGTCGTAGACAGCTATGCGCCGGATAATTCGACGGGTGGGACGCCCTTTGCAGGCGGAGGCATTGGCGGCTCGTCGGGCGGCAAATCTGTTGATGCAACTTATACGAGGCGTTTTCAAAAATCTGATTGGTTAAAGTCAATTCCGGTAGATCCGAGCGATTTTAAATTCGATCTAGAAGTTTACGTCCCCAATCCGGACGATGTTGTAATTGCTCCTGAAAGAGTCTGGCGGGATAACATATTCACATATATTGATCTTGGTAAAAAAGCCTTAAATATGACCCAGCGCCCTGTCGTCAGCATGATCGTCGAAAGGGTTGAAGTCCCTGTCGGCTTCCGCACAAAAGGTCCGGACAATCGCCTAATTATTGTTGAAGGCGTCGGCGACATGGTTTTGCGCAACGGCAAAAGAATTATCTGCATTAAAATGCGTCGTTCTGATGAGAGCGGGTTGGAGTTTGCCATCGATTCCCGAGACTATCTGCCGCCCACATGGGAAGTTGGCCCGCAAATACCTGGCCAGTCAAACGGAACTTCCGGCGCAGCCGGAGCAATGCCGGCTGTCGGTAATGTTTCGGGGATATCCGGAATGATGCCGAATGGAACCGCCGGCATGACGCAGGGAGTATCGATTCCTGCGGGTGGATCAAATGCCGCTGTTTCCGGACAACTGGATATTCAAGCGGGGCAAAGCCAGATAATTGTTCCCGAATATGCCGAAAACGGAGGAGACTATCGTCGCGGCGGTAATATCGCAGACAGTTTTGATTATTCTAAGATGCAGCGCATCAGCAATTCCGGCAATATTCCTCCGGCCGGCATGATGCCGCAATACGCCTATGGTGCAGGATTTAAGGGGGCTGATTCCTCAAATATCTCCATTGAACTAGGAGCGGACGGAGATGTCTCAAAATTGGAAGAATTATGGAGCCGTTTATCATCCAAGTATGATGATGAACTCAGAGGAATGGCGCCGTTTTTCTCTGTGGATGCGCCGGCAGACGGCCAGGGTAAAGAATTGTTTCACCTGAGGGTCGGTCCCATAGAAAATCTTGAAACGGGAGACCGGATCTGCGGGGAGTTAGGGCGCAACGGTGTATTCTGCAGCGTGGTGAGGACGCAGTAAGCAAGTAAAATGAGCAAAGAACCGCTAACGCATTCTGAAAAATACGTCAAAAAGACCAATACCATCATTTTGATGATTGGTCTTTCCTCTTTATTGATTTTTATTTTCGGGCTTGTTCTTTTGATTAAAAGCGGCGATGAAATTGCCGAATACGAAGATCCTGTTTTTACCGACAATGCAGATGTTTTTGACGACATTCCGACGGTTGAAAACACTCAAAGTATAGAATTTTCGACAATGGACGGCGAAATTCCTTTGACGACCACGCCGGATCCGGTACCGATGGGCGAAGTCGTTTTGGGAACCGATGCCAAAAACGTCCTGACTTTGGGGACAAACGGCAAAGCATCTGTCAAAATTGTTTCGGTAGAATTGGCTGAACCGCCGGCAGCAGGATTTGCTTTTAATGATAATTGTTCGGGGCTGACATTAACAGGAGACGAAACCTGCCATATAACCATGAGCTGGGCGCCGGTTATTGCGGGTAATGTCCAAAATAACTTTATTATATCCTGGCATGAACTTAATTTAGGTAAAGACAGCGTCAAAGCGGCTAAAGTCCCTGTAACCGGCAATGCGGTAACGCAGGAAGATTGTAACTATTGCGAGCCGTTGCCTGGCGAAACGGCGGCGCAGGATGTTAAAGGTGTTCGCTATGCTATAGGTCCCGATGGCAAGATCATCGGCATGATTGACGAAGACGGCTATGTTCGGGATGCCAACGGCAATATCATTGGTAGAGTCGGGGCAGATGGCCTTATCCTTGATGAAAACGGCAATGTTCTGGGTGTCGCCGAAAACCGTCGGGCAGTGTATGATGAGTTTGGCAATTTAATCGGTTATGCCAATCCCGACGGAACCGTGGTTGATTTAGACGGCAATGTTATTGGACGAATGCTTCCTGACGGAACCGTGGTTGATCTGAATGGCAATCCCATAGGCCGTGCGGTAGAAACCGGTTTTGTTTATGATGAAAACGGCAATATTATCGGTCGTGTTTTGCCGGATGGAACGGTCGTAGACATGAATGGCAATGTCATTGGCCGCGTTCAGCCGGATGGAACGGTGGTTGATTTAGAGGGTAATGTTATCGGTTCCGTAACCAAACCCGGACGTGTTGCCGTTGATGAAAATGGACGGGTTCTTGGTGTCGTTCTGCCGGACGGCAGTGTCGTGGATGCCAACGGCAATGTCGTCGGCCACATGGATGAAAACGGCAATGTCCTCGCTAAAAATTCGCCATTGAATGGCAAAAAAATGCGCGTAGCTTATGATGCCAACGGCAATGTCATCGGTTATATTGATGAAAACGGGAATTTGGTTGATGCCAATGGCAACATCATTGGCAAGATGCTTCCGGACGGCACGGTTGTTGATTTGGATGGCAATGTTATTGGTTATGCAGGCGAAGAAATAGTTTTTGATGCTGAGGGCAATATCGTCGGCAGACTGGTTTCCTTTGATAAAATAGCCATCACGCCCCAAGGAACATTGCTGGGCGAACTGCAAAATGACGGTTCAATCGAAAATGAACAACAGCAAGTCGTCGGAAGAGCCTTGCCAAACGGACTGGTTAAAGATATTAACGGTTCAAAAGTCATTGCCAAGATGGTTAGAGCCGGCAGTATCATTGGTTATGGCTGTAATAGAATAGGCTATCTGGATAAAGACGGCAAAATTAAAAAAGGCAACGAAGAAACCAATTATAAAATTACGCCAGAAGGCATTGTTATTGATGCCGAAGGCAGATATATAGGTGAAACGCTCCGCTCGGGGAGAGTATTTGATAACCAGTGTAATTTTTTAGGGACGGTTGACAATGCAGGAATAGTCAAAGATTTGAACAACCGGTATATTGGTTGCGTTAATCCAGATGGCAGCGTTTTAAACGAAAAAGGTGAATTTATAGGAGCAGTAGGACGTAGCGGTGCCGCCGTTGATCTGAATGGCAAATATCTTGGCGAGGTTAATATAAATAATGTTGTTATCAACGAAGCCAAGCTTCCCGTAGGTTGTGTCGGTTTGTTAGGGGATGTATTCAACAGCAAAGGTGTTTATATCGGCAGAGTTTTGGATGAAAGGCATGCTTTTTCCAATACCGGTGAATATATAAATCGGATAGACAACAAGGCAAAGGTGCGTATCTACGGCAAACCATCCGCTGTTTTATCAGCCAATGATTTGGTGTTGGATGAAAATAATCAGATTTTGGGAGTGGCCATGCCGTCGCGGACAACGATCATCAGTTCAGACGGAAAATTGATCGGTCGGCTTTTTCCCGACGGACAAATTTATGACGCCAAAGGTGTCCCTCAGGGAAGCCTGCGCAACGGTGGCCTAAGTATTTATAATAATGTTTACGGAGCTCCGTCTCCAGAAGGAGAAGTCATTAATCTGCAGGGTAGCGTTATCGGTATTGCGGTTGATTCCGGAGATGTCTTCAGCCGCTACGGCGACAGAGTGGGAAAGGTTAATGCCAAAGGCGAATATTTTAACCAGCGCGGCGAATATCAGGGGGCTGTTGTAACCAAGGGCGCGGCAATCGGTTATGATGGCTCGTATATTGGCTATGCCGTATCAGACGGCAGCGTAGTCAATCTTGAAGGCGAAAAAATTGCATCAACGACGCATGATAAAAAAGTGCTGAATAATAAAAAAGAGGTTATCGGCGAGGTAATTCCCGAAGGCATAATGACTGATGCCATGGGAAATTACAAAGGCCTTTTAAATTCGCTCGGGGATGTTACCGATTTGAAAGGAGAGATTATCACGGCCATTTTACCAGGAGGCAGCAGCGACAAGAATTTGAATTTGCTTCGTTCTGGATTCGTGATTGATTTTGGTGGTCAGGTCATAGGCGCGGTTGCCCCAAATGGATCTGTCGCTAGTCCCGAGGGGATTACTTTGGGTAAAGTTTTGCCGGACGGTAATATTATCAGCATCTCAGGCAAATTAATCGGAGAAGTTGTCTTTGGAGATATAGTTATATCCAATAATGATAAAGTTGTGGGTTATGTAAATTTTGATGGCAAAATTGTCGGTAAAGATGCTACTATAATCGGCAGAATATTGTCTGGAGGACTGGCGGTTGATATGAATGATCGTATCTTAGGAAAAGTTTATCCGATCGGGGCGACGATTCTCGGAAATGACGGTCAGTATATTGGCCGGTTAACACATGAAGGAAGTGTTGTTGACGCTACCGGCAATAACATCGGTTATGTCAAGAACAACGGCTCTTTCATAGATTTGGATAAAAAAGTTTCCGGCTATGTTTTGGGAGAGGTTGCCAAAAACCGAAGGAATTAATAAATGAATTTGGTAAAGAGGCTGAAAAAACAATTTTTTTTGTGGGCGGGCAGATTCCTGATTCTGGCTCTGTTTTTGTGTGCCTGTTCGGCAGCCAATGCACAAGAGATTACGGCAATAAATTTTAACGGGGAGCCTTTGGGCAAAGTAATTCCGGATGGCAAGGTCGTAAGCTTTGACAACCGGTTGTTGGGCAATGTTACGGCCGACAGCTTGATCATAGGCACAAGCGGCGAGCTTATCGGCGGCGTTGTGCCGCAAGGCGTGGCAATTGGCAACGATGCGCGTCTTTTAGGTAAAGTCGGCAGTGATGGCCTGATCCGCAGTTCTTCGGGACAGGTCTTAGGAAAAGCTTTGCCAAACGGACTGGTGGTTAACGAATATTTTGATGTCCTAGGACAAATTATTTTTCCGGGTTTGGTTTATAATGATGAAGGAAAAGTCTCGGGTCGTGTAACCGGCGACGGACTTTATACTGGTCTCGGCGGCCAGCAGATAGGTATCGTAACACCGGATGGTTACGCATATCGCAAAATTGGCAGCGATTATATTTTGGACGGACGCCTGATCTCTTCCAAGATGGTTGTATCCTTGTCGGGTGAATTTATCGGCAGCGTTGTCCCTGGCGGCGAGGTAACGAATTTTAACTCTGAGTTCATAGGGCGTCTGAAAGCCAACGGTTTCGTCTATAATGACGATGGCGGTATCATCGGCAAGATAGTTTCCTCCGGCTACGCTTTTGACAATAACGGCTTTTACATAGGTTTCGTCAGTTATAATGGTGAAGTTATCAACAATAATCAAATTGTCGGCAGACTCCGTGCCGATGGAATGGTTGAAGACATTAACGGCAATATAACGGGGCAATCGGTCGATTTTGCCGCCACAGCGACAGACTTAAAGGGACGTTATCTCGGACGTTTGCTGCCGGAAGGAAATTTAGCCAAAGGAACAACGTCGAATGGATTGGCTGCCGCTCGTGGGCAAATTACGGATGCATCGGGGAATGTTATTGGCAACCTGATAGCCACCGGCCCTGTTTTTGATTACAAAGGTGAGTTGAAAGGACATGCTTTAAGTAATGGTTCAGTCATCTTGCTGAATGGTACGACAATCGGGTATATCATCGGTACAACAGCATACAATCTCTCAGGAACGGTTATCGGTTCAGTCCTCGGAACAAGAGCTGTTTATGCGGCGGATGGTTCATTTTTGGGTATAACAGGTATAACGCCGCTGGTTAACAATAAAGGTGAAGGTGTATCTGTTTCGCCGCAAGGATATGTTTTTGACCAGTCCGGAGCAATAGCCGGTCGTTCTTTGCCCTTGCGTCCTTTTTATACGCCTTTTGGCACGGTTTCTTCCTATCTTGGTCTTGACGGAAAAGCCTTAAATGGTTCCGGAGCGGAATTTGGTCGCGTCGTCGGTTCTGGTTTTGTCCTTAATTCTCAAAATCAAATAACCGCCAGTAAAATCAATCAAAATTTAGCGCTTAACGCCTCTGGCCAAAAGATAGGTCTGATAGGCGGCGAAAATATTTTGCAAAATAAGTCGTTGTCTCCGGTTGCCAAAATTCTTCCGGACGGCAGCGTCAGCGAAATCCGCGCCGGTAGCCTAAACTACATGCCCAAAGTCGGCGAAGCATATACCGCTGGAGCCGCTCTCGATTTCAATGGTGTTTCCTTGGGGTATGCGGATATGACGGGTAGCATCAATAATTCAAGCGGTGCCAAGATAGGCCGCGTTGTCGCCAGAGGTTTGGTAGAAGACAATAATGGCATCATTATTGGTTATTTGGCACCTTCGGGCGGTGTCAGCGATGATAAGTGCAATTTGCTCGGCGTGGTCTCTTCCGGCGGCGGAGTTTATAATTACCGCGGCGTATACGTCGGAAAATTACTTGAAAACGGTCAGGTTATCAGCGATAGCGGATCTTATTTGGGCACGGTAGCTCCGGATTCTCCGATAATAGACTTTAATGGCAGGGTCATCGGCTTCAGCTCTTATGATGGCAAAGCATATAATGAACTCAACGAGTTTATAGGATGTCTTGATTTTCGGCACCAGCTGCGCAATGCAGACAATGCGCTCATTGGCAAAACCATAGATTATGAATCGGTTATAGGCTTTGACGGAAAAATTGTGGGCTATAGCATTATTAACGGACTGGTTGTTGACGAAAGCAACAATTTAGTGGGATATCAGCAACCGAATGATAATGTGAATACCAATGCGGGGCTCCCTCTGGGAACATTGTTTAAATACAAAATAGCATTCGGACTCGATAATAAATTTATCGGATATATCTCCAAAGATGGGCAGGTTTGGGGCAACAACGGGCAAGAAGTCGGAAAAATTGATTTTGAAGGTTATGTTGTTGCTGACGGACAAAAGATCGGTTATGCCCTCAATGATTTTTACGTCTATAATGCTGATGGTAAAGTTGCTGGCATCATCAGTCGCAACGGTGATGTATCAAGCTTTACCAATCAAAATCTCGGGAGGTTTGACAGAGGCTTTGTCTTAAAAGGCGATAAAGTTATCGCCCGAGGCAGCCGAGATTACAATATCAGGGACAACACTCATCTGGTTTTGGGGCAGCTGCAGCTGGACGGAAGAGTGCTGGATAACTTAAACAATGTTGTCGGCACTTTGTCGGCTGACGGCAGTATATTAAACGCCAATTCGGAAGCCATAGCCAAAGCTTCTCCTTTACAATTTTATAGTTTTTTGCAGCAACCAACGCGAAAGAAAATTTTTGACAAAGACGGCAATTTTATTGGCTATTTGGATGAAAACGGCAATTTGGTTGATGCCGACGGCAACATTATAAAACGTGCGGATGAAAAAGATCAAAATTTGCCGGCGGAGGATTCTCGTCAGGCTGTTTATGACGAAAATGGCAATTTGATAGGTTATATCAATCCTGATGGCACGATTGTTGATTTAGACGGCAATGTTATTGGTAAGATACTTCCTGACGGCACAATTGTTGATTTAGAAGGCAACGTTGTTGGCAAGATACTTCCCGATGGCACGATTGTTGATCCGGATGGCAATGTTATCAGCAGAATCTCCGGCATGGATGTTTATGATACGCAAGAAAACAAGATAGGCGAAGTTGATGTCCAAGGGAATGTCGTAAGTGCCGATGGTAAAGTTATTGCCCGTCTCAACGAAAAAGGTGAAGCCGTTGATGCCAATGGCAACGTCATCGGCAGTGTTCGCCACAAGTGGTTTGACAGATCGGATATTGTCTCGCTCGTCGACGACAAACCGGCGCTAAAAGAAGAAGATGTTTCGCCGGCTCTAAAACTTTTGGAAGATTCTAAATATTATAAGTCGCTTGGTATTGCCCTGACGCCAGATGGTGAATATTTGGGTGATATTTTGGAAAACGATACAGTTGTTGATAAGAACGGCAACATCATCGGCTACCGAATGCCGGACGGTCTGATTATAGATGAAGAAGGCAATCTTATAGGCACGGAAGATTTTGGCGACGATTATGCCGAAGATTCGGAAGGCAGTATTTTTGTTCCGGCAGGGACTTTTGGTCCTGGCGGCGCCTATGGTGTTGGTAATGGTCCGGCGGGGAATCTTGGCCCCGGCGGCGGCTATGGCCCAGGAGAAAGATATGATCCGACGCGTCGTGCGGCATTGGATGCAGCCATGCAACAACGCCGGCAGAATATCAGCGTCGGCAAAATCAGCTCAGGTTATCGCAGGGAGGCCTTTGACGGATATCAAAAAGATTGGTCGGAGCAGGGTATTCCAAAGTCAATTTCTTCGTGGCGGGTTGATATGAGCGAAATGATCTTTTCCGACAAACCGATACCGGCGGTCATTGCTCGCGCGATTGATACCAACAATCCGGCGCCAATTACCGCTTACGTTGAACGCAATGTTTATGCTGAGGAGGGGCGCAATATTATTATTCCGGCAGGATCACGCTTGATAGGAACTTTTGGCAGTATTACGGCTGCTGCCGAAGCGACATCGGAGTCTGCACGTGTTCAGATCAGCTGGGAACGTCTGATCCGACCGGATGGATCAATCTTTGTCTTTACCGGTCAAACGGCAGATGCTCAAGGACGCGCGGGAGCATTGGGCTATGTTGATCAACAGTTGTTCAAGAAATATACATTGCCTGTCGTAACAACAGTCTTAACCTCGGGTGCATCCTATTTTATTGCTTCGGCTGATGATGCTGCCGGCGAAATAGAAACATCAAAACAACAGGCAGCCAACGATGCGCGTCAAAACTTTTTGGACGATATGGAATCATTGTTTGACGATATTTTGGCAGATAAAACGGACGTAAAAGCAATGACCTATATTCCTGCCGGTACACGTATCATTGTTTATCCGAATACCGATTTGTGGCTGCGGACGATTGAGCGTGATTCGGAAGAGTCCCAAAAATACCAAAAACCGGAAATCTTGATTGATGATGTCAAAACACAACAAGAGGCTGAAGAAAAAGATCGCGCAGAGATTGCAAAGGCGGCCTCAAGCGGTCAGGTTGTCTATGATCCGGATCAAGTCGATGTCGAAGCGGTAAGAGGAGGAACGCCGCCGTTGATTGATGATACAGCGCCCAAAAAGACTGGAAACACGTTGGCGCCGCCTCCGCCGCCGGCTTCCGGAACTTTGCCTGCGGCCGGAACACCGACAGCAGCATCCGGCGAGGCATCAAGCTCAACCACTAGTAGTGTTCCAGCCTTGTTTTAAGGAGTTGAAAGCATGAGTTTCACCGTTTTGGAATCTGTTTTAAGGCCTCTTGCTTACTGGTATCAACAGGAGGGCATTGAAGAAGTCGCAATTAACCATGCTGGCGAGGTTTGGTTGCGCCTTCGAGGCAAAAGGGCGTATCCGTGGACAGCATATAAAGATGAAAAGCTGACTAAAGAATATCTGACGGATCTGTTATACATTATAGCCAATACCTACGAACTGCCGTTTGATCCGATTCAGGGCAACCCCGTGGTTTATGCAACCATCCCCGGCGAACACCGATTTTCGGCGATTTGTGGTAAAAATGTCATGTACGACAATAACGACCTGACAGGCGGTATTGCGCTGACGATTCGTGTCCATGCCGACGATGTTGCATTTGGTCTGGGGGACTATGGCCTAATGCAGGGAGAGAAATTGCATAAAATCAATCCGCTAAAAGATATTAAAGAACCGGAAGATCCGTATGAGCGGTTGCTTTTGAGTATAAAGCGCGGCGATCATATTTTAGTTTCTGGAGCCACCTCAACCGGCAAAACAACTTTCCTAAACAATTTGCTGAAGATTTTAGACATCAACAAACGCATTTTAACTATTGAAGATACGCGAGAGCTTATTGTGCCGCACAAAAATCGTGTGCATATTACGTTGTCCCGTACCGAACAAACCAATGCCCTGAATTATGCCAAAGTCATTGATTTGGTCGTGCGCTTTACGCCTGATGCAATCATCGGTGGCGAAATATCAACCACTAATGCCGGTGCAATTTGGGAGTTGATGGGATCCGGACATGATAACTGCCTAGCCACGATTCACGCCGAAAGTTCCGAAGCCGCCTATCAGGCTTTTACAGACCGTATTTTGCATACCTATCCGACTATTGACCGCAACAAAACCATTGAAGAAATGCGGCAAAAGCTTCGGGTTGTGCAAATTAACCGCGATGGCAATTTGCGCACTGTGACGGAAATTACTTAAAAAAGTGCAAGAGGCTTATAAAGAGCCTCTTTTTTCATATTTATTAACTCTAAATTTACAAGACATAGTCTACAATAGGCGAGTATGGAAAAATTTAACTTGTCGGCAAGATAATGGCATTAGAAATGGACAAAACAACGGAAGCTCGCCGCAAGGCGCTGCGCAACGGCGAAGAAGACCCTGTCGTTGTGGCACAGCGTTTTTTAAATATTTATCGGCAGATGCATATCCTAAGCCCAGAGCGCAAAGAGGCTTTTAACAAAATGCTCCTAGAACTCTCGCCGGATATAAGAGGAATTTTTTCATCTTTGCCGGGCGGAGCTATGCTGCAGGATTATGCGGACGAATTAGCCGAGCAATCAGGCTTGGAAAAATCATCACATCCATCGATGGAATCTCATCTAAACGAAGAAGCACATAAGCAGGCTCAGATTTTAGCAACAGCTTTGGCCAAAGCACAAAGCCAGAATATCTCGGCAGCACCGGCGCCAACTATTGCAGGAACAACCAAAGTCAGCTTTGACAAAGATTTTGCTGTCGAGTTTGCAAAAACCATAGGCGGCGTTATTCAGCAACAAACATCGGTCCAAAAGGAAAGTCTTGAAAAATTGGTGGCAGATCTGAATAAAACGCAGTTGTTTATCGCCAAAAACATGAAAGACAACAAAGACGAGCAACATCAAGAGCTAGAAGAATTATGCCGGACAATTAGTGCCGGAAACGAACAAGCTCATGCGGATCGGCAAAAAGAGTTTGCCGAATTATGTAAACTGGTCATAGCCAGCCTTAAGGCGGGCAGAGAAGAGCAGACACGAGGACTGAGCGAACTTTGTAAAATGATTACCGAGTCTTATCAAAATACGAGGGCCGAGCAAAATATTCAAATAGGAGAATTATGCAAAGCGATAATGCAAAGCCAGACGGCGCTGAGTGCATCGTTGAGTAATCTAAATCGCGAAGATTCGCTGTTGCCGCAGGCAAAAACAGAGACGATTGATAATTCAACCAGAAAATTGATAGAAGTTGTTTTAGACGGGCAAAAACAGCTTAATCAACGTTTGGACAAGGTCGAAATATTATCGGCTGAAAAAGCCAATGATAATAAAGAATTGATAAAAGCTTTTGAAAAAACACAAGCCGAAATGGTTAAAGGTTTGGGGCGGATCAAAGACAGATCGCCGGCGGTGCGAGGCAAAGATGATACCGAAAAACTTATAAAAGCCATTGGGGAGTCTCAAAACCGCCTGATAAAAGAACTTTTGTCTGTAAGCGTTTTGCAAAATAATACCGCACAAGCCAACAACAATGCCAATAATATTCAAATCAACACGCCGGATAATTCGAGCCAGATTGTGCAACTGACCGAAAAAATTGCGTCATTGCAGGCGTCAAATGAGCAAAATATCGAAAAAGCAATTACCAGAACCATAGAAGAACAAGGAAAACTTTACGATAAAATCAGCCGGAGGCAGACCAAAGAACTGGCAGAAATGCTGGCATTGGCCTTAAAAGAAACAAATTTATCAGCCTCTTCTGATTTAATGGCTCAGCCGATTCGTCAAGAAAATCCGCTGCCGGAGGCCGAAGAAGCCATGCCGGAGTCTTTTTTTGGTGAAGAGGCTTTGTCTACAGACGATTATACTGAAATATTGACGCCAACAGCCGAAGAACAAACCTCTTCCACTGTTGCTGAAAAGCCGCAGGAAAGTTTCCTTGCAGAGGAAGAAAAAACCCAAAAAAAGAAAAAGAAAAAAAAGAAAAAAAAGAAAAAAACAACGGATATCCAGTCGGCGCCAACTGTGGATGTACAGCCGAAAGTAGAAGATATTGCGCCGCCTGAAGCAGAAAATACTTTGGAAGAAGATGATGAGCTTCCGAAAATAACCGGAAGTTTTCAAGAAAATGCTGATTCTTCAAATATGCCGTCTGAAATTTCTGATGTAGTTCCCACAGTTTCGACAGAAAGCCGGATTCCCGAAGAAAATCAAGAAATATCAACCGGAAGCATTGCCGCTGCATCGCCGGATTTAATGTTTAATGAGACCGAAACAAAAGATATTACGGATGAACAATTCGGTAATGCTGAGACAATTCTGACTTCAACAAGTGATGATTGGGGCTTTACGCAGGAAACTTCAAAAGATGAACAAAAAAGCGCGGCACGGTTAGAAGAAACCGGCAGTGATTGGGGATTTATCTCTGCCGATAACGAAAAGAACTTTACCGGAAATAACGATAACAAAGAAGATCAAGATTGGGAATGGGTATATGTTGAAGATGACGGCAGCGAAGCATATCCGGCCATGGAAGCCATCGGCGATAACAGCTATATTTGCAGCAGCGATTTGTTTTCTCAGGAAAAAGTAATCAACAGCGGCCCACTTGTTTATGGGTCAACGCCGGTCGAGCTTTCAACTCAACCTTTTATTGTTGATAATGATGCCGCAGATGAGGTTGTTGATCCTTATCAAAATAGTATTCTAAAAGATTAAAATAATAATTTACAAAGCCTGAATGCTAAATTAAATTAAAAGAAAACGAGTGGCGGGCGAGGAGTCAAAAATGGAACCGAATAAGACATTCAGCTCAGGAAAAAACACGGCCGGAGATACATGGTATGTCGATAACTATATCCTTCTGAAGGACTACTACGATATGACAATATCGCGCATAGCGGCGCGATGCGTCCGCAGTGGCAATATTGCCATGGAAGAATATAAGCATTATGCTTATATATTGGACGTCTTGGAAGAAATCAGCGAAACGGGAGAATATATCGTTTCACATCCGGATCTTTACGGGTATGTAGATAAAAAAATTGCTGGAGGCATAAACGCTCTGAAAAAAAATTTGCAGGAATTTAGAACCGAATTGGAGCATAATGCTTCTCCGGATATGATCAAACAAGATAAAGATGAGCTTAATAAAATGAAGGAAGCGCTGGGCGAGATTGACAAATCAGAGGATCCGACGGTCGGCGCGGGAATGTCTATGGATGAGGTAGTAAATAAATTGATGCGCCAAAATAACATGGCGCCGGCAAAAGAAAACCAGCAGCAACAACCTCAAAGTCAGCCGCATTCGCAACCTCAATCATCAGTTCGTTCCAAACCGCAGGAATAAAAAATGAAAAAAAAACCTTATTTTAAAATTACGGTATTGCTAAGCATTTTAGCGCTGTGCTCTTGTGGTTATATAGATAAAATAATACCTTCACGGGCATCAGGAGCTAAAGATGTCTCTGCGCCGGAAGTCCCGATTTATACGGCAGAAGTCAAAAAGCCTGTCTATCCTGCCATTCGCACGCCAAAAGGCGCCAGCCAATTAGATTTAGAAACGCCGCTGCGTTGTTTTGTCAACTGGGATACCCAGCAGATGATATCGACGGTTCCTTATAATCTAAAAGCCTTTAATTTGGTTCGCAACGGCAAAAATGACCTCCTTCCGCGTTTTGAGGTTAATGGTTTTTCCTTTGAGACAATGTCGGCGGAAAAAGCCTTGTTGAAGTTAACCAAAGAGGCAAAACTGAAACTGGTGGCCAAGGACGCGCCATATGCCAGCATTTCGGCTGAGAATTTGCGCGGCGATTTTACGGACGTTGTAAATATGATTGCGGACGCAGCCGAGATTTACTACAGCTACAACGCAACAAACAAAACGCTGCGTATTTCCCGCAAAGCCAATTTCAGCCTTTATATTCCTCGTTCCCGAACAATCATGTTGGCGATTCTTGATGTGCTTCGCGGTGCCGGAATAACGGATTTTACGGCCGATTTTGATGATTACAGCATTACGTTTGATGCCGATTTTGAACTCCGGAGTCAGGTGTTAAATTTAATCAGCTATTTTGAAGAAAATCCAGTTTTGCTGGCGTATGATATCAAAGTCTTCAACTTATACCCGTATAATTCGGAAGGGGTTGAATGGCAGCAGATTATGGAAGCTTTTGATTTTGGTTCCATCAAGAGCGCAAAAAGCGGCGTTCTGGGGCGGATGCTGACCACATCAAACGATATCAACGTTATGTCATTAACGAGCTTTTTAAGTCGTCAGGCTCGGGTTGAAGCCGTAGGTGAAGGAAAATTTGTTGTCCCGAACTTATGGTTTTCGCGTTTTGATATCGGTAAATGCATAAGCAGAAATTCCTTTTTGGCGGATTTATCTATTTTGGCCAAAGCTTCTTTTGAGCAAAATAACAAAATTTTTTCTGACATTACTCTGGAAAGCAGCAATGGCGAAATTTCCAGATTCTCCATCCGCAGCAAATTGGGAGAGAACTTTTTGATTATAGGTCTTCCTGATACAGTCTTTGGCTCACAAACCCTCGGGTCTGAGACAATAATAATGATTGTTCCGCGAGTTGTTAAGACTATGAAGACCTCAAAAATATTAGAAAACAATTTATAAAGGCTGACAAAAATGGATGCACCCTCAGGCGGTTTCAAACCGCAGCTCAAAAAAATTAAACGCCCGATAAACAGGCAGGCACCGCAGACCTCCGCCCGTCCGTCCGGTTCGGAAAATGTAAGTCCTTTTGCCTCATACGTGCCGATGTCCGGTCGGAAACCGGAGGTTGATATAAACGATTATCTTGATGAAAAACCGCTTCCGTCCAAAGAGGTTCATGATATTCCGGAATCTGCCGATCACCCGCAATATATTGATGAGGAAGCTTATGAAGAAGAGGTCTATGGTCGTCGGTCGACGGCAAAAGTGCCGGATTGGCTGACCATGAAAGTATTTTTTCTGATTATTAGCGTCAGTTTGTTTGTAGGTATTGTTGCCGGACGGTTTATTTTTGCCGAATCAAAAATTGTCCGCAACGGTTTGCAGGGGGTTGTTGTCAATGCTGAAGTTCCACGCGGCAGGGCTCGTTGCGGTGTTGCCGAAAGAACACAGGGTTGTGTGCTCTATATCATGAATCCGCAAAGACAGGAAATGAGAGCCAAAGATTTTTACGACCTAGCGGCACAAATGACCGGTCGCCAACGTTTTATGATTGAAACCGGCAACATGCGTTATGCCAATAGCAAAATCCGAGCAGGAGACATTGTTCAGCTCAACATTCCGCCGCTATAAAACATATCAAAAAATCCGAGGCCTCAAAACAACCTCGGATTTTTCTCAGACTAAAACTCTGTCAGATTTCACAAAGTTATAAATACAACGCGTTGCAGTTTTTGCAGGTCGTTGTTATCAAAAGATATTTTTTCATCTGGGTTCCAGCGGATTCCATAAAGCTGCCCCGCATCATTTTCCCGAATGGCAACAATCTTTGCCTCGGTCTCGCTGGCATAATAGATGGCAATATCTCCGACACTGACAGGCTCCTGCGGGTCAACAAACAGCACAGATCTTGCCGGCAACAGACTACCCAAGCGTCTGGTGCACAAATTAACTCCATAAATATCTTTTTTGTTTTGCAGAGCCAGAGGACAAGGAACCTGTTTGACTTCTTCTTCAGGATCAATAATAACATTACCCTCTCTTCCGGCAGTTCCAAAGACCGAAACTTTAGCCGCATCCTGAAAAGACGAACCAAAAGAGGCAATAGCTCCGCGCGGTGTTGACAAAAGCTTATACTTGGCATCGTTGCGCTGAATAATCTCTTCCAAAAATCCCTTTTCATCCAGCTCTTTAATCTCTGTTTTCAGCTCATCAAGAGGCATCTTCAAAGCTTTGGCAATATTTTTCATTTCTTTGTCAGAAACCTCGCGTTGCCCCATCTCAATCCGATGATAAACCGAGAGCGTCATATCAGCACTTTCGGCCACCTCAATCAGCGTCAAATTCTTTTCATTACGGATCTGTCGCAAACCGGCACCCAGCGTTTTCAGCCCGCTTTTTTCGTTGATTTTGTTGCGGCGTTCTTGCTCCCGCCGCCACGCCAAAACGATTTCTTGCTGCGAATTTTGTTCGTTAACAAACAGTTCCTGCAAAGGACAATCCAAAAATTCCGCAACCCTGACCAGCTGTTCTTGATCCACTCGTCGGTATCCTTTTTCAATCTTAGAAATTGCCGAGAGAGAAACATTAAGATGGTCGGCCAGCTCCTGCATGGAGCGCCCGCGCAACCGGCGGTACATCCTGATTTGATTGGGAAAAATAATTTCTTCCATGACTAAATTGTTCCTTGCTAAAGTTAACAATCATTGCCTGTCATATTAAAGACAAGCACCGCATTAATCAAGAGAATAGTACAAAAAAAGCGATTTGTGTGCAAAATCGCCGTTATTGCAAAAAATCAAAAAACTGTAACACTTTGTAAGTAATTTATATGTTATGATAAGAGAAGAAAGGACAAAAAAGGATAAGTGATGCTGAAAGCCTGGCTGACGACAATTTTGGCGCTGATTATAGTGAGCGTGGCTTACTATACTGATTTGCTTAACTTTTTTTCCGGAAAGGCAGTGTTTTACATTGCACTGGCGGTGCTGATTTTGACTGTTGCCGCGGCAGGAATTATTTTGGGCAACCCTTTTCAGGGGAAAACAAAGGATGACGAGGACGGTGAATAAATTTTTGGTCACGATTTTTTGCGGACTGCTGTGTTTGGCAGTTTCGCCGTCTTATGCTGCCGACAGTTCAATGAACGAGATCAAACGCCAAAGTGCCGAAGAATTTTTGACAGAAAGAACCTCTTTT
Source organism: uncultured Alphaproteobacteria bacterium (assembly GCA_944393715.1). Classification (GTDB taxonomy): domain Bacteria; phylum Pseudomonadota; class Alphaproteobacteria; order RF32; family CAG-239; genus CAZU01. The sequence goes on from CALYBB010000039.1 coordinate 50,014, forward strand.
AAAGGGGGAGACCTAAAAAAAGACACCATCGTTCTTTGCGGAGAAGTTACATGCGATTTAGAAAACAATGTCTGTTTGAAAAAGGAAAAAACAGCGTGGGGCGCGAGTTTTTGGCAAACTATAGTCAACTTTAAAAATACAGGGGTTACAGACATAAAGTATATTTGTGTAGATCAATTTGAAATATCCAAATATACGGCTGATGGTTGGGTATCGGTTGATGAAAAAGAAAACAATGTTACCCGACGTGTGCAGACAAATGGAAAAGAGGCAAAAGAAGAAAGGAAAGAATGCTACCAAGCCACGTCGCCTCAGGGCGTAGCCACGCAGTACTGCATCAGGAGAATCAGCGATCAAGTTACGGTCTATTCGGCCAAGAACGAAGGAGCAAGAATTTGCGAAGTTGTTCCGGTCAGCTGGTACAACAGCAAAAAGTGCCATTTTTGTTCGCTTATCGGCGTTATTTACAAAGTTTCCGACGAAATAACATTTACTTCCGCGACCAAATTTGCATCATCGTTTGCAATTGTGATAGCTTTTGGCATGGGGCTCTGGGTTGCAATGAAGACTCTGGTATTTGTCAGTTCAATGGCCAAGCAGGATGCTGCCAAATATATTACGGAGATAGTCAAACAGGGCTATAAGTTCATGATAGCTTTTTTTCTGCTGCTCTACTACCACAACATTTTTGGCTATATCATCAATCCTCTGTTGAATTCCGGTTTGATTTTCGGCGATGAGTTTGTCCATGTCGTATCTTGGGAAGATCGCATTAAAGAAGAAAATGAAGATTATAATAACGAGAGCCTGCAAACACTTTGCGCCACAAACAAAGATATTCTTTCTCTGGACTATCAGCGCAATTGTGACAACACTTTTTATTCTGTCGAAATGTATAAGCAGATAGAAAATTTTGCCTATAATGTCAATCAGCAATACGCGCTGTTGCAGACCATAGGCAGTTCTTTGTTGTGCCTCGGCGGAAAATATTTGCTGTTGCAAATCACAGATCAAGGCTGGCAGATAGGATTGGGCATTGACTGCATTATTTACGGCATTTTCTTTTGGGTATTTGGCTTTCTGTTGTGTTTGGGCTTTATTTTTTACTTGCTTGATGCGGTGGTTCAGCTAGGTATTGTTGGCGCGTTGTTGCCGTTTTTGGTGGCCAGCTGGCCGTTTAAGATAACGTCGAAATACACCGCGACCGGTTTCAAAATGTTGCTTAACAGTATTTTCACCTTTATGATGATGGGTATTATCGTCAGAATCAGCATGGAGTTGATCAGCGTCTCAATGGCCTTTAACATTAGCAGCGATGAAGAGCAACAAGGGGGCAGCGGGTTGCTGGTTTTGGTAGAAGCGATTGACAAGGTAGATACCAACAGCCTAAAAGAGCTTGTCAATGTCTTCAGCCTAGGATTTTTAATGTTTATGTTTGCCAATATTTTGGGCTTTTTGCTACTGGCTCGGATAACAGAATTGGTTGATCGTTTTGCCAGCGGTGGCATGCAGCCTTCGGCGCCGTCCATTGCCACGATGGGTGCTTCTGCGGTCAAAGGCGCCGCGCTTAAAGTGGCACAACCGACAACCGATGCTATAGGCGAGTGGGCCGATGACAAGGCGAGGAATGTAACACGCTGGGCTGTTGACGGAGCCGTCGGCTTGGCAACATTAAGACCGCTTCGCAATCGGATCAATAAGAAAGCGGCCTCTGGTGGAGGCTCAGGCGGTTCAGGTGGCGGATCAGACGGTTCAGGCAGCGGTGCTGGTGGTTCAGACGGCAGTTCGGGCGGTGGTTCGAGTGGAAGTTCAGGCAGCTCGGGCGGCAACAATCCGACACCGGAGCGTTCGACGGCTTCCATTGGTAACGGTTCTTCCGGCGAGACACGTCAGACAACAGTGAAAAATCCACAGCCGCAGGCCCAAAGACAAGAAAACAAAGAGACGTCGGCTCAAGGACAATCCAACAGGACAGAACAAGACGTCAACGACAGACAAGAAACTCCGGCACCGGACGCCGTGCAGCCTGATACCGACAAAAACGATGCGGCCGCGCCGGACGATACTCCCGACCAGAAACAAGATTTTGTCCGCGGCGGCAAACCGACGACCATAGGCAACGGCCGCCGGCCGGATCGGCAAAAACTGGATGAACTGGACTAACGCAGAGGGCACAACAATGAAAGGCTGGAGCGACATATTCCGATTTACCCAAAAGCTGCTGTTGATATTAGCGGTGGTGCTGATGCTTGGGGCGTGTGCCGGAAAAGAAGATGAGGTTGTTATCGGCGAGATCGATACCTCGGATGCGCTTTGTCTGAGCTGTTCGATTCTTGAGCTGATGTACAAAGCTGCCGGCAGCAATGTTATGCACATGCATGCGGCTTTTACCGGTGCGGCCATGCCGATAATGATGGTCGGTTTTTCCATATGGTTGGCTCTGCGGCTGCTTAAATTTGTCAGTTCGGTAACCGAGACCAATGCCGGCGAAGTCTGGAATGAAATTATCCGCAAAGCCTTTGTTTGCCTAATCTGCGGCTTGCTGGCATCGTCATCAGGTGCCCTGATGTTCACCCTAAACACGCTGATTTTTCCGGTCTACCGTGCCTTTATGGAATTAGGGCTTGATATCCTAAACGCTTCTTTGGACGCATCAAAAGAACAACCGCGCAACTTTGTTGTCTTCGGCACGGAAATGAAAGTTCAGGGTGTTAGTTTGGGCTGCGATATCGAGGGCGATTTTCGCGCCACGGAAGACGGTTTTCCGACATCGCTGATGGACGCCATGAAATGCATGCTGCAAGTGCTTTCGGCATATTTGACGCTCGGAGCCGAGGTCGCCATAGAAACCATGCAAGAAGTTCCCAGCATCACCGGCAGATTTATCGGCATAATTTTATATTTGTTCTTCTGGGTTGTCAAAATCGGTTTTACTTTTTATCTGGTAGACATGGTGTTTCAGATGGGCATCATTATCCTGCTGTTGCCGTTATACATTTTATCTTATGCTTTTGGGCCGACGCAAAAATGGGCCAAAATGGGGTTCAGTCATATTTTGGCCTCAGCGGGATTTTTGATGTGTTTTTCAATAATTGTTTCCTTGGTTTTGGTGTCCATGATCAGCCTGATTGAGAACAACCCGAGCATTTTCAATCCGGAGCCGGTCAAGCCTCATCTGCAGGATTTGAGCATCGGCTTTATCTGCCTGTTGTTAATCGGCTTTTTGATCTATGGCTCAATGGGGGTTTCGCAGCAGCTTACATCAACACTTATCGGCGCCAAGGTCAGTGCCAATTTCCAGCGGAACTTAAAAGCGGCGGTTCAAGGGATCGGCGGCGCAATCTTAAGTGGTATTGGCGCGATTTTCACATGGGGAATGTCTTTGGCGCCGCAATCCAGCATTAAGTTGATTAGAACAATCGGCAAAGCAAACGAAAAGATCAAAGCATATCGGGCAAAAATGCGGCATCTGGCGGGCAGAAGATAAGGAGCAGAACGATGTTGAGGCGGGTTAACATAAAACAAAAATCAGCAGGCTTGGTTCGCCTTTGTCTGTTGGTTGTGGCACTGTGCCTGTCTGCCTGTCCGCCGGCCGTAGCAAATGTCATCCTTTGCGGAGACACAAAATGCGACTTATCCACCCGAATCTGCGTCCGCGGAGGAAAAGGGCACGAAGTGGCAACATGTACAAACAAAAGTGATATTTCTGCAGGAGACGTAGAGTTCAAATCGTCGGTAAAAAGCGACGGAACGGCATATTTACCTAACGACGCAGCAGAAAAAATAAAAAAGGCAAAAACAGCGCCGCTCTCGTCCTATGAGCAAAAAATGGTTCAGGATTATTACAAGGACAAAGAACAAGTTGATATCTCTGCCGAAGCCAAGAGTATTTTGCAAAAAGCCAAAGCCAAAGAAGAAGCCGCAGAAAAGAAGACGATTGCAGGAGATTTATTGAGTGAAGACGATACCCAAGATGTGATAGAAAGCGTCAATATGCTGTCAAAATATACGAAGGAAGAGGGCTTCAACAGCATTAAGGTAAAAGAGACCTCAACCGCTACCATGTACGGAAACGATATAGCGAAACAGTATGAAGAAGCCCTAGAAGATCTGGAAGATATTTACAAAGATGGCTATCTGACGGACGAAGAATTTAAGCGGCTTCAGGCCGAGATCATAAAACTGCAAGAAGTTGCAAATTCTCGGGCAGCAGAAGCCTCAAAAATGCTCGGAAAAGAAATGCAGGCCAAAGCGGTGCAGGAATCTGTTGCTGAAGTAACCGAAGAATACAAAACCAGCAATTGTCCGACCACGGCGCAGGTCAAGGCGCGTTTTGGCGCCGGTTGCTGGTCTTGTTTGGTTATTGAGCGTCTGACATCGGCGTTTTTGCATGCGGCCAATGCCGGTTTGGCAGTTACTCAAAAAGCCGGCATGGTTCTTCTGCTTTTGGGTTCAATGATCTGGCTGGCTTTCTGGGCGCTGAAAAACGTGTCGTCGTTTACCCAGCTGCAGCTTGGCAATCTAATGAACGATTTGCTCAAATTCGGGTTTAAGTTTTTGCTGGCTTACTGGTTTATTGTTTTCGGCGCCACAGCCATCAGCAAATATTTCATTACCCCGATTATGAGTGTTGGCGCTCTCATGGGACAAGAATTTTGGGACGAAAAGACCAAAACATATACCGAGGCATGGGATACCATTACCGATGACGATATGAAATATCTGGAAGAAGAGTTGCAAAAAGAAGCGGCAAAAAAGACAACCCCGCTCCCAGATGCCTCACAGGCACAAACACAGACGCAAATAACGTTGACGCCCGAAGAAAAAGCCTACGATGAAGAAGTTACCAAACAAAACGAGGACGTGTTCAGCCAAACCGAGATTCCAAACTTGTTGATTCCGGGGTTGCAAGGGGGACGTCTGACATCGTTGTTTGGCTGCCGTCCAAGACCTTGTTCTGGTTGTTCGGCGGCTCATATGGGCGTAGATGTTGCGCCGCAGACATCAGCTCCATGCACGCCGGTTATTGCCGCCGGTCCGGGAAAGATAAGCTATAAAACTCAAAGGAGTAAAAGCGGAAAGGTTACCGGTTATGGCTATTATGCAATTATTACCCACGATACCAAAGACGGCAATATATGGCAAACCTACTACGCCCACATGAAAATGAACAGTGGCCCGATTCCCAGCGGAAGCAGGGTTAGGCAGGGCGAAAAAATCGGCTGTGTCGGCAACACCGGTGTCGGCACCGGCGCCCACCTGCACTTTGGTGTCAGGTTCGAAGGCACAATCAATAAAAGAAAATTTTCAGGCGTCTACGTCGACCCATTGTCGTTGCCGGCAAAAAAAGTATGTTCCATAACCAAAGCGCAGTGTGACGGCAAACACCGCAAAATTTGCGAAAGCTCAATTATTCAGAAAAATCCTCCTAGAGGTTTATCCATACCAAAAGAAGGTTGGCCGGCGGCCGGTCAGGCTGTTGGTTTGCTGTCATCGGCCAGCAATACGACGGATGTCGGAGGCGGCGACATAACAGATTATGATGCCTTGATTGTCGATATTCCACAGGATATCAAATATACCGGCCCGACCAATATCATGCCTAAGTCGGTTATGAACTCGATTCTTGGCGCTGTTCGTGCCATTACCAACGAAACGGCCAATGTCATGGTCTTGGGTGATATCATAATGTGCTACGCCACTTCCGGCGGCGCATGGAATATTGAGGCTTTTGGAATTACACTGGCTACGATTCCGAATATCTTTATGTGGATTGAGGGGGTTATTGTCTTTTGTATGGGCTTTATGCTGGTTTTGTCCCTCAGTTACTATCTGGTGGATATTTCCTTCAAAATCGGTTTTGCCGTTTTGGCTTTTCCGGTTGTGATGGGGCTTTGGCCTTTTGACCTGACCAAGGGCAAATTATATGTCATTATCTCGGTTATTGCCAAATCGGCGGCTTTGTTCGCCGGCTTGGCTATTATGGTTCACTTTGGCATGCAGCTGGTCAGTGAGGCGGTTACCGTCGGCGGTCTGGAAGAACTCTACGAAAAAATAGACCTTGTTGAAGATAAAAACAACAGCTTAAGCGACAGCGAAGAGGATGAACTTCGGACAGAGATCAACGATGTTTTCTCTATCTTTTCCACCACTTTTATTATGCTGCTTTTCGCTCTTATTTATTTCTTTAAGCTGATTCAAAAAGCCAGTTCGGATTTGGTCAACAAATTCTTCCCCGACGGCGCCTTTGGCGATTCGTCGCCAATGCATAGTGCTGCCACGATGATGACGTCTTGGACCAAGAATTTGGCAATGAAGGCTACCGGTCTGAATTACGCCAAAGACTTTGTCGCCTATCAAACGGGCAATCTGGCCAAAAAAGGCGTACAAAAGGCCGGCAGTGCGCTGGCACATCCGATGAGAACAGCCAGAGGAATCGGCCGCGGCGCCGCTGCCGCCGGCCGAGCGGTGGGTCGAGCGGGACGTTTTGTCGGCAACAAGCTGCGCGGAAAGTAGAGGTGTATGATGAAAAGGTTGTTTGACACAAAAAAAACTTTTGGCAAGATCATCGCCGCGGCGCTGTTATTCTCAAATATTATGTGTTTCTCTGCTTCGGCGCAGGTAATAGCAGACACTCAAGCGCAGCAACAGTTTTATCAAAGCCAATATCTGCCTCTTTCAAATGAAACGAAAGACGAACTGAATGATACGGCCAGTCTTCCCCTATGTTCTATCAACGGACAAGCGTCGTCAGCAAGGTGCTTGTGTGCAAAAATGGGAGGTTCATCGGGACAGGATCTGGTTTGTGAGGCCAACCAAGTTTGTCGGAAAGAATTGAGCGGAGATTTTAAATGTGTCTCTCCGGATGAAAAAGATATTTCATATACCAAAAATACAATGTTTGAAGATTACGTAAAAACTTGTGAAGATGATGACAGCTGCCTGCCTGCCTGTAAATACAAACCGGCAAAAACCTGTACTCTCTGCAAGTTGTTTGCGCTGGTCTTCAATACCGTGAGCCGTGTTGGCAGCATTGCCATCAATTCATTTTCTGTCGCCGTTGCACAAATAGTCGCTGTTGCCTTTGGCGTTTGGCTAGCAATTCAGATTCTGGCTTTTGTGGCTTCGGTCGAAACCCGCGATCTTAAAGACCTCATTTCCGCAATACTCAACCAAGGGTTTATTGTTGCTTTGGTGTTTATTATTTTGCAAAGCGGCGTCTCCGGATTCTATACCTCCTTTATCAATCCCGTTTATGAAACCGGTCAGCTGCTGGCGCAGCAAATGTTTGACGACCCCGTTTATGCGCCGAATACGGGTGCCGGCACAAGTAGCCAAGAGATTACAGGCAACGACGGTAGTTTTACCATTGAGGAAGGAAGCCTTCCGGTATCAATGGGCTGGAGCATCATCAAAACCATGACCATGATGGAAAATCATGTGCTCAAATTTAAGGCCTTAGGCAGTGCAATGATGTGCCAGTCTTGGGACGAAGATGAGCGCACATGGTGGATATTGCCGGTATTTATTTACCTGTTTACAGGGTTTGCGTTATGGGTATTGTCTATGATCATAATTCTTGCCGTTCCTTTTTTAATGGTCGACGCAGTGTTTCAGCTTGGTGTGGCAATGGCCTTGCTTCCGGCGGCCATAGGTGGTTTTGCCTTCAGGGCAACCCGCCAATACACCAAAAAAGTTTGGGAAACCTTCCTTAATTCAATGTTTGCATTCGTTTTTATCTCTATTGTCGTTTTGCTGGTTTTGGCAACTTTGCAAGAGGCCGTTACCGACGGTATTGAAGCAATAGAAGATGGGAGCGATGGTGTTATAACCTTTGATGATATGTTTGAGTCGTCTAGTTCGGCAGCCGCAACTTATTTCGAAAAAATACTTGAAAGCTTTAGCTGGGCGTCGCCGCATTTCTTAAAACTGGGCTTCATTTTTCTTCTGGCATGGTCGGTAATGAAAATGGCCAAAGAATTTGCTGGTGAATTTGCTTCATCCATCAGCTCGACAGAAATCGGTTCCAGTATTGGTACCATGGCCGCCTCAACAGCTAAAGGGATGGCTGTAAAGGCAGGACGACCTATAGGGCGTGCCACGAGGCGCCTCTTATGGAGCGGCGCCAAGGAAGTCTACTCCGGCACTAAAAGAACCGTAGGTTCTATCAAATACGGAATAGCCATCAGTAGATTTAATCAGAAAAAAACTAAAGAAGAAAACGGCAAAAAAAGTTATACAAATAAAAAAGGTAACAAATTTACTTTTGAAAACGGCGTCGTAACCAAAGAAAAGGGTAATAAAATCACAATCCGAAGCAAAGATATAACTATTGTCCGCACCAAACAAATTGTAAACGGCAAAGAAGTGTTTACGGACAAAGTTAGTTTCAATAATCGCAGCATGGAAAAAATGCTCAAAAAAGACGGCAGCTTTGATCAGCGGCAGATGGATAAAATGCTCCAAGGATTAAGTGCCGATCAGAAAAAGACTTTCCGTGATGCCATAGATCTCGCAATAGTCGAGCGGCGTTTTAACATCAGCCAAGATATGAAAAATACCGCGCCGGCCGAAGTCGTCTCCGAAAACAGCGCAACCGGCGAAAGAATAACCAAAACAGTCAATGCCAAAGGTGAAGTCATTTTCATTAAGGTCAAAAGACTGCCAAACGGCTTGCTCGAAACGTCGTTTACCAAAGTTTCTGCCGATGGCAAGGTCAAAGAACTGGCCTCAGACGGCATCCACAACAAAATGACAAGCTTCCGTCTGAAAGATGGCACCAAAGTTTCAGCTTTACACAATCTTGATGATGTCTCTAATCATCGCGAAAAAGATGCCGAAGGACGATTTAAAGGCAAAGTTTCGTGGGGCTATACGGAATACTATGTTGATGCCATAAACACCGGTGTCGATCCCCATAGTTTTGAGCAGGGAATGCTGTCGGAAGATGAGGCTCAAATGAATTATGAGTTCTATTTCAGCAAAGGTAATGAATTCCAAAAAGCCGACATGAACATTAATTTCAAATAGCCGAAATCCCTTTGGCTCAGCATTTAAAATTTTCCGTTTTTCAAAAAGCTTATGACGGCATCGCAGATAGTCGCATTATGAAAGATATTCCAATGGTGATCCCTTATCTTCACAATATCTTTTGCGCCAGAATCAGCTTTAATTTCATCAATATCGTGTCGGGGCATCTGCGTTCTGGTCAAAATTTCGGCGCAACTTTCCAGCCACAAACGGTTGCTCAGGATAATGCCCTTTTCCATCAGCTCAATTTTTGGCAGTTGGTTGATACGATTCGGTGCCAAATCTTTGCTCATGGGACCGGCAATAAAACCGACCAGCTTATTGTTGCTCAAGCAGTCAAAAAGTTTACTGCCATAAGTATAAGGGCAAACCTCAACCGCACGACTCAACTTAAGCTTCTTCTGCCAGCCGGCGCGGTCGGCAAATAGTTTTTGCAAAATGGCGCTTCCGGCACCGTATGTTACAAAAGAAACAGTATCAACATCTTCTAGATGATCCAAAAAGAAATGAAATTGTTTGGCATTTGCGGCCAGATCTTTTTGGGTGGAAGGATAGTTGACTGCCGCAGCCAAAAAGCCATTTTTCAATGCGCTCCGCCACAAAGGCTTAAAAATATTCTTCGATTGCCCGATTGAGTGGATCATAATAATCATATGCCCCTTTTGTCGAGCAATTTCATAAGCTTCAATATACCGGACAAACGCTTGGCGACATTCTTCAAAGCTGCCCTCATGCCGGCGAATATCCCAATTGTCCAACAGCCGGAACTTTTTTGTTATATAATTGCGCTGTATCCGCCATTTTTGGTAAAAAAAGACATCCTCCCAGAAATGACTGCCGCCCATAGTATAAAAGTCGTCTTTCATAAAATATTTCCTATAAACTAGGTCTTGCTTCAATTTTCAAAAAACACGATTCCTGTTGTTTACGAGTCGCACAACTTCCTCCCATTATAAAAGTGATTCGTTTAAATAAAAGCAAATAAATAGGTGATGCACAGACCTGTATAAAAATAAAAAATATGTTTTTTCAATATATTGCTAAAAAGCACTTTGCGGGAGATCAAAAAAAAATATTTTTTTATTGACAAATGTTAGGGTGTGGATTATACAGGGCAACACCGGCTCGGGGAGGGCAGGTAGTTATAGAAGAGAGTAAATAAAGGAATAAGAGGATACGCAGACAGTATTATATATAGAGATATATGATAAAGTCTGGAGTATGAATAAGGAACCTGTAAA